>PLNO01000277.1 GCA_003141795.1 Spirochaetaceae bacterium | reverse complement strand
CGGGGAGCGTGTCCTGGAACGGGAAGCTCTCCGTGAAGGGCACGAGGTGGAGCTTGCGGTAGGTGTCGACGATGCGGTCACCCTCGAAGAGGATCGCCGCGTTGTAGTCGACCCTGGTCTCCTGGCCTTCCGCGACGCGTTTGAGCTGGCCGTCGTCATTGCCGACGAGGAAGGGCATCGGCTGCGATCCCAGGAATGCCCGCAGCTCCTGCACGAGGCCGTAGGTCTGGGTGTCCGGCCTGTAGCGCGTGTGCCAGTCGATCGCCGGCACGAAGGACGTCTCCGACCACACGACTATCTCGGGCTTCTCCTGCACGGCCTTCGTGCTCTGACGCTCAAGCGCGTCAAGGGATTCGCGGTAGGCCGTGTAACCGCCCTTCCAGGGGTCGACGTCCGGCTGCACGAGGGCGACCTTCCACTGACGGTCGGCGCGCGTATCGACGGGCGCGACGAGACCGTACCCGATCACGGCAAGGAAGAGCGCGAGGTACACCGCCGCGGAGGGCACGTAGCGCCGCCACTCCGCCGTGAACGATGCGAAGCCGTCGGAGAGAGCGCGGCCGAGGAGGGCCGAGGGGAAGACCACGAGCAGGGAGATCCCCCAGACGCCGACCACATCGGCGATCTGGATGAAGGGGAGGAACGACCATTGCGAGTAGCCGAGGTTCCCGTAGGAATACGCGAGGAACCCGCTCGTCTTGAAGAAGTACTCGTAGCACACCCAGAGCAGGGCCTGGAGTATGTAGCCGTGGCGGGGAAAAAGCCTGTCCGCGAGCTTCAGCGCCGGAAATACCACGAGGAAATACGCGGCGTAAATGGGGGGAACGACGAGAAGCGTGACGGGTTGGAACGTGCCCAACCAGTAGTTGAAAAGGGCGTAGGACACGTAGCCGAAGAACAACCCGTAGAAGGGCATGGCGGGCCACCGCGCCTTCCTCACGACCACGAACGCGGGGATCAGGCAGATGAACCCCACCGGGAACAGGCCGTTGACCGAGAGGAGATTGGGGAATGAGAGTGCGAACGCGACCGCCGAAAGGACAAGCAACCCCAGGTGCGCAAAGGCGCTGACAACGGGCTTCTGTGAGGGCGTGGAGAGCATTTCAGCTCCTCAGTTCCCAGACCTTCTGCTTGAGCTCCCGGCCGGGGCGGAAATGAGCGACCCCGTGATTGCGGATCACGACGGAGTCACCCGTCTTGGGGTTGCGCGCCTTGCGTCCCTTACGGGTACGGATCTCGAAGGTGCCGAGGCCGCGCAGCTCGATGACCCTGTCCTCGAGAAGCCCTGCCTTGATCTGGTCGAAGAACAGATCCACGATGCGGTGGATGTTCTTCTTACTCACCTTGACCAGAGGGTAGATGTTTTCGACGATCTCGGCCTTGGAAAGCTTTTCCCTGGCCACGGCGTCGGCCCGACTATGCGTTCAGACCGCTGAGCAGGTGGTCCATCCTGGACTTCTTGCGGGCGGCGGTGTTCTTGTGATAGACACCCTTCGTCACGGCCTTGTCCAGGAAAGAGGAGAGCTCGACGAGGGCTTTCTGCGCCTCATCCTTCTTCTTCCCATCCACCAGCTCCACGAAATCCCGCACGAGGGTCTTCGCCCTGCTCTTGATCATCTTGTTGCGCAGACGCCTTTTCTCGCCCTGCCTGTCGCTTTTCTCAGCCGAGAGATTCCTGGCCAACGGTACGTACCTCCGGATTATCCAAATGTTTCACGCGAAACAAGTTATGAACCTATCCGACCCCGTCTGTCAAGTGCCGCCGCATGACGGGACTGTTTGCCATTGACGGATCTTTCCTGTATCGTTGCAGATGGAGCATCAGAACAGCACGGGAGGAATGGCGTGGCGATCTCACCGAAAATATATGATTTTCCGTTGGCCAAGGTGGAGGACCAGCTTGTTTCGTTCCTGAAAAAGAAGAGCGGCGAATCGACGGTCGCTGACATGATCGCCGGCACCGGGCTTCCGAAATACCAGGTCGAGCAGGCCGCAAAAGCCGCCCTTGACGAGTACGCAGGACGGCTGAAGGTCACTGAATCCGGCGAGCTGCTGTACTACTTCCCCTCCGGCATGCAAAGCACGCTGCGTGGGTTCCGGCCCGGCATGCGGCGCTTCTGGAAGGCCTTCTCCCGCCAGGCCGGTCGCGTGCTCACCCTTCTGTTCAAGATCTGGATCGTCACGATGCTCGTAGGCTACTTCGTCCTGTTCGTCGCTCTGGGCGTGCTCGCCATCGTGGCTTCCTTCGCCGCCAGCATGGCCAACAAGGACGGCAACAGGGGCGGGCGGGACCGCGACGGAGGCGGCTTCGGGGGCATGTACCTCGTCATGCGCCTCCTGGACCTGCTGCTCCGCATGTGGTTCTGGTCCAGCCTCTTCAAGGACCCCCGGAAAAAACAGCAGAAAGAGGGCCGCGCCTTCTATAAGGAGGTGTTCGGTTACGTTTTCGGCGACGGAGACCCGAACCAGGGCTGGGAGGAGGCGGAACGCAAGCACGTCATCTCCTACGTCCGCAGCCACAAGGGGGTCATCACGCTGGAGGAGTTCATGGCGCTCACCGGGCAGGAAAGCGGCCCCGCCAATGCTCTCCTCAACCGTTTCCTCCTGGAGTTCGAGGGGGAGCCCGGCGTGACGGACAACGGCACGGTCATCTACACTTTTCCCTCCCTCATGCGCGCCTCCGAGTCGGAGCAGAGGTCAGTCGGTCAGGCCTCGCTGCTCAACCCCGCCACCAAGCGCCTCGTGCCTTTTTCCGAAAACAAGAAGCGCACGAACGGCTGGATCACGTTCTTCAACGTGTTCAACCTCGCATTCGGCTCGTATTTCCTCGTGATCAGCATCACACAGGGAATGGCGGCTCTCGCGAAGAACGGACCGATGCTCTATTCTTTCACCGGCAATCTGCTGCTGAAGGCGGGCGCCAGCCCCGTGCCGGTCCTCGAAATCGCGCTCGGCATCGTGCCGGTCGTGTTCTCCGTTGTCTTTTTCCTCGTCCCGCTGCTCAGGAAAATCCGGCTCGATCGGAAGAACGCCGCGCTGCGTACCGAAGCGCTGCGCAGGAGGGTGCTCTCCCAGATCGTCTCCTCCCCTTCCCACGTGGACGCCCGCGATGTTCGCCCCACGGGCACCGCGCTGGACCCCAAAAACCTGCCGGCCGCGGCATCGCGCATCGTGGACCGTCTTGCAGCGTCGATGGGAGCGGAGCCCATCGTACAGGAGCAGGAGGGCGCCTTCGCCTACAGGTTCAAGGAGCTGGAGAGGGAAATGAGCGACATTGCGTCGTACCGCAACAACGTCAACCTCAAGCAGTACGAGTTGGGAAAGACCGTTTTCGATTCGGGGAACTGAAGCGGGGCTCTACCCCCGATCCAGCGGCCCGTGCCAGAGCCCGGAGCCCGTGGTGCGCCATCCCGGTTCGGAAACGGTGACCGCGGCACGGGCCCAGCCCTGACTGACACGATCAATCGTCTTCTCCCACGGCAGGATGCCCGAGGTCGCATCGGGGGCCTCGACGCAGCATCCGCCCACGGCCACAGCCATGGTGAGCGCATCCTCGGGGGAAAGGCCCCGCGCCACCGAGGCAAGAAATCCCGCGATCGTCGAATCCCCGGCACCCGTGGTCCCCCCGATACGGGGGACGGAGAAAACCGGGGTGTACAGCTCCCTGTTCTCCCATCCCGAGATCCCCGGCAGCCCACGGCTCCCCGTGCGGAGATAAGCACCCCTGTCCCCCACTTTGATGAGGATCGCGGACACGCCCGCGCTCAGTGCGGGCTCCGCCATCCGGTCGAGCTCCGCGAAGGTGACGGCGCGGATGACCGCATCCCCTCCCCCCGTGCTGCTCATGCGGGCGAAAGCCGGCTTGTCCGTCATGAACAGGAGCTCCTCCACGCTGGGCACGAAGATATCGACCGCCGGAAGCACGCGGCCGAGGAACGCTTTCCAATCGATGCGGCCGGAAGGGCTCGAGGGATCGGGAAGGCTCATGTCGAGGGAGGTCAGAGCGCCTTTGGATTTCGCGCGGGAGAACAGGCGGTGCAGGCGGACCCCGCCGTCACTCCAGATCTGCTTCATGAGCGGCGGGTAGCCGAAATGGAAAAGCGAGGCGTTCTCCATGTGCGAGTCGGCAACGTCGGCATCCGTGAACGTATCGTTCGCGCCGGGACAATGGAAGAAGATCCGATCGATCCCCGGCGGATTGATCACCACCGAATAGGAGGTAACCTCACCGTCGACGGGCGTGACCCCCGATGCGAGGTCCCGTCCCATGGCCGACACGCGGTCAAGGACGATCAGTCCCAGGGGATCGTTTCCGATCTTCGCCACGAGGCGCACGGGAAGCCCCAGTCGATGCAGCGCGAGCCCGACATTGGACACGGCACCGCCCGTTGCCATCACGGGGGCCTCTACGAGCGAAAGGCTTCCCGGTCGGAACCAGTCCTTGCCCTCACCAGCGTCAGGAAAGCCCGGTATGAAATCCAGACAGAGATGTCCGCAGACGACGATGCAGCGCGCTTCGGTGTATGCCATGGGAGCGCATTGTGGCGGAAATCCCGCGCACGTTCAAGTTCCGTTCGAAGATCTGTGACGGCATGTCCGCACAGGACATCCGACGCACACCGGAGTCGATCGGCAATGCCGTTTTGCGTGCTCGACGATGAGCGCGTGGTACTCGTTGAAGAGCTCGTGGCGGGGCGACAGTGCTGCGTGGAACATCCCCTGGATGGCTCCGTATGATTCCCTGCCCTCGATCAGCCCCATCCGCCCGAGGATGCGCCGCGTGTATGCGTCCACGACGAATACCGGCTTCTGGAATGCATAGAGAAGAATTGAGTCCGCGGTCTCCGCCCCGACGCCCCACTGGGCAAGAAGGGCATCCCGCGACGGCCCGCCCGCGGGGCTGAGCGCACGTGCGGCCTGAAAGAGCACGGCTATCCCCCGTAGCTTCAGCGCCTTCTGGTTGTAGTAGCCAGACGATCGGATGAGCGATCCGAGGCGCGCCGGCGGGCACGACAGAACGTCCGCGGGCAGGCGGATGCCGGCCTCCCTGAGGCGCCGCAGCGCGGTCTCCACGTTCGTCCACGCGGTGTTCTGCGTGAGGACCGCGCCCATCACGACCTCGAACCTGTCACGGGGAACACGCGGGGTGAGAAAATCGCCGGCATGGTAGCCTCTGCCGTCGAAGCCCCGCCTGCCCGCCCGGCCCGGCACGGGCCACCAGCCCTGCGGCCCGTACTCCGCAAGAAGCTCGGCGTGGAGGCGACGGATCATGACCCCTACCGTTCGCGGCGCCGTGCCAGACCTCCGATGAGCATCACGCCGAGTGAGACGAGGAGAACGACGGGAAACCAGTCGCCCCAACGGGTGTACAGGGTCTGCCCGGCCGGCGCCAGACGCACGTCGACGACGAGCCTGCTCTCCGCGTACAGCGGGGCTTTCGCGAGGATCCTGCCGCGGGGATCGACCACGCAGGTGAGTCCCGAGGCGGAGGCGCGCGCGACGGGTCTGCCGTTCTCAACGGCGCGGAAGATCGCGTTCGCGGAGTGTTGCATCGCCTCGGTCTCCGTGAGGGACCAGTAATCGTTCGAGATGTTGAGGATCACCTCGGCGCCTTCCCTGACGAACTTCCTCACGTCGTTGGGGAAGACGTCCTCGAAGCAGATCGGCGTGGAAAAGGCGAACTTCGGGTGGTGGAACACGACCCTCCTGTCCCCCGGTTCCCAGAGGTAGGCGTCGAAGCTCTGCAGGAGAGCGTAGACCGCGGGGAGCTGCTTCTTGTACGGGAAGTATTCAGTGAACGGCACGAGGTGGATCTTGTGGTAGGTCTCCACGCGTTCACCGGCGGGAGAGAAGAGCACCGCACCGTTGTAGTCCAGCCTCTCCTCCGCGCCACCGCGCTTCACGAGGCTGTAGTCGTCGTTGCCGGTGAGAAGCCATTGCCGCGTGGATTTCTGGTACGAGAGGAAGTCACGAACCAGCGCCGCCAGCGGAAACACCTTGGGGTCCTCCTGGCTCCATCTGCGGATGTTGGGAACGAACGCGGTCTCAGACCAGACCACGAGGTCGGGGTGGGAAGAAAGCGACGAATCGGTGAGCCGCCGCAGCGTGTCGTAGACCTCGCGATAGTCGTCCTTGCGGGGGTCATCGTTCTGCTGCACGAGGGCCAGACGCACGGAGCGCGCCGGCGCCCTGGCCATGGAGTCGCCGACCGCCCGCACACCCGCCCAGCCCAGCGTGAGGACGAGAGAGACGGCGAGTGCAATCAGCGCCGCCGGCCCGCGACGTGACCGCGAGGCCGCGCCAGAGAGGTACCAGGCGATGACCGCGTTGGCAAGTGTCACGACGAAAGTGACGCCCCACACCCCCGTGAGGGAGGCGATCTGTATCATCGGGATCACGGCGTACTGCGACGTGCCGAGCATTCCCCACGGATAGCCGAGGAACCCCATGGATCGCACCCAGTCGAACGCCGTCCAGGCAATTGGCAGTACCAGAAATCCGCCGCGAGGGCTGCGCCGCAGGATGAGGAGCGCCACGGCCATGAAGGGGACGTACTCGATGGCCGTCACGACGGTGACGAACTGCAGCGTGAGGAGGTTGAACGTCCCCAGCCAGTAGTTGGTGATCATCGTCTGCACCACCCCGGCAAGGGTGCCGTAGAAGATCCCCCACCCCTTCGGGGCGGCGCTGAGGCAGAGCATCAGAGGAACGAGTGAGAACCATGCCAGCACGGGAATGCCCTGGACGCGGAGGAACGAGGGAAAGGCGAGCGCGGTGAGAAGCCCCGAAAGCATGGCCAGGGGAAGCCCCCAGGTCGAGGCGGGCCGGGCCCCGTCGAACGCCCCACGGGCGGCAAGCGGCCGCCTGATGCGCACGAGGACGTACCAGAGGGAATCCAGCGCGATCAGCGGCAGATAGCGCAGGCACGCCTCCAGCCGCTCCTGGGTGCTGTTTGGGGCGAGGCGCAGGTTTCCGTGCGTCGCCATGAACCGCTGGACGTAGTCCATGTTCGCGTTGGTGGCGTAGATGTAGGTGAACAGGAACAGAACGGTGCACAGCGTAAGGAGTATTTCAGGGACCCGCACGAGGAGGAATGCGGCGCCGCGGGATGCACGGCCTCGGAACAGGGTCAGCACGAGCAGGATCCCGCAGGCGACGTGCAGGACGATCAGGGCAACGGTGAGAACACCCGAGCTCACATCTGGCGCCCTCCGGAGGGGGATCTTTTGCGATGCTCCTCCGCCCTGTACTTCTTGTAGATCTTGAGAAACAGCGCCAGGATCAGGCAGTACAGCGCCGATCCCGCCGCGGCGGGGAAAAGGAAATACCCCGCAACCGTGGGAAAGGCGACGTCGATGTTGGGGCTCACCCAATGGGGGATGGCGAAGAAACCCTGGGGGGGAAAGTCAGCGCCGCGGAGGCTCGCCTCCCTGTAGCTCCAGTACATGAAACCCGCGCCGAGGGCGGCAACGAGGCTGAGGGTGCCCCAGAAGAGGATCCATCGGACCTTACGGTCGACCGAGGGGAGGCGGAACCAGACGAAGTGGGAGACGAGAAACAGCAAGGGGTACAGGAGATAGAGGTACAGCGGGGCCGAGCGCGTCATGGCGAAAGCGGCGAGAAACGGCATCGCGAAGAGCACGGTCCCGCAGATTTCGAACCCGGCCCGCACGGGATGCACCGTTCGGGCGATTGCGATGACGTACTTTCCGAAATCGGTCTCCCTGAGTTTCTTCATTGCACCACGATGCGGAAATACCTCTTCTTCCCCGCGCGAAGCAGGATCTGCCCCTTCTCGGCGACGTCGGCGTGTATCACCGCGTCGATATCCGTGACGTTCCGCCCGCCCACGTACGCGCCCCCCTGACTCACGAGGCGCCGTGCGTCGCTTTTCGTCGCGCACAGCGACGAGCGGACGAACAGATCGACCACCCCGATCCCGGCGTCGAGCTCCGAGCGGGGGACGTCGAGTGACGGGATGCCCGAGAGATCCCCCGGCGCTCCCGACTCGAAGGCTGCGCGAGAAGCATCCGCCGCCACGTGTGCGGCCTTCTCACCGTGCACGAGCGTCGTGATCTCCATCGCGAGCCTTCGCTTGGCGTCATTGATCCGCTCGTCCTTCACCGCGCACAGCTCCTTCACCTCCGCCACCGGAATGAAGGTGAAGCGCATGAGGAACTGCTCCACGTCGGCGTCGGGCACGTTCACCCAGTACTGGTAGAACTCGTACGGCGGGGTCATGATGGGGTCGAGGTAAATGGCTCCCTTCTCCGACTTGCCCATCTTCTTCCCGTCAGAGCGGGTCACCAGGGGTGAGGTGAGGGCGAACGCTTCCACGCCCTCCACCCGGCGGATGAGGTCCATGCCGGCAACGATGTTGCCCCACTGGTCGTCCCCGCCCATCTGCAGGCGACACCCGTGCCTGCGGAACAGCGTGAGGTAGTCGAAGGACTGGAGGAGCTGGTAGTTGAACTCGATGAAGGACAGCCCCGTCTCCAGGCGCATCTTGTACGTTTCGAACGTGAGCATCCTGTTGACCGAGAAATGCCGCCCGATGTCGCGGAGGAACTCGATGTAGTTCAGCGGCGCGAGCCACTCCGCGTTGTCCAGCATGAGCGCCTTGCCATCGCTGAAATCGAGGAAGCGCCCGATCTGCTCGCGGAAGACGTCCGCGTTCGCCGAGATGGTCTCCACGGGAAGGATCTTGCGCATCTCGGTTTTCCCCGACGGATCGCCGATGCGGGTCGTGCCGCCGCCCACCAGCGCGATCGGCCTGTGGCCCGCGCGCTGGAGGTGCGCCATGAAGAGGATCTGCAAGAGGTTGCCGATGTGGAGGCTGGGCGCCGTCGGATCGAAGCCGATGTAGAACGTCACCCGCTCCGTGTCCAGCAGCTTCTTCAGTCCCTCCTCGTTCGAGCACTGGCTGACGAAGCCCCTCTCCTTCAGCGTATCCCAGGCCGAGCTCATGTGCCGACCCTNNTCCTGCTTCATCGAATCCCTGTAGCGGACGGTCACGGTCTGGTCCTCTTTGCTCTGGTAGTCCACCGTGATGCAGAAAGGCGTTCCCACCTCGTCCTGCCTTCGATACCGGCGTCCGATCGCGCCGCTCTCGTCGTAGAAGGTGCGGAAGTCCTCACGGAGCTCCTCGTCGAGCTTGCGCGCGAGCTCGG
>PLNO01000066.1 GCA_003141795.1 Spirochaetaceae bacterium | reverse complement strand
GCTCGGTCGTGAGCCTCAGCATGCCGCGTTTCCGCATAGCGGCGAGGAACTCCCGAAGGAGGGACTCCCCGAGGCCGATTCCTCGAAACTCCGGGCTGACGGCAACCTGGATGATGTGCACGGATTTCGCCTCGATGACGCCCCAGCTGAAGCCGGCGAGCTCTCCTGCGGGCGTCTCCACGAGGAGAAGCGGGGACAGGTCCGAACCGGGTGTCGGCATGTCCCGCCGTTTCTCCGCATGACGCGCGGCGAGCCGCGCCGGGGTGTCGTCGGGGAAGAGCTCGAAGAAGGCGTCCCTGTCGAGCGTAAGGATCTCCGGCAGGTGCGTTCCGACCTCCCAGGAAAAAGAGAAATCGCTCAGGACGAGCTCGTCGGTCTCGTCGACCTCGAGGGGGAGCCGAGCAAGGCCGCGTGCCTCACGGTTGGCGTTGTACCAGCTCACGATGACGCCGAGAAGCTTCTGCTCCTTGTACGTGAACCACAGCTTCTCCAGCTCCTTGGACTGTTTCAGCGCGTCCTTGAACGCGCGGAACACGCCCTTTCCCATGGTGAGCGCAAGGGAGAGCTGCTCCCTGTAGGCGGGGTTGTCCAGGGAGGTGACGAAGCTCTCCATGAGGTGAAACCCCTCCGCCGAGCTCCAGCGGGGGAGCCGAACGTACCTGTCCTCCGACGCTTTCGCCCCGAGTGAGGAAACCGCGATCAGCTCTCCGGTCTCCACGTCGACGGAGAACTGCTCCTTCTGGTCTTCCATCGCAAAAGCGATCTTGTCGATCATCTGGGCGGTGAGGAGGAAGTTCATGACCAGAAATGTAAAGCAAGCAGGCCGGTCGCGCAATGCGCGGTCGCCGATCGGCGGTCGCGCCCTGGCGACATTNNGCGGTCGCGCCCTGGCGACATTCGCGGTCGCGCCCTGGCGACATTCGCGGTCGCGCCCTGGCTTACCGGATTCCTTGACACCCTGCGGCCCCCGTCGGCATACTGGGGGCAAACCAAAGAACGGCCTTCCGGCCACGCTGAAGGGGGAATCATGAGTATCATCGAATACGTCGAAGCGCGGGAAATCCTCGACTCGCGGGGAAACCCGACGGTCGAAGTTGACGTTGTGCTGGAAGACGGATCAATGGGGCGGGCCGCTGTTCCGTCGGGAGCGTCCACGGGAGAGCACGAGGCTCTGGAGATGCGCGACGGCGACAAGGCGAGGTTCCTCGGCAAGGGCGTCCTGAAGGCAGTGCAGAACGTCAACAACGTGATCGCGGCGGAGATCGTCGGCCTGGATGCACTGGAGCAGATCGACATCGACCACACGATGATCGAGCTGGACGGGACGGAGACGAAGTCGAAGCTCGGCGCCAACGCGATCCTCGGCGTCTCCATGGCAACGGCCCGGGCAGCCGCCGACTTCCTCGGCGTGCCCCTCTTCAAGTACCTGGGCGCCTACCACGCGTCCCTCATGCCGGTGCCGATGGCGAACATCATCAACGGCGGCGCGCACGCTGACAGCTCGGTGGACTTCCAGGAGTTCATGATCATGCCCGTGGGCGCCCCGTCCATCCGGGAAGCGGTCCGCATGATGGCGGAGATCTTCCACACCCTCAAGGGCGTGCTCAAGGGCAAGGGCTACAACACCGGCGTCGGCGACGAAGGCGGCTACGCCCCCAGCCTGAAGAGCAATGACGAGGCCATCGAGGTCATCCTCCAGGCCATCGAAAAGGCCGGCTACAAGCCCGGGGACAATGTCATGCTCGCGATCGATCCAGCCGCATCGGAGTTCTATGACACGGAGAAAAAGAAATACGTGTTCAAGAAATCAGACAAACGCGAGCTTTCCGCCTCGGAGATGGTCGATTTCTGGGTGAACTGGGCGAACAAGTACCCGATCATCTCCATGGAAGACGCAATGGCGGAGGACGACTGGGACGGCTGGAAGCTCCTCACCGACAAGCTGGGGAAGAAGGTCCAGCTCGTTGGGGACGATATCTTCGTAACCAACACGAAGCTTTTGAAAAAGGGAATAGAGCGAGGGATTGCCAATTCCATCCTCATCAAGGTCAACCAGATCGGCACATTGACGGAAACCTATGAAGCGGTGGACATGGCCAAGAAGGCGGGCTACACCGCGGTCGTGTCCCACCGCAGCGGAGAGACGGAGGACAGCTTCATCGCCGACCTCGTCGTGGCCCTGGAGACCGGGCAGATCAAGACGGGCTCCCTGTCCCGTTCGGACAGGCTCGCCAAGTACAACCAGCTCATGAGGATCGAAGACCTCATGGAAGGCGTCTCCACCTACGCGGGGCGCGACGCGTTCTACTCGATCAGAAAGAGGGCATAGCGAGCATTCAACGGGCCGCCGAAAGGCGGCCCGATTTTCATCGAGACACTGGGAGCACACACCATGCAGTTGTACGATCAGATCGAGAAATACCTGACGGAAAAGCTCTACCCCTTCTGGTATGCGCGGGTCGCGGCGCCGGAGGGCGGGTTTACCACCTATTTCGACAGGAACGGAAAGCCCACGGGGAAGACGGACAAGACGATCATCCAGCAGACACGGTCGATCTTCATGCTCTCCCACGCCATCAGGAACGGCTACAGCGCGGGCAAGGCCGATGCGCTCCTGGCCCCCGGGCTGGAATGGTTCCTTAAAACCTTCCGCGATACCGAGTACGACGGCTGGCTGTGGATCATGGACAAAAACGGAAAGCCCGTCTCCACGGACAAGATCATGTACGGCCAGAGCTTCGTCATCTATTCGATGAGCGAATGCGCTCTGGCGACAGGCAGCACGGTGGCACGGCAGACCGCCGAGCACACCTTCGACCTGATCCAGAAGTACGCAGCGGACACCGCGTACGGCGGCTATCGGGAAATGTTCCTCCGCGACTGGCAGCCCCGCCCGTCAGGGGCGTACGGCGGGGACAGGAAGAGCTTCGACGTGCACATGCACCTCGTGGAAGCCTATACCACACTGTACGAGCTCACCCGGTTGGACATCCATCGACGCAAGCTCCTGGAGGTGATCGAGGTCCTCTGGGCACACATGTTCAACCCAGGCACGTGGACGGGGATATCCCAATTCAGCCTGGACCTGAAGCCTCTGCCTGCCATCATGTTCAAAACGGTCTGGGGGGCGGACAGGGACAATGAGGGGACGCCGAGGCCGCTCAACAACACGAGCTACGGGCACAACATCGAGTTCCTCTGGCTGTTCCTCCACGCGCTTGACGTTCTCGGGGAGAGCGTGGAGCCGTGGAAGGACAGGCTGGAAGCGCTTGCCCGTCACACGGTGAAATACGGGGTCGACCAGCAGTACGGCGGCATCTTCGTCGAGGGACCGCACGATGGTCCCGCGCGGGATCTGCAGAAGGAGTTCTGGCAGCAGGCGGAGGCTCTCACCGGCTTCCTCGATGCATACATCCTGTTCAAGGACAGGGTGTACTGGGATGCGTTCAAGAAGGTGTTCGACTTCGTCTGGAACAAGATGATCAACCACGACGTGGGCGAATGGTACGCGCTCCTGGACCGTGACGGAACCATCCTCTGGGATTACCTGGGGCATGCGTGGAAGAACAACTACCACACCACACGGGCCATGGTGCAGACGCTGATCCGATTGAAGAAGATCGAAAAAATGGGTCTTGCGACCTGATCCCTACCCCTGGCGGACGACGTTGTGGAGGCTGCCGATCCCTTCGATCCGCACCTCCACGGCGTCCCCGTCGTGAAGCTCAGCAGGCTCCCCCGACGTCCCCGTATAGATCACGTCCCCCGGTTCCAGCGTGACCGCACTCGAGATCCACGCGATCAATGCCGGAATATCGAAAACCATGTCCTTCGGCGAGCAGCGCTGCACCTCCCGACCGTTCAGCACGCAGGAGATGGTGAGCGCATCGGGGTCCAGTCCCGTGACGATCCAGGGACCGACGGGCGCGAAGGTGTCCGCGGATTTTGCCCGCCACCAGTTGAGGTCCGTCTTCTGCCAGACTCTCGCGCTTACGTCGTTGCCGCAGGTGAATCCCAGAACGTGACGCATGGCGTCCGAGCGGCTGACATTGCGGCAGCGGCTGCCGATGACCACGACGAGCTCAGCCTCCTCGTCCACCCGGCCCTGACCCCGGGGCAGGACGATCGCCTCCCCCGGGTCGATCACGGCGCTGGGCATTTTGAGGAAGACTTGCGGCTCTTTGGGCTCGGCAGCCCCGTGGAGGTGGCTGCGGTAGTTGTTGGCAAGGGCGAAGATCTTCGACGGCCGGCACGGCGCAAGCAGTCGTACCGAGGAAAGCGGGAACGCCACGGCCGACGCGACCGGTGCGTCAAACAGCGTGCCGTCGATCCTTCGGACATAGTCCGCCTCGACGATGCCGTGGGAGACCACGCCATCGCGTTCGAAACGCGCGTATATCATGGTATCAGAGACCTCCGCCTGCTAGAGCCCTGCGCCGGACTGGAAGAGCCCGTTGACGGCCGATCCGGCGATATTGATCCCGACGATGGCCGCGACCCCCGCGATCCAGAGCAGAACGGCAAGGATCTTCATGCAGACCGACTGCACCCGGAGCATCGTGTACGGGCTTCCATGAGCCGGGTCCTTGCGGCTGTTGATAGCGATCTCACGCAGGGCAAGAGGCTTGTCCGAGGCTGCCCAGACGATGATGCCGACGAGGACGAAAAGGATGAAGAGGAATTGCGACACGAGGAAGATCATTCTTTCACCTCCGGTTGACGTCGTTCTCACCGAAAGTCTAACGGCCGGCATGCGCCTGTCAAGTGAGCTGGCAGCCCTTCAGGGCTCCGCGCTTCACCAGGGTGTTGCCTTCGTGCTACACTATGCCGACCATTGAACTGGGGGGAAAGGACTGCCGTGATCTACTTCATATACAAAGATGGGGAAATTCTCGTCGAAACTGACGACCTGGAATACGTGAAGAACTACATGCACCAGAATCAGGAATGCTCCGTGCGTGACGCACGCACGGGAAAGAAGATCCCCGTCGAATAAGCCCTACACGGGCCGATCCTCGATGCTCCCGTCGGAGTGACCGATGAGCAAGTGAGGAGTCTTGAGCGTGAAAAGCCCGTCTTCCAGCACGCCGGGGATCAGCTTCAGCTCGGCCTCCATGCCCCGTGCATCGAACGGGGCGCGGAAGGTGACGTCCAGGAGCAGGTTACCGAGATCCGTGACCACCGGCCCCGCCTTGCGCACCGCCATACGCATCGACACCTCCCCGCCCATCTCCCGCAGCCTTCTTCGCACCGGCGCGAATGCATCGGCCACGATCTCCACCGGAATGGCGAACCTGTCGCACAACCGGGCGCTGAGCTTCGACTCATCGACGATCACGAGAAAACTCTTCGACGCGTACGCGACGATCTTTTCCATGAGCAGCGCGCCGCCCCCGCCCTTGATGAGGTTCCGCGCGGGGTCCACCTCATCGGCCCCATCGATGACGAGGTCCGGCCCCGCCTCCATGGCTGCGTCGTTCATCGTCAGCACGGGGATCCCGAGGGCGCGCGCTTCCAGCTCCGTCTGCAGGCTCGTGACGACGGTGATGACGTTCCGCAGGCTCCCGTCCACCAGCCGTCCGCCGAGGCGTCGAGCCGCCCAGATCGCCGTCGATCCCGTCCCCAGCCCCAGCCGCATTCCGTCCCGCACGAATCGGTCCACCGCCTGCGTCCCGAGAGACTTCTTGAGCCCGTCAATGTCAGCCATGGTTCGCCTTTCGTTTGCATTGATTCACGTGCAACGTATACTATGAAGCGAGGTGCTCGTATAGTGCGCGACGACCCGTTGCTTTCGGCTATTTCCACCCCCGAGTTCCTCGATCAGGTGCAGGACGGCATGTACGTCGTGGATGAGGAACGTCGGATCGTCTTCTGGAACAGGGCCGCCGAAGAGCTCACAGGATTCAAGTCCAGGGACATGCTGGGCATGCGCTGCGCAGGGCCCGATGCGCTGGGCCACAGGACCACCAGCGGCGAGAGCTTGTGCACGAACGACGCATGCCCGCTCGTGCGCTGCATGGCCTCCGGTGAGGGCGGGGCCGTGCCCTACCTGATCCTCATGAACACCGCGTCGGGAAAGCCGCTGCCCATCTCCCTCAGCGTCGGCCCGCTCCACGGGCACGACGGGAAGGTGGCGGGCGCCATCGCGCTGTTCCGCGGCATGCGGGAGGAGTACCAGCAGCGAAGGCTCTCCGCCGAGATCCAGAGGCGGACCATCACCTCGCGGGGCTTCTCCCGCAACGGCGCGCGGGTGGAGACCCTCTACGTCCCCGTCGACGAGATCGGGGGGGATTTCCTCGAGGCGTTCTTCCTCGACGAGCATACGCTGATCGCCACGGTGGCCGACGCGACGGGACACGGCATCTCCGCTTCCCTTTTCACCATGGTATACAAGAGTCTCCTCCACGCCTCCTTCGCCCAAACGCGCGATCCCGCCATTGCGCTCGAGTCCGTCAACCGTGGGTTCCTGGAGACTGTCGATGTCGAAGGCTTCTATGTAAGTGCCTGCCTCGTGAGCTGGGACACGGTGACCCGCAAGGGCCATTACGCTGCGGCGGGCCATCCCCGCGGGATGCTCTTCACGCCCCACTTGGAAGGCTTTTCCCTGAGGGAGAGCCTCACAGCACCCTCGCTCATGCTCGGCATGGAGGAAAGCGCCCGCTACGACCAGCGCGAGTTCAGCCTCGAAAAGGGGGAGTTCCTCTTCCTCGGCACAGACGGGATCCTCGAATCGGCAGTATCGGACGGCAGGCAGTTCGGACAGGACGGTATTATCGATTTCTTCTCCCGCTACGGGGGGGACGCTCCCCTTTCGGACCTCCTTGTCGAGGTCCGTCGTCAGGGAGCGGGCAGGCCCCTCGCCGACGACGTGAGCGCGCTGCTGCTCACCCCTGCGTGAGCGGGGAGGCGCGCCCCTTGCCGAAGGCCGCAATTATTCCCTATAGTGCTGCCCACATGCCGATATTCAGAGGAGTGAAACGACTCGCCGTCCCCCTGCTGCTGCTTGTCGCGACGATCGCCTCCGCCGATCCGGGGATGGACGGGATCGCCTCCTGGTACGGCGGCAAGTTCCACGGCCGGCTCACCTCCAGCGGCGAGGTCTTCGACACGAACGAGATGACCGCGGCGCACAAAACGCTCCCCTTCGGCACCCTCGTGCGCGTCACAAACCTCGACAACGGGAAGACCGCCGTCGTGAAGATCAACGATCGCGGCCCCTTCGTCGAGGGGCGGATCATCGATCTTTCGCGTGCCGCGGCCGACGCACTCGGGATGGTGGGCATCGGCGTTGCACGGGTCACCCTGGACATCGTCGGGTTCGAGACCGACAAGACCCTGTACGCGATCCAGGTCGGCGCCTACGGTTTGGAGCCCAACGCGGAGAAGGCACGCGGTGTGCTGGAAACTGCCGGCTTTGTCGTCACGATGGAAAAAACCGCTCTCAGTATCGTTCGTGTGTCTGTCAGGGGGATCGCGGCGCAAGACCTTGCGGACATGCGGAAAAAGGTGGAAGGCCTCGGTTTTGCCCAGTATCTGGTGAAAAAGGAGAAAACGGAGCCGCCCCAGATCTCCAGCGGATCCGCTCCTCCCCAGGCTGCCGCGTTCGTCTCCCAGCCATAGGCCTGATTGATCTCGGGCCCCGCCCGGGGTATCTTCTTACCATCGGGAAAAGGATCGATGAAACACCCCACACAGATCCTCGGATACACGCTCGTCGGGCTGGGCGCTGTGAGCGTGCTCGTCGGGGTGAGCCCCCTCTTCCCCGTACGGTTCGAGGCATACTTCGCCGGCCTCATCCTGTTCGGTGCCGGGGCGTGGGTCCTTGTCGGACGGGACCTGCGCGAAACGATCCTGCATGGAATCCGTGTCCTACGGGGCTCCCGTCGCTCGACCCGCTCGACGGCCTCGCGCGGATCAGCTTCCCCCGTGGCAATCGATCCGCTTCTGCCGGTGGAGATCCTCAAGCTCGCCAAAGCGCACGCGGGAGTGCTCACCGTGGCGCAGGTGGCGATGGAGCTGAACGTGCCGCTGGACCATGCGCAGGAAGGCATGGACCGCTGCGTACGGGCCGGTAATGCGATCCCCGACTTCGACATCCCCCACGGGCATTCCCTCTACCGGTTTCCCGAGTTCTTCCCGCCGGAGAGCAACAGACTGTCCAGTTGACCCGCGAGCCTTAGTTGACAGCGGCTGGACGGGCCGATAAAATCACTTCCCGTGTTACTGCCCCAGTAGCTCAGCTGGATAGAGCGACGGTTTCCTAAACCGTAGGTCAGATGTTCGAGTCATCCCTGGGGCATTTTAAATCCTTATAATAGAAAGAATTGAGGAATTGCGCCAAAATGCTCTGCTAGAGTTCAAAGCTCTGTGAGATAAAAGATGTGAGAAAGCCATCAACCATGGCGCCTGAGGCGGTATGTTGTTCCAAGTTGTTCCATATAGTTGCAACCTTCGACGGTGCACCAAACCGTCGGAACGCAACGAGTAAACCGCCAATAGCCGCCCCAAGCCCGGGCCGGCTCTGCATCGCCAGATAGGCCGCAGCGCCGGC
Organism: Spirochaetaceae bacterium; assembly: GCA_003141795.1. The sequence goes on along the minus strand of PLNO01000066.1, from coordinate 5,893 downwards.
CGAAGCAAGAAATGAATGAATGTCGGATTCTGTTGGGTCGTCCAGGCCTTTCGCGCGGGACTCTCACGCGGAGCGCCGCACGTGCTTGCACATCGCACGATTCCGTGTTTCCATAAAAGCAGGATCCATTTTGAAAAGCCGTGAAGAAGTCATGACCATTCTCCGCGACGCGCGCCATGACCTCCAGACGCGTTTTCCTATCACACGCATGGCCCTCTTCGGCTCCTATGCCAGAGGTGAACAGCAACAAGATAGCGACATCGATATCCTGGTCGATGTCGATCCTTCGATCGGGCTGAAGTTTGTCAGCCTTGCGAACGAACTTGAAAAACTTCTCGGAGAACCCGTCGAGTTGGTTTCATCACGAGCCGTTGGGCCCAGGATGAAGCTGCTACTCGAGGCAGATTGTGTTGAGGTCGCGTAGGGCCGACAGCCTCCTCGTAGAGGATATGCTCGATTCAATGGATAGGATCGCTGGATACACCGCCGGTATGGGGAGGGAGGAATTCCTCTCCGATCGCAAGACGATCGACGCGGTCGTTCGGAACCTGGAAGTCGTCGGCGAGGCTGCAAGCCGCCTGACAGACGCGGCCCGCTTCACCACTGACGGCGTCGGTGCGAGTGACCAGCCGGTGCCGGACAGCGACTTCGTGAACCGGTGGCAATATCGCCGTGTCGCGTTGTTCCTCGACAAGCAGTAGCGGAGGGAAGGCGGCCCGGCCGTTGCAGCCGGCACCGCCGCTCCCCGCGGGTCTACATCATCCCGTGTGCCACCGAGAACACGGGGCAGTTCACGGTGGCCGCCCCGGCCGCTTCCGCCATCGAGCTCATTGCCGATGACAAGTTCATGACCTTGTCGAAATCCATCGTGTCATAGGCCTGCACCGACCACAGCGGCGAGTAGTTCATGTCGCCCGGCAGCGTGGCCAGGACGTTGTGGGTCTGCGCGGTGCCGACAACCATCTTGAACCCCGAGGCGGGCCCGCCCCCGGCCATCCCCGGGTTCACATTGAACGCCACGTAGATGGGAGAGACCGGCACCTTGCCGTCGGCATCGACCGCCAGGGGCGACTCGCCGAAGGTGAAGTAGCTGACAATCTTGTTGCGATACCATCCCGTGTGCAGCCCAGTGTCATTCCCGCTCAGCCTGTGCGTTGCCATGGAACCGTCCGGAACGATGGGGCAGTTCACGAGGGTGGTCGTCTGCTCCACCGGGTACCCGGAATCCTTGATTGCCTGCAGGCTGCCGACGGTGTTCGCCGTGTAATCGGCGGGGACGATGACCTTGTTGACCTGCCAGAAGTCGTTGTACCCCGGGTCGCCGGGGATCACGTCCACGATATTCAGCTGGCCGGCCACGGGGCTCATCTCGCCCTTGCGGTAAAGGACATAGATCGGCGCCGGCGTCGTGGACTGCACGTCGAAGTTGTAGTACGTCACTACCTCGCCCTTCGGCCCCAGTCCTGTCGTGACAAACGGTGGCTTGTCGAAGTCCACGGGCTGATTCGGCCCCGGGAGCGCGTTCATGGCGTCCCGCATCTGCAGGTGAGCCATCGCACCGAATCGATCGATGGCGACGTGATCGCCTTTCATCGGGTCCATCGCCATCATTGCGCTCTTCATGGGCGCCGTCTTCATCATCCCGGCGTCTGCCATTGCGTCGCGGCTGGTGGCACACCCCGCCAGCCCCAGCGCCGCAGCGGCGGAGACCGCCAGGGCGACGCGCAATGCCAGGAAACGTGTCTGCATTGTCAGTACCTCCATGCGAGCAAGGGTACGAAGAGAAGATCACGCCTAGGTCACGAAAGAGTTGCAAGAGATTCAATTCCGGCGTGACACATCCGTGACTTTCGGGATGTATACTCGGGTCCATGGGCACAGCAATGCGTGCGTTCATGGTCATGGCGGCCCTGGCCGGGCCNNCGTGGTGGAGCTTTTCACCTCGGAGGGATGCTCCAGCTGCCCGCCGGCAGACGAGGCGCTCTCCCGTGTCTCGGCGGCCGCGGCGGCGGCGCAGGTCCCCCTGTATGTCCTGGAATGGCACGTGGACTACTGGGATTACCTCGGATGGAAAGATCCCTTCGGGTCGCAGGAGGCCACCCAGCGGCAGCGCACGTATGCGCGCGTCCTGGGCACCGATGTGTACACACCCGAAGCGATCGTCAACGGCACGGTTGTCGCCTCCTGGGCGGGTGACGATGCCGAGGTCAGGTCGATTGCCGGGCGCTCCGTCGCTGCCTCACCGCCCGACGGCGTGACGCTCGCGCTGCGCGCCACGGCGACGCGGAAGACGGTGAGCGTCCATGCCGACGTGGCCGGCGCGCCCCGCGGCTCGACCCTGATGGTGGTGCTTGTGGAGGGAGGCCTCTCGTCGAGGCCGTCGGTCGGTGAAAACGCCGGGAGGAAGCTCACGCACTCGGCTGTCGTGCGCAGCGCCGTGAGCAGGCCCGCCGCCGGTGGTGACATGGTGCTCACCCTCCCGCCGGACGCTGATGTCCAACGGACCAGCATCGTGGCGTTCATCCAGGACCCGGCAACCATGAAGATGGCCGCCGCGGCGCGGACGGCGATCGCGGCAGACGGGCACATCAGAGGGAGAGTCGTGGACTCGTCGGGGCGTGGAGTCGCCGCCGTGCGCGTGCAGCTCTGCAGCGACAAGCTGTGTATGCCCGCGGCGACGGACGCCTACGGATACTTCACCGTGGACGGACTTCGGCCCGGTACTTACACGGTGCTTCTGAATGACGATACGAACCCGGCCGCGCGGGTCACCATGCCGCGCGGCCGAGGCCTCCCCGGAGGGCCGCTCACGCTGGTCGTGCGCGGCCCGTGAGAGCGGAGATCACGGGGCAGGGGTGACGGTGGGATACTGGGCCGAAGGATCGTAGTCCCCGCTTCGCTTCTCCCCGGCAAGGCTCGGGATGACGAAGCGGGTTCTCACCTCGATGAGGTCGGGGTTGTTCGGGTCTCCGATCACGTTCTTGATGGTGCATACTTTTAAGACTTGGAGTTCCGGTAGAGGATTCCGGACTATGAGAGGGATTTCAAAGGCATCCCAGGGCTCGATTTCGTCGTTTACACGGATTGAGCCGGTTCTCGACGCTTTGTCCAAAAGCCCGCCACGGGTCCTAACTAGCGGCCTGTTGAACCACGGCTTCGCAGGCAACCCCCATGCTCACCCATCCGATGTTTCACGGAGCTCAACTACGACCTGCCCCTGGTAGATTTCCCCTCCATGCGCAAGACCGTACTGACGCATGGGTAGTCGAGGGAAGGACATGCTCCTCACCGACGCGATCGCGGGCGCGGACTTCGTGCTCTACGACGTGAACAAGGCCGCGAGCGATCTGGTAGCCACGTTCCTCACTAAGCTCAACAAGCGTCTGGGCACGTCCAGCAGGTTCAGCTGCACGGACAACAGGGCGCGCGCTTTCGCCGGAGGTGATTACTTCATCATCACCATCTCTACGGGTGGTCTCAAGGAAACCTGAGGGAAGTGTCCTGTATCGCTCAGAGTACAGTTCTCATTTCGAGACTAGCTCCCGACTGTTCCCCGCCATCGAGTTCCTGGTCAATCGGCAGAGGGCTTGAGTACTTCTACCCTTGCCGGCGCGAGATGGAAGTGGGGATTGCCGCTGCTGCCCTGGAGACATCTGGGACGCAATCTGCCTTGGTGCCGTCTCCGGGGCAGCTTCTATTCCAGAACGATGCGGCCCCCCCGGCTCACCCCACCGTAGACTCCCGAAGCCACTTCACCCACCTGCCGCCGAAGAAATCCTCCGCCACCAAGCGCAGCGGGTACCCGTGCAGCAGGGGGAGCACCTGGCCGTTGACCTTGTAGGCCAGGTAGAAGAGGTGCGCGTCCACCTCCTGCCAGGTGAAAGAGGTCCTGTACCCGTCAAGGGCCTCGAAGGTGACGGTTGACCAGGTGGCTTTCACCTTGGCCATGTCGATCACAGCCGCCAGGGTCACTCCTTCCCATTCCGCGTGGTCCACGAAGACGCCCGGGCAGATGAGAATCGGGGCATCCTTCACCGCGGGCATGGCCTGGATCTCAGCGTCCGTAAGGGCGAGCGGAGTGCGGACTGCCGGCCCGCCCACCGCCAGGCGCCAGAACCCGATCTCCACCAGCGGCGGGGCCGAGGTGCCGTGCAAGTCTTCCACGGCGTCCAGGGGGTAGTCGGAGGCGTCCACGCTCATGGGGTCCATCTGTACGATCAGCTTCTTCGGCGTGTCGGGCTTGAGCTTGTTGTCGGCGATGGCGGTGGAAAGCACGACGAACGAAATGAAGACCGACGCAGCGACGAGTTTACCTGTGATCATGACCCACCCTACACCTCAATTGTCGCGAAATCATCACAGCCGCAGGGCGTCATTTCCGATTTCTCACGCCCTTTTGTATATTCGTTACAAGATGCAGCGGCCAGACACCGTGCTGATAATAGAAGACGATCCAGACATCGCCGAGGTGGTGACCGTGAACCTTCGGGACCTCGGGCTGGAGGTGGAACGCGCTTCTGACGGACGTATGGGCCTGGAAAAGGCTCTGGAGAACCGCTACGCCCTGGTCATCCTGGACTTGATGCTCCCCCGCATGGACGGGCTCACCGTGTGCTCACGAATCCGGGCAAAAGACCCGACGCTCCCTATCCTGATGCTCACCGCCCGGTCCGAGGAGGTGGACAGGGTGGTGGGCCTCGAGCTGGGGGCTGATGACTACATGGCAAAGCCGTTCAGCGTCCGGGAATTTGTAGCGCGCGTGAAAGCGCTCCTGCGCAGGGTGCAGGCGGAGCGGGACGCCGCCTCCGGAGCCGACAGCAAGGGCGGGGTCAACGTGGGCGAGCTCGCCCTTGATTTCGACAAGCACCGCGTCACCCTCTCAGGCAGTGTCGTTGACCTCACCGCGAGGGAGTTCGAGCTGCTGTCCTTGTTTGTGCGTAACCCCGGCCGCACCTACAGCCGCACAGACCTGCTGAACCTCGTGTGGGGATACCAGTTCGAAGGCTACGAGCACACCGTGAACTCGCACATCAATCGCCTGCGCGCCAAGATCGAGGCAGACCCCGGGCACCCCGTGTACCTGCGCACGGTCTGGGGCGTGGGCTACCGTTTCGCGGAGCCCGCCGAGATCCAGGAGAGGCGGGGATGATGCGCTTCCTGCGTTCCTTCTACGGCCGGCTGTCCGCCATTTTTCTCCTGCTCATCCTGGTGCTGGGGGTGAGCTGCATCGCCATTGCCTTCCGCTCCGCCCAGCGCCTGTTCGACGATGTGGAGCAGCTGCTCAACCGGGACACGGCCAGGGGAATCGCCCAGGAGCTGCGTCCCCTGGTGGCCGAGGGCTGGTCAGCGGAGAAGGTGGGCGGGGCCATCCACTACATGATGGTTCTCAATCCAATGGTGGAGATCTACCTCCTGGACGAGCACGGGAAGATTCTCGCCTATTTCCTCGACCCCTCGGAGAGGATCGTCCGTGACGCGGTGGACCTGGCGCCGGTGCGCGCCTTCGTGCAGAGCGAGGGTCATCGGCTCACCACGGGGACGGATCCCCGCAGCGCCTCCCGCACCCGCCCGTTCTCCGCCGCGCCCCTGCTCATGGGCAGGGAGACGGGGTACGTGTACGTCATCCTCGGGGGCGAGCGATACGACGCCTCGCTGCGCATGATCCGGGAGAGCTACTACCTTCGCGCGGCATTCGTCGCCTTTCTCCTTGCCCTCCTGGCGACACTCATTGCGGGGCCGTCCCTGTTCTTCCTCCTCACCCGCCGGCTCTCGGCGCTTGCCGAGGCGGTGCAGGGCTTCGAGCGCGGGGACCTGGGCCGGCGCGTGGCCGCACGGGGCACTGACGAGCTGGGCGCGCTTGGGCGCAGCTTCAACGAGATGGCGGCAACCATCG
>PLNO01000164.1 GCA_003141795.1 Spirochaetaceae bacterium | reverse complement strand
CGCAAGATCTTCCAGCGGATGACCAACTACGCCATCTATCGCATCGCCGAAACCATTCGCATTCTCTTTTTCATGACGTTGTCGATCCTCGTTTTCAACTTCTATCCCGTCTCCGCCGTGATGATCGTGCTCCTTGCCCTGCTCAACGATGGGGCCATCATTTCCATCGCCTTCGATCGCGTGCATGGTTCGGCAGAGCCGGTCTCGTGGGACATGCGCACCGTCCTGGGCATTGCGACTGTGCTCGGCATCGCCGGCGTCGTCGCATCTTTCGGACTGTTCTACCTGGGCGAGCGAGTTTTCCATTTCGACAGGGACTTCATCCAGTCCCTCATGTACCTGAAGCTCTCTGTTGCCGGACATCTGACGATATTTGTCACGCGCACCCGGGGGCATTTCTGGTCATCTCGCCCTTCGCTTGCCCTCTTGCTCGCTGTCGTCGGAACCCAGATTGTCGCGACGCTGATCACGGTATACGGGCTCTTCATGGCGCCGATTGGGTGGACGTGGGCCCTTGCGGTGTGGGGATACGCGCTGGTGTGGTTCCTCTTCAATGACCTGATCAAGCTGGCAGCTTACAAGCTATTTGGAAGCCGCCAGGAGACCGTCCTCGATATGATGCGCAAGGTGTAAGCATGCGATCTCGGGCATCGCAGCAATGCCATCGAAAATGAGTCTTGCTGTTCTTCACTCTTCCGACAAACGCGCCTCTCAAATCATTGTCGCAGAATTCTCACTCGACACCCAGAACTGTCCTATATGCATTGAGTATAGGGTATACTCGATTTCCGAGTAGAGGAAAAAGGATATGGTCGGGCCGCCATACAGGGGAATCCTATGTGGCGGCTTTTTTTGCAGCCATGAGTGCTCCGATCGCCCGTAGGACTTCATTCTATTCGAGGGAGGAGAAATCATGAGCGCGGTCAACATTCTGCTAATTGTCCTTGGGGCAATCTTCTTCGTTTCCATGGTGGGACTTCTCAGATGGTCAAACTCTGAAAAAAAGAACGAGGGCTCTGATGCGAACGGACAGAAAACAAGCGCTCAGTAAGCACATAGGATAGATTTGTCTCCCGGGGAGTTTTATTTTGCATGCGGCGCCCCAAGGTTTCCATGCTCAGGTGCTGGCTCTCGCAAGTTGATGACGGGTTGTAGAGCACCCGTCAAGCGACATGCTATCCACACCCAAAGCGCCTGAGCTGCGTCTGTACGCTGAAAGATCTCACCTCTCACGTTGCACTGGCGGGTGAGGTGAGGAAGCCCTACCTCGCGGGAAACGGTGAGCGGGACGTGGAATGCGTCGCATTTAGCCGAGTCGGGCATGATATAAAAGGTGTGAGGTAATCTGGGCAGGTATGAGATAAGAGATGTGAGATAAATTCCGCCAATTGCTGCAAGTAGATGCAAGCCCTGACAAGATGACAGACATCGCGCGAGATTCCGATTGACGCAGTTCCTTGTAGCGACTTACAATAGCTTGTAGTGAGTTGCAGAGAGTCTCGCACCTGACCCGTTGAGATTCGTTTTCCTAAACCGTAGGTCAGATGTTCGAGTCATCCCTGGGGCATTTTCCCTTCCGACAACGTGTGCGTTCAAGGCTCATTCCAAAGACGACCATAGAATGTCTTCATCATCGAGACGGAACAATGGTGACCGCGATGGCGCGATTTCGAGAGACGCTAGTTCATGTGGTCAAATCTCGCCCTCCCCGCCGCTGCTTGCGAAAGCTTCGGACGATTGCGGACCCGGTGACCTCAGCGTGTCTTCCAGTTGACAAAAATCGGCTTGGCCTCCGCGAAAAGAGACTTCGCGATGGTGATAGTGTTCGCGTCCTCGGTCTTCAGATCTGCCGTAATTGGCACGGGATTGCACCCGCCTTTGATAATCTCCACCTGGCTGGCCTTGAACCTGTTGCGGCAGTTCTGGCATACGAGCACATCGCCTTGCTGAATGTAGTAGCCGCGCCCGGATGAGTAGCACACTTGGCAGGTGTTGAAAGCGGTCCTGACTGTCCCATCCGGAGCCCGTAGCGCCAGTACCTCCATAAGCACACCGTCCAGTTTGTATTGGTAGAACCTCGCGGTTGAAGTGATCTCTTTCTTCGGAATCTGCATGTCCCCGTTGGGAAGGATCTTGCCTCCCGCGAAGACGGCAAGTGAACCGGCGAACAAGATTGCGATCGCGGATACCACGAAGACGAATTTCCTGGCCATGTGAAGCGCTCCTTCATTCCCACGAAGTATGTCGAATCTCGAGCATACGCGGCTGTTTTGAAGAAAGTATGAATGTCCACGTTCACATTTTGTTCACACGAGACGTCTATGCTTGCGCGCATCCGATATCAGCGGGAGGTTCCATGGCCGGAACGGGTACCGTCGTGCGTCTCATGGTGGACGGCATGTCGTGCAGCAACTGCGAGCAGCACATCGAGAAAGCGGTAGGTGCCCTGGCAGGCGTACGCCAAGTCACTGCCAGTGCGTCACTGTCTGAAGTGATGGTCAACTACGAGGCAGGCATGGTGACACGGAAAATGATGTGCGACGCAATCCATGGCGCCGGGTACAGGGTACGCGAAGAGTCAGCGTCAACTTCATGCGCATCCGTCACAGGACAGGAAACAGCAACCGCAAAATCGAAGTCAGGCGCGGTGTACAGGTTTCTCGGCCTCCTTGCGGTTGTCGCGGCCATCTATCTCATCATCCGATATACGGTCGGATTCACTTTCCTGCCCTCCGTCACCCAGTCGATGGGCTACGGTCTGCTGTTCGTCGTCGGACTGCTCACCTCGCTGCACTGCATCGCCATGTGTGGCGGGATCGTACTCTCCCAGGGCCTCAAAAGAAACGACTCGGCGGGAACAGCGCTGCCCGTGGCCGGGAAAGGATTGAAGGAACGGCTCCTCCCGAGCCTCCTCTACAATGGAGGACGGGTCGTCTCCTATACGATCATCGGCGGAATAGTGGGCGCACTGGGCTCGCTGTTCAGCCTTTCCACAACGCTCAAAGGCATCATGCCCGCGATCGCGGGTGCGTTCATGCTGTTCCTCGGCGTCCGGATGCTCGGGATATTTCCCGGGCTTTCCCGCCTGAAGATCAGGTTCCCCGGTCTCGGAGGGAGCGGGATGCGTTCCGCGGCGAAAGGACGCGGGCCTTTCGTTGTCGGACTTCTGAACGGTCTCATGCCGTGTGGACCTCTCCAGACCATGCAGGTGTACGCCCTGGGAACAGGGAGCTTTCTTGCGGGCGCGTTGTCGATGTTCCTCTTCAGCCTGGGTACGGTGCCCCTGCTCCTGGGATTCGGGGCAATCAGCGCTTTCCTGAGCGCCAGGTTCAACCGCCGGATGCTGAAAGCAAGCGGCGTCCTCGTCATTGCTCTAGGCCTTGTGATGTTCACGCGCGGCATGAGTCTCTTCGGCGTCGCGCTGCCCGCGATCGCCCCGGTAAGAGGCGTTTCCGTTGCCGTTGCGAAGGTAGTGGGCGACTACCAGGAAGTGAGGACCACGGTCGATTCAGGTGACTATCATCCATTCATCGTGCAGAAGGGAATCCCCGTCCGATGGATCGTACGTGCCAAAGCAGCGGATCTCAACGGATGCAACAACCCCCTCACCGTGCCGCAGTATGGCATCAGAAAGCAGCTCGTTCCCGGCGATAATCTCATCGAGTTCACGCCGGACCGGGAGGGCACCATCTCCTACACATGCTGGATGGGCATGATCTCCAGCTCTATCAGAATCGTCGCGGATCTTCGCGCGCTCACAGCTGGCGATCTCTCGGTGTCGGAGATCGGAAGGACCAGTCTCCATTCCGTCGAGACCCCCATCTCGGACCAGGAACTCTCAGTGGCTCGCTGACATGGGACGCGAACTGCAACGTGTGTTGGTCATTGATGACGACCCGAAGGTCACGGAAGTCATTGAGTCGTACCTTCGCACGTCGGGGTTTGCGCCCCTGGTGGCTTCAGCAGGGGCTGAAGCACTGCAGGTTTTTATGAGGGAACGCCCTTCCCTCGTGATCCTCGACCTCATGCTCCCGGACTTGCCGGGTGAGGAGGTCTGCCGAAGGATGCGTTGCTGTTTGCGCGTGCCGATCATCATGCTCACAGCGAAGGTGAAGGACTCTGATGCCGTGGAGGGCCTCGAGATCGGTGCCGACGATTATATCACCAAGCCATTCAGCCCGAGGCAACTGATCGCGCGGGTACAAGCCGTCTTGCGGCGCTCGGGTGACGTGGACTCTCCCACGGCATCCGTTCTCAGCTTCAGGGACGAGGACCTCCTGATTGACGATGCCGCCGGAACGGTTCGGAAAACAGGAACGCTTGTGCACGTCACTCCACGTGAGTTTCACCTCCTGCGACTGCTGGCAGGAAACCCCGGGCGACTGTTTTCACGCGAAGAGCTCATCTGCCACGCCTTCGGTGACGACTTCGACGGATGCGACAGGACCATCGATGCACACGTGAAGAATCTCCGGCAGAAAATCGAGACAGACCCGAAAGCGCCCTGCTACATACACACCGTTCATAGAGTCGGCTACCGGTTCGGCATCGAGAAATCGTGGTGACAAGGAAACTCAGGATATTCACATCGACTTCGTACTCTGCACGAAGCGGAACAAACGGGAGGATTTGATGTACGGCAGGACAAGACTTCTCTTGTATGCGTTGACCTTTATCACCCTCAGTTCACTCGTTTTTGCCGATGGACCGGTCCCTGAGCCCTCCTCAGGTGCGTTGCGTGACCTCTCGCCAAAGGAAGTCATGGACCTGGCCAACGCATGGGGAATGAAGAGTGAAGAAAACAGAATCACAGTCTGGACCTCTGGCAGGGCGTTCAATTTTGCATTCGCCGACGGTTCGAAAGCCGTCATCTCGATGCCGGACGATCAAAAGGTGATTTCAATCGCTCCCTACATCATGAAGACGCATCCGTGCGGCGGACACTACCCTTCTTCGTGTCGTGGGGAGCTGTCAAACATTCCGGTGCACGTGACGGCGGTCGCTACGGACGGACGCAAAGTGCTCGACCTGAAAACGATGACGCTTCCGAACGGGTTCGTCGATCTCTGGCTGCCGCGCGATCTCGAAGTTGATGTAACCATCGAGGCACGGGGCCTGACGGCGACCGGGCGGATCGTCACTTTCGACAAAGACGCTACATGCATCACGACGCTAAGGCTTCACTATTGAGCGATACTGCGGAGATCTTCAGCCTCCTCAGGCGCAGGGCGTTGCTCACGACGGAAACCGAGCTCAGGGACATGGCGGCCGCCGCGAAGATCGGGTTGAGCAGCGGGCCGCCAAAGAGGTGGAGAACGCCGGCGGCAATCGGAATTCCCAGCACGTTGTAGCAGAACGCCCAGAACAGGTTCTGCTTGATCGTCCGCAGCGTCGCCCGCGCCAGCCCGAGCGCCTCCGGCACGGCCTCGATTTCCGATTTCAGCAGGATGATGTCCGCCGCCTCGCGCGCCACGTCGCTGGCGCGGCTCACGGCGATGCCGAGGTCGGCCTGCGTGAGCGCCGGCGCGTCATTGATGCCATCGCCCACGAACGCCACGCGCTCGCCTTGCGCCTGCAATTTCTTCACGAACTCCGCCTTCTGCTCCGGCCGCACCTCGGCGAAGACATTTTCTGCCGCGATGCCGACCTGCTTGGCAATGCTCGCAGCGGTCAGGGAGTTGTCGCCGGTGACGAGATAAATTTTCAATCCCTGCCGCTGAAGCTGTCCGACGACATTCGCCGCATTTGGTTTCACCGCGTCGCGAACGGCGAAAAGGCCAAGCAGATTATTTTCCGAGGCGAGGCCGACAATGGTCGCACCCTGGCCCGACCATTCGGCAATGAATTTTTCGCCCGCCGCCAAATCCACGCCCGACTCCTTCAGCCACCGCAGCGAACCCAAGCGCGCGTTCTGCTCCCTCTCCTCCCCCAAAGGAGGAGAGGGCTGGGGTGAGGAGGCTGATGGTTCTGAAATTAAAATCTCCTCACCACGGCCCTCTCCCCGCTTGGGCGG
>PLNO01000285.1 GCA_003141795.1 Spirochaetaceae bacterium | reverse complement strand
TGGGGTTCGTCGGACGCTTACATCATGCCAAGAAACACTCCTGCATAAAGGGTTACGGCCAGATTCAATCCTACGCGGAAGCGACGGCCTTCCTCGTTGTGCTCGGTAGCTACTCGCGCGAGGGAGGGCACGAACTCCAGCGAGCGCAGTACCCTCAAGCTTCGTAGCACGCGGAACACACGAAAGAGACGCGTAAATTGAACCGCCATCAGCCACGGCACGTTTGCCACAAGAGCGATTCCCGGCAGACAACTGAGAATATCGGTCATGAGCCAAGCAGACCGAAGGTATCGGCCGCGCATGAACACGACCTTCAGGACAACGTCAAGGACGAACACAGCGTCCAGAGCGGCCGAGACGATTTTGACGGGTCACGTCGTGGCCACCACTCCGCGCAACTCAAGCAGGTACATGGCTACGGCGATGAGAGCAAGAAAAAGCAAAGGTTTGTCTGCAGCTTCGATGATCTGAACGATGGTATGCTTTGTGCTGCGGCCGTCTTTCTCCATGAGATTCCTCCGTTGACGTTTTCTTAGGGGATTCTCGCACAAGTATCGGGTGACTTCAAGGAAGCGAAGCGCTCCAAACGTCTTTTTTCGCCTTTTGGCCTCCCGTGTTACAATCCTCATCTATCGGCAGGAGGTCGCCATAAAGGCAGCAGTTATCCGCATAGAGCACAGGCAACAGAAGGAAGTGCTTGATGAGTATGAGAAGAAGCTCAACGAGTTTCTCATGACTCCCGTCGATGGCAGGTCTCGGAGGTGAAGTTCATTACGCAGACCGAGTGCACGCCGGAGAAGATGGGCGCCGTGCGCGCCTTGTTCTCCAGCGATCCGCACATCACCTCCCCAATAGTTTCAAAAACTCTTCTTCTGAAACGACCATTGCACCAACTTCAAGCGCCTTCTTCATTTTGCTCCCCGGATTGCTTCCGGTGAGTAGGTGTGTCGTCTTTGAAGTGACTGAGGCACCGACTGTTCCTCCTCTAAGGGATACCTCGTCCATCGCCTTCTCCCGGGGGATGAAGTTTTCAAAACTCCCCGTTACACACCAGGTCTGTCCATGGAAGATTGAGCCCGCATTCGGATCATGCAATCTCTCAGCCTTTGGCCTTGCTTCAGCCCTGAGCGCTTTCTCGGCAGTTTGAACCGCTGCAATCTGCATAGGATCGGGAGACTTTGCAGAATCGGCCATTGATTGCGCAGCAGCAATCAGCTTTTCTTTTTCCACGGAATCCAGATTCGACAGCCTTTTCAGCACTTTGCGAAACTCCGGAAGATCGCATTCCAAACGCCTGACTTCTTGCTCTGCGATCGCAGCATCAAGGGGCCGTGCGCATCTCTCGCTCAGGTATTCGACGATTATGGACCAATCCTTCGTCGTCGTTCTGTCACGGCTATGCGCGATGAAGGACAGCGCCAAGAGCTGGTCCGCCGATGCTCCGATGGCTGCTCGACAGATTCCAATCGGTGACTCAGCGTAGGCGTTCTTAAAGAAAGCGACCGGATCATCGATTCTGGAGCCCGTAGTTTCATCATAGAGATCCAAAATCCTTGATACCTTGAAAGTCCGGTTTTGCTGCCGCTCATGACAGAATGCTAAAAGATTGAAATCATCATAGCTGGGAACAAGTCTGTGGACCGTGATGCGCCGTTTACTTTCCTCACCCTCGGCGTTCCGGTAGTGAAGGAACATCGGAATATTGAGATCCAAGGCCCCTTCGCCATTTTCAAACGAGTCTGTCTCCAATGTGTCCGTTTCTGGCAGATGAATTCGTTCTCGAGGTTTGGCCTGGTATGGAGCGATTGGGGTAGATGGCGTTTCCGTTGGAAGTGCCGAGATATTAGGGGATGCGTCATCCAAAGCTGTTTCCGTTGTCCTTGGAGAATCCATACGTCCCTTGAAGTCTCGAAAAGAGAAGACGGCGCCTGCCGAGCAGCCGATGGCAAACAATCCGAACACTATCCCGGCATCTGTGGCGCCACCGGCCGATGTGACGATTGCCAAGATGAGGAACACGGAACCAAACACGATCGCGAGGATGTACGCAATGTGACTCTTCTTTCGAGCGTCTGACATACTTCCTCCTTGTCTTTTTGAAAATCCTAACGCATGAGCTGGGATGATGCAATCAAACTATTTGAGAAAGACGGCGGGAATGGATTCAGAATACTCGGATCTTCTTCTTCATCATGAGGAACTGATCGAAGGGGCGGTCTTTCAGTCGAAAGATGACCTTCTTCCCGTTATCGATTACGTAGGTCCTTGTCCAGCCCTCTTGTTCAGTTATTCGCGCGAGATCAGGCTCCATGCACCACCGCATTTCGAAGGCCTTGGACATTTCCTTGAGAACCTTGCTGCCCTCTACATATTTAAGATCGACGATCTTCTCTACGGTCTCGGTTGCCACGCCCAGCATGTCCAGTTGAGATCCCGTGCCGACAGTCACTTCAAAGTCGCCCGAGCTCAGCCAGTCGTTCCCGATTGTTGAGACATCACACCCTGCGGTTCGAAGTCGATTCGCGACCTCCTGCCTCTTCGCGGCATCGTTCGACAGTCTCACTACGTGACGTCCTCCGACGTCGCTGAATCTCTTCACCGATCCAACCTCTATTAGCAGCGTACGGTCCGGATTCCTGCCGAATGACATGCCCGCCTCAAAGAGGACGTTCGGACGTGCCTGCATCTGGAACGACTTCTCGTCGTCCTTCTCATCAGGGGACCAGAGCTCTGCTGAGAGCCTGACCTCATCGTCGGGAGTCAGCAACACCACCACGGCGGCGGCGTTCTGGAATGCCTTGTCCAGTGCCTCCGCGACATAGGGGCTTGCCTTGCCAGTGGCGGCAATCGCTTCCGACCATTCAATCGGATTCAGGCCGAG
>PLNO01000029.1 GCA_003141795.1 Spirochaetaceae bacterium | reverse complement strand
GCCGTCTCCCCCGTCTCCGCGAGGCTCCCATCGGCCCTCATGATCTTGAGCTCCAGCGATTCCATGAGGATGCCGGACGTGCCGAACTTGTGTCGGCCCGGCGTATTCGTGCTGATGATGGGCGCCGCTTCCGTGAGCCCGTAGCCCTGGTAGACGGGCACGCCCAGCGCCGCGAAGAACTCCTGCTGCTTCACGTCGAGGAGCGCGCCTCCGCCGACGCAGAACCTGACGCTGCCGCCGAACACCTTCCTGACGATCGTCCTGAAGACGACGGCGCGGGCGAGCGCGTAGGGGAGGAAGCTCTTCACGCGCACGGCGATTCCGGGGGTTTTGAATCCGTCCCCGTTCCAGGCGATCCCCGCCGCTATCCCCGCCTTGAAGATCTTTTCGATGATGCCGCCCTTCTCCTCCACGCCCGCGATGATCTTCTTCATGAAGTTGCCGGACAGGGACGGTACGGTGAAGAGAAAATGCGACTGCGCCTCCAGCAGATTGATCGGTATGTTGCGCAGCGTCCCGATCCCGCCGCCGCGGGAGTCCACGAAGTACAGCGAAACCCCGCAGACCAGCGCCGTATACAGCCCCGCGGTATGCGCGAAGGAGTGGTCCACGGGGAGGATGATGAGGGAGCGCCAGCCCAGCGGAAGATCGATGGCCTTCACCGCGTCGTGGCAGTTGGTCCAGTAGTTGAGGTGGGTGAGCATGATGCCCTTGGGATTGCCAGTCGTGCCGGACGTGTAGCAGATCGTGACCGTGTCATCCTCTTCGATGCCCTCCATGATTCGGTCAAGCTCGGGCCCGCGCTGCGCCATGGCCGCGTGTCCCGTTGCGCGCGCCTCGTCGAATCCCGTCACACGGTCAGCCGCCACGCCCTGGGCGGAGGCCTCGGAGCGCGCCCAGTCGGGATCGTCGTCGAGATAGACGATTTTCAGCGCCTTGTTCTCAGCGGCGGCGAGGGCGCCGAGCACCTTCTTCAGCTGATTCTTCGTGGTGATGATACCGGTAGCCAGAGAGTGGTTGAGGCGAAACGGGATTTCCTCCTCCAGCAGCTTGATGGAAAGAGGGACGGAAACGCAGCCGGCCATGAGCAGGCCGAGCTCGCTCATGATCCATTCGGGCGACCCTTCGCCGATGACGACCATGGCGTCGCCTTTGCGAGCGCCGTGGAGGAGCAGCCATGAGGCGAACTCGCGCGAGCGTTCGCGCGCTTCCGCGAAGGTCACGGTGGACCACCCCGCGTCCGTCTTCCGGCTGGCATAGGCGAAGGCGCCCCGTTCGCGGGCGGCGTCTTCGAGCATCCGCAGCACTGTCTTTTTCATCCCAGCACAGTAGCATGGACGACGGCGGCCGTAAAGCAAACGGGCTCACGAGCAGGAGTTCTCAGTATGCGTCACCTTATGCGCACTTCTCATTTTGTCCCGTATTTTCAGGCCCATCTGGCAGTTATTCACTCATCCCCAAAGCCCTTATGGTCCAAAATGAGAAGTGCTGGCTCACGAGCCTCGTTCGATGGGCAGCTCGATGCGGAAGCAGGACCCGTGCCCGGGCGCGCTCCGCACGGAAAGGGTTCCGCCGTGCCTCTTCGTGACGATGTCGTGGGAGATGCTGAGCCCCAGACCCGTCCCCTGGCCGGCGGGCTTCGTCGTGAAGAAGGGCTCGAAGATCCGTTCCTGAAGAGCCACCGGGATGCCAGGGCCGTCATCCTCGATCTCCACCCATACGCGGCCGTCCTCCGACCCCGAGCGGATATCGATCCTTCCCTTGGACGAGCGGCCCTGCTGCTTGATCGCCTGCGCCGCGTTGAGGATGATGTTGAGGAAGACCTGCACGATCTCCCCCTCGACGCATTGGACGGGAGGGATCGCCGCGAGTGCCAGGGAGACATCGGCGACGTATTTCACCTCGTTGCTCGCAACGGTGAGCGCGCCTCTGATACCGCTGTTCAGGTCGAAGGCGCTGCGCGCGTCTTCGGAATCCATGCGGGAAAGACTCCGCAGATGCTGTACGATCTCCGTGATCCGGCGGTAGCCGTCATCGCAGTCCCCGAGGATCGACGGGAGATTTTCCAGAATGTGGTCGATTCGGTACGCGTGCCGCGCCTTTTCCACGACCGGGTCGTTGCGGCCCTCGATCTCTCGGAGAAATGCTTCCACCGTGTGCACGTAGTGGGACAGCGCGGAATGGTTGCTCTTGAGGAACCCCAGCGGGTTGTTGATCTCGTGCGCGATGCCCGCCGCGAGCTGCCCGATGGAGGCGAGCTTTTCCTGGTGGACCATCATGGCTTGCGATTCTTTCAGCTTCTGGTTCGTCTCCACCAGCTCGTTGTTCAACGACCAGAGCGCCTGCGCGTCGTGGATGCGCGTGGTGATGTCCATCACGATGGCGTGCATCTCGAAGCTCTCCTCATCCGCGCCCGGCACGAGCGTCGCACTCTCCAGGCCGAAGACCGTCGTGCCGTCCTTCCGCGTGAGGATGACCTCGAAGTTCTTCACGTGCCCGTTCTCCCTGATCAGATGCATGAAGACCTCGTGGTCCACGGGGTTCGACCAGAACTCCCTGTCCACACGACCGATGACCTCGTCGACCTCGTCATATCCGAGGAGCTGGACGCCGGCCCTGTTGATGTCGGTGATCCTCCCGTGTGCGTCGAGGCTGAGGATCATGTCCTGGGATTCGTCGAAGAATGCGCGCAGCCTCGCCTCGCATACGCGCAGAGCATCCGCATCCCCCTTGCGATCCCCTTGTTCCGGCATCTGCCCCCCCTCACGACTGATTCTGAATGGAGAGGTAATTGGTGACGCCCAGCAGCTCCAGCACCCGCAGCACGGCGGGCCGGGGGTTGCAGAGCGAAAAAGTCATCCCCCGCTGTCGCGCGACCGTTCTCGCCATCGTGAGCACGCCGATCCCGAGGGAGGAGATGTATTCCAGCTCGCGGGCATCGAAGACGACGCTCGGCGCGCCGTCCCAGCGGGAGATGAGGGAGAGGACGACGGGCATCATCGTGTTCGCCGCGTCGCCGTCGAGGTAGCCCTCCAGCCGGATGACGAGCCCGCCGGCCTCCACCGGAAGCCTCGATGCCCGTGCCGTGAAATGCGGGAGCCCGCGCGTTGCGCGCTCCAGTGCAGACAGCTCGCCCGTGATCATGCGCCCTCCGTGAAAATCGTTTTTCTACAGTATGTCCACCGACACGAGCGTCGCGTCGTCGTAGAACCTGCGTTCGGGGAACATCTCGAGGATCAGGTCGATGATCTTACGGTTGAACCCGGGATCCCCGCAGAAATGCATCATGAGAGAACAGACCGAATCAAGGTTCACGTACCCGGCAATGGCGCCCCTCTCCACGAGGCCGTCCGTCATCAGCACGATCTTGTCCCCTTCCCGCACGGGGATGGAAAGATCCGTGTACCGGGCATCCGGCGTGAAGCCGCAGGGATAGCCGGGCACGGCGTGCGTCGTACATTCTTCGGGCCGAACGAGGTAGAGCGGGAGGTTACCCGCATTGCTGAAGAGCACGCGGTGGGCCGCGCAGTCGAGGTATGCGACGGTGAGGGTGACGATGAACTCGGGGGCCTGGGCGAGCTCCCTGAGGAGGAGGCGGTTGAGCGTGCTCAGGAATGCGCCTGGGGAGAACTCGGGACGCGACGCATCGTCGAGCTCCTCGCGGGAGATGAGAGTGCGAACGATCCCCGTCACGAAGGCTGCCTCCAGGCCGTGGCCGGAGACGTCGCCGACGATGACGATACATCGCTCGTCGGAGAGGGGGATGACCTCGTAGAGGTCTCCTCCGCAGTAGAACTCCGTGAGCGGCTGGTAGGCAACCTGGACGTTGAAGCGTGACTGTGCGGAGAGGCAATTGTCGCGCTCGAAAAGGCGTCTTTGGACCTGGCCTGTTCGTTCCATCTGTGCGACGAGCCGCGAGAGGCAGTCGCGGTTGAGCGCCTCCGCG
>PLNO01000380.1 GCA_003141795.1 Spirochaetaceae bacterium | reverse complement strand
GGGGAGACGATTCGGAGCCGGATCTTCCGAACGGTCTCGAACTACTCGTTGAAGGAGTACGACACGATCGGCACGCCCTCCCTGATCACGCGCAGCACGAACGACGTGACCCAGATCCAGAACGTCATGGTGATGATGATCCGGATGATGATCGGCGCGCCCATCACCGCCATCGGCGGCATCATCCTCGCCCTCCAGAAGGACAGGGGTCTGGCCTGGATCATCGGTGTCGTCATCCCGATCCTGGCCATCGTCATCACGGTCGTGGCCATCAGGGGTTTCCCCCTTTTCCAGGCCATTCAGAAGAAGATCGACCGGATCAATCTCGTGCTGCGGGAGAACCTCACCGGCATCCGGGTCATTCGCGCATTCAACCGGGGGGCCTTCGAAAAGAAGCGCTTCGACACGGCCAACCGGGATCTCACCGACACCGCGATCAAGGTGAACCGCATGTTCGCGCTGCTCATGCCCCTGATGATGCTGATCATGAACTTCACGACGATCGCCATCCTCTGGTTCGGCACGAAGCGGATCGACGTCGGATCGTCCAACGTGGGCAACATGATGGCGTTTCTGCAATACGCGATGCAGATACTCTTCTCCTTCCTCATGGCCTCCATCATGTTCATCATGATTCCGCGGGCGCAGGCATCGGCGGAACGCATCAACGAAGTGCTCGAGCTCAAGAGCGAGGTCGTCGATCCCGCGACTCCCCTGAGGCCGGATGCCGACCGGCGGGGATACGTCGAGTTCAGGAACGTTACCTTCCAATACCACGGCGCAGAGGAGCCCGCGGTGCGGGACATTTCCTTCGAGGCGCGACCCGGTGAGACGACGGCCATCATCGGCAGCACGGGATCGGGCAAGTCCACCCTTCTCTCCCTGATCCCGCGTTTCTACGACGTGACCGCGGGGTCAGTCCTCGTGGACGGTCTCGATGTCCGGCAGATGAGTCAGAGCGAGCTGAGGTCGCGCATCGGCTACGTGCCGCAGAAGGCGACTCTCTTCACGGGGAGCGTCGCGGAGAACATCCGCTACGGCAAGAAGGACGCGAGCGATGAAGAGGTCCGCCATGCGGCGGAGACTGCCCAGGCCCTCGAGTTCGTCTCCGCCATGGAGCAGGGCTTCGACTCGATGATTTCCCAGGGCGGCGCCAACGTATCGGGAGGCCAGAAACAGCGCCTGTCCATCGCCCGGGCCCTGGTAAAGCGTCCCGGGATCTACCTCTTCGACGACAGCTTTTCAGCCCTCGACTTCAAGACGGACTCCCGTCTCAGGGCCGCCCTCCGGCGGGAAACGGCCGACGCGACGGTCGTCATCGTCGGCCAGCGCGTGGCCACGATCATGGACGCGGACAGGATCATCGTCCTGGACGAGGGAAGAATCGCGGGCATGGGCACGCACAAGGAGCTGTACGCCGGCTGCGAGGTGTATCGGGAGATCGTGGCCTCGCAGCTCTCGGAAGAAGAGATAGCATGAGCGACGCGAATCGCGGCGCCCCCAGAGCGGGCGGAGGCGTCCGTCCGGGGGCATTCGGCGGACGGGGGCCGATGGGCGGCATGGGCATGGGGCGGGGAGGGGGCCCCGCGGAAAAGCCCAAGGACATGCGAAAGACCGTCAGGCGGCTGCTCTCCTATTTCGGGTCGCGCAAGAGGAAGATCGGGATCGTCATGTTCCTCGCGGTCCTGAGCACCACTTTCAGCATCGTCGGGCCCAAGCTCATGGGGAAGGTCACGACGAAGCTCTTCGACGGCATCATCGGGAAGTACGCCGCCGCAGCGATGCACAGGCCGCTGCCCGCGATCGACTTCGGCTACATCGGCCGCATGATCGGGGTCCTCATCGTCCTGTACCTTGTGAGCGCGATTCTCAGCTATATCCAGCAATACCTCATGTCCGACGTCGCACAGAACATCGTGTTCGACCTGCGGCGCGACACCAACGACAAGCTCCAGCGCCTGCCCCTGAGGTATTACGATTCGCGCAGCCACGGGGACGTCATGAGCCGGGTCACGAACGACATCGACAACATCGGTACCACCCTCCAGCAGAGCCTCACCCAGCTCATCACCTCGGCGTGCACGATCGTCGGCGTGATCATCATGATGCTCACGATCAGCCCCCTCCTGACCCTCATCAGCCTCCTGACCCTGCCCGTCGCCTTCCTGGGCATCACGCAGATCACGAAGAAGTCGCAGGGCAACTTCGCCGCCCAGCAGAAGAACCTCGGGGCGCTCAACGGCCACGTGGAGGAGATGTACTCGGGCTTCAAGGTCATCAAGGCGTTCGGCCGCGAGGAGGAATCCATCCGCGAGTTCGAGCAGATCAACACCGGGCTCACGGAGGCTTCCTGGAGGGCGCAATTCGTGTCGGGCATCGTCATGCCGCTCATGAACCTCATCAACAACATCGGCTACGTCCTGATCTGCGTCATCGGCGGCATCCTGACCGCGCACAAGACCCTGAAGCTCGGCGACATCCAGGCCTTCATCCAGTATTCACGGCAGTTCACCCAGCCCATCGCTCAGACCGCCAACATCGCCAACGTCCTCCAGTCGGCGCTCGCCTCCTCGGAGAGGGTGTTCGAAGTACTGGATGAACCCGAGGAGGAGGCGGACAGGCCCGACGCGGTGGTCCTGGACGCCCCCCAGGGTCATGTCTCTTTCCAACACGTGCATTTCGGCTATAGCGACGACACCATCCTTATGAAAGACATCAACATCGACGTGCATGCGGGGGAGACTGTAGCGATCGTGGGCCCGACCGGCGCGGGCAAGACCACTCTGGTCAACCTGCTCATGCGCTTCTACGACCTGCAGGGCGGATGCATCCTGGTGGACGACGTGGACATCAGGTCCATGCCCCGCGGGAATCTGCGAAGGATCTTCGGCATGGTGCTGCAGGACACCTGGCTGTTCAACGGCAGCATCCGCGACAACATCGCTTACGGCCGCGAAGGGGCGACGGAGGCGGACGTGGTCCGCGCGGCGACGGCGGCACACACCGACCATTTCATCAGGGCTCTGCCCGAAGGCTACGACACCGTCATCAACGAGGACGCCTCGAACCTGTCACAGGGGGAAAGGCAGCTCCTGACCATCGCACGGGCCATCCTGTCGGACCCGCGCATCCTGATACTCGACGAGGCCACGAGCAGCGTCGACACGAGGACGGAAGTGTACATCCAGAAGGCGATGCGCGAGCTCATGAAGGGGAGGACCAACTTCGTCATCGCGCATCGGCTGTCCACGATCCGCGACTCCGAGATGATACTCGTCATGAACAAGGGGGACATCATTGAGACGGGCAACCACGAGGAGCTTCTGGCCAAGGGCGGCTTCTATGCAGACTTGTACAACAGCCAGTTCGCCGGTGCGGCAGTCGACGAACAATCAGTGTAGCGAGGAATGAGAGAATGAGTACGAACAACGAAACGACCGCGGGTAAGCCCGCTCCGACCACGAAGAAGATTCGCAAGGGCCCCCGGGTCCTGGGGACGATCATCATAGTGCTTGTCGTCATCGTCGCGGCCTTCTACGGAGCGACGTGGTGGATCGGCTCCGTGGCCTACGTGAGCACCGACGACGCTGCGATCGACGGGAGGCAGGTCAAGCTGAGCTCGAAGATGATGGGCCGCATCAGCAGGATCATGGCCACGGAAGGCGACAGGGTCGCGGCGGGCCAGGTCCTCGCCCTCCTGGAGGACAAGGACCTGCGGGCCCAGGAGACCCAGGCGGTGGCTTCGCTCAACTACGCGAAGCAGAACCTCTCCCTCGCCAAGGTCAATCTCGACAAGAGCCAGGACGATGCCGACCGCATGGGCAAGCTCTACGCCGCGGGGGCGACCACCAGGGAGAACAACGACCACGCGCAGAGCGCCCTCCAGGTCGCGAAGGCCCAGTACACGCTGTCAGACGCCTCCGTGGAGACGTCGACCGCCCAGCTCGGGGTGCTCGAGACCCAGATCCTCAACGTCAGCATCAGCACCCCGATTGACGGGACAGTGGAGAAGGTGACCCTGAACCCCGGCGACGTGGCCCAGCCGGGGCAGACCATCCTCTCCGTGAACAACCTGGACGCTTTGTGGGTTATCGCGAACTTCGAGGAAACGAAGATCGGCAAGATCCGCAATGGGGCACCCGTCACGATCACCGTCGACGCCTACAGCGGCCGCGTGTTCAAGGGCAAGGTCGACATGATCCGGGCGGGCATCGTGCCCTCGGCGTTCCAGATCGGGGACTTCACCAAGACGACACAGCGCGTGCCGGTGAAGATCAGCTTCACATCGCCGCTCGACGGGATAATCCTGCTGCCCGGCATGTCCGTCGAGGTCAAGGTGCGCACCCCGGCGGAGCTTCCCGAGTACGCGCTGCGGCTGCATTTCTAGGGGCCCCATGGCCACGCAGACTATGCCACCGTGCATTGCCGGGTGGCCATGGGGGCGCGCAGTATTTACCGACGTGCTCTGCCGGGCGCCCTGGGGGCCCCATTGGCTGTACTGGTACGACGCCACGCGTGCAGGCGGATTTCAAGGCGGCGACCTCGGGTGGACACGCCTTGAAACGGTCCAGCACTATGCGGGGGCTGCCGTACCGGCTCCCCGGTCGATCGTCGGCTGGACCCGTACGCACGCCGAATGCCAGTACGCGTTCCTGAACGCCGTGGCTGCCGGAAAGAAGCCCGAGCCCGGCATCGAGGACGGGCTCCGCGCCCAGCTCGTGCTGGACGGGGCCTACAGATCGGCGGAGCAGGATACCTGGGTCAACGTTCCGAGGGAGTAGCGTGGCAGGGTTGCGGAGCAAAGGCGCGCGGGGCGCACCTTGCACGTCCCCCGCATGGGGAATCCGGGCCGGATCACGGTTTTCAGCCTGGACACCCTCCGGCAGACGGCATCATCCCCGGCATCAGCGCCACGGGGTTGCCGTCTCCGCAAAATCCCGCCATGGATTTGCAACGGGCCTGCCTGCCGCAATCCGCACACAATGGAAGCGTTCAGCGCACAGAGCGACGGAACCCTGACCGTGGTGAAAGAGAACAGCCCCACGAGCTTCTCGATCGAGCAGAGCTTCACGACGATGAGGAATGCAAAGACCCTGGCTTTCGACATTCGAACGGGCAGGATATTCCTGATTGCGGCTGAATTCGGTCCAGCGCCCTCGCCACCGCTTCAGGGAGGAGTCCACAGTCGCGGACCCCTGGTGCTTGACTCGTTTACAATCCTCGTAGTCGGCAAACAGCCCCGTGTCCAGCGGGGAAGCAGGCGCTGCCTTTCGGCACTCTATTCTTTTTCCTGATACCCGATGGTCTGACCGAAGAGCACCCTCTGATCCGGCCTTAGTGCGAGCCGTTTCGAAAGCTCCGCCCTGTTGCAGTTGTGAAACCATGTTGCCAACCCCTGTGAAGCTGCAAACAGGTAGACATTTCCCGCGATGAGACCCGTGTCGACGAAATAGTAAGCCTTCTGCGTTTCGGGATCCTTCAAGCCCGGCTCTTGAAATCCGGCCTTGCTGAACTTGCCGATATCGACGACATAGAGGAGACGAACGGGAGCGTTCGAGCCCGCTTTCAGCTGTCCCTGTCCAATGGCCAATCCC
Source organism: Spirochaetaceae bacterium (assembly GCA_003141795.1). The sequence continues at coordinate 9,674 of PLNO01000380.1, read as the reverse complement.
CGCACGTCCTCAGCAACCACGGGGATCAGGCTGTGCCCGGTCGGCTCATATCGGTACACACCTTCCTCCATGGCAACATAGAGATCGATTTCCCGTGAATTGCTCGCTGACGCAGCCGTTATCCCCGGAAGATCGAACGGCCCCTTCGTACGATTCACCCCACAGGCTGACCACAGGAGATTGGACAGCATCTGTAGTGACAGCTTTTTGCCGCCGATCGACCGTATGGTCTTTCGATTGTGCAGCGCTGATGGGAGTGACATATTCCGGCCAAAACGGGGCTTGGGCAGCTCGATGACCCGCAAATCACCTTCGCTTCCGCTCTTTCTCCTCATGCGATCCTCCTCGCTCGGCTTGGTCCCGGGAGGGCGCCACGGGCGAAACCCCGCCGCGTGCACCTCCGCCGAACGCAGTTGCCTACCAGCGGCTGTTCATCTGCTGGAAGCTCTTGTCCAAATCTTCCCTCGACGCCTTGAGAGATCCCTCGGTGGTGCCATACCCGATTTCGAATACATCATCGGCAAAGCCCTTCATCACCGCGGCTACGAGCTCGTCGGGCTTGAGGTCGACCTTGAATCCGCCCCTCTTCGCCCGTCCGTCCTGATTCAGCTCAGTATCCACGGCGGGCGGGACAACCTCGAAGACTCTGATTCCGAGCGCCTTCAGCTGATGCCTGAGCGCCATCGAGAAGGCATGCAGACCGGCCTTCGTCGCACTGTAGACCGGCATCCTGGCCGCTGGCACGAAACCGAGTCCGGAGGATATATTGACGATGGCCGCGTTCTGCTTGCCGACGATATGGGGAATGAGCATGCCCGACAGGAGAATCGGAGCCTCCAGATTGACCGTGATTTCGTTCGCTCCTGCCATGAACTCCGCAATGCCCTTTGTGAAATCGATATCTCGTTGAATCCCGGCGTTATTGACCACGATGTTGAGCTCCCTGAATTCCGAGGTCACCCAGTCAACCAGCGAGGCCCGATCTGCCGCATCGGCGACATCGCACACCCTCGTTCGCAGGTCGGGATGCCGCTTCTGCGCTTCAAGCAGCCTTTTTTCCCTGCGGGAGCAGATGATCACCTCGTTTCCTTGCTCCAGAAAAGCCTCGGCCAGCGCATAACCGATGCCTGTCGCTCCACCAGTGATCAGGACGGTATTACCGGAGTTTCTCACGGCGTATATCCCCTTTCATGTCCCGCGCGGGCAGGGAAGGCTCTTTCCCGGAACCATTTCACCCCGCCGATAGACGAGAGTCGTCGATGCTCAATCATCCGGCTGCAAGAGCAGGGTGTCGTCTCCCGAGCCGGCGCGGGCAGGACCCTTGCGCCCTGTTCCCGCGGCTGGCTGCCGGGACGTGCGTTGCACTGGCTTCGGTGGTTGCCTCACAGCCGGCTCCCGCGGAGGAGGCTGCGTCGCGGTCCCCGCGCTCCCCTCGGCCGGCTGCCGGCGCGGAGGCTGTGCCGCAGGTACTGCATTCCCCGCAGCCGGCTGTCGCGGAAGGGAGCTCCGGGCTGGGCCCTGGCTTGCTTGCGCCTGAGGTGAGGAGGGCGGTTGCCCGACAACCTTTCTCGGATATCCTGGAGTCACGACCCTGACCGGCGAGCGAACAGCGGGCGCCGATTGTTTGAGGCGGGACAATGTCACTGTATCTGTCGGTTGGCCGGGATGAGCCGCGAGAGCCTGCTGCCGTACCGCAAAGGGGAGCGGTTGGGATGGGGGAGTCAGCCTTGCCACCACTTGCCGCGACGAAACCGAGGCAGGAGGCTGGGCAATCGGGCCGTGAGTTGCGACGTATCCGCCGAGGAGACTCTCCTTCTGCGGGATAAGCGGCGCAACAGCGCCTTGCACCGGAACCTTGGAGAGCTCGTCGATGGGCAGCGTGAGCGCGCCGTTCGCTGCCGACCTGCCACGTATGAAAGTCTCGTTCGGCACGACAGTTACCGCGCCAGGCACGTTGCGGTTCACGTAGGTCATGTGCTCGACGTCAACGTTGTGCATGAGCGTTCGGTTCGTGCGATAGGGCGGGATGAACGGCTCGTGCGGTCCAAGAGGAAACCATCCGACGCTCCCACCGGGGGCCGAGCCGGGGCGCCATTCCGGGCCGCCAATAAATGTTACCAGCGCGGGCGCATAGACCGCGCGGCTCATCCGGGCCCCCGGCACCCACCGCCATCCGCTGTTACGAAAGGCCCAGCGTCCATAGTGGAATGGGGCAAATCCCCAGGGAGCATCATCGATCCAGGTCCAGCCCCAGGGGTCAACCCAGGCCCAATGCCCGAATCGGTACGGCGCCCATCCTGCAACAATCACCGTCGGTGCCCAAACGGGTCCGAGGTCCGCCTCATTACTCCAGCTCCCGTACTGGTCCAGGTCTTCCACGCCATCGATTTGATCGCGGGGGACGTATTGCGCCGAGGCGACCTGGTCCTCTTTCTGATCCCGCGCCTGGCACCATAAGTCCCAATCATCGGGAGTGGCGGCGCCCACGACCTGATACGTGGGAGATTCGAGACCCGCGATTGCTGCGGTCTGACCAAGGCGCAGAGGGAACACCGCGCTGCCTGCCGTTGCTTCAATCTCACCCGAGCGCACCGTGACAGCCGTGTCTCCGCCCTGCTGAACATCCACTCGATACGTACCGGCGCGAAGCAATGAAAGGCTCGCGTTGGGGGTATCCACTTCGATTTCTTCAGCGGGGTCCATGTGGCGAAGCCGTATGTCCAGCGACCCCGTCGAAAGGCGGATCTGAATTGTCTGGTCGTTCAAGTTCAGGAAGGAAAAATCCGTGCTCGGGGCAAGGCGAATGGCGGTCGAGCCAATGTGCACTTCGGCTTGCCCGTCCTTGTCCGTCCACAGGTGGTCCCCGATGGTCAGGGGATAATTGAGGCTTGCGGCGGCCCATTCCTCAATGCTTTCCGGGCGGAAAGAGACCGTCCCTGTGACGAAGTTCAGACGACCCACTCGATCGGGCGGATCGCCCCACAGGGTGGAAAGGCATGCGAGCATGCCCATGCAGAAAACGATAAGAAAAAGCCGAAGCGACGATGCCTTCATTGTGTTTCTCCGAGCCTGCTCACGGAGCATTGATCTCCCGTGCCTTCGACTCCCTCACATGTATCGTTTTCCTATCGAGGAGAAGAGGGGGCGCAGTCTCACTCGATGGATTTTTCCCTACTCCAATGATACGTTTATCGCCGAGCATGGTCAAAAGCTCATTCTCATGCTTGGTGAGGCGATCTTCGAAGTCCATCCGGGTGCGAAGGGGAGTCGCTGCTGGTCAGGCTCCCGAGCACAGGGTGTGATCAAAAATCCACCGGGTCACCACCAAGGAGGATCATGAAGAAGCTCTGCATCTGCGCCTGCCTGCTCGGCCTTGCCACGGGCGTTCTGCCTGCAGAATCCTTCCTTCTTTTCGGCGGAAGCTTCGGGTACACCTCCCAGAACACAGCGGCTCTGGATCCATGGAGCGCCACCTCGTTGGGAGTGTTCGGGCAGTCATACTTCGACAGCAACGGGCCCTTGGGGTCGTACACCGCCGCAACGGTTGGTCTCGTCGTCGGCTCGCAATCGAACGGGACTTCACTGGACCCGACCCAGTACCAGACGTTCAGTCTGAACATCCTTTCCGGCATAGGCTACAGGGTGGCGTTGGGCGGGTTGACCGCCATAGCAGGGGCGGGCTTGTATATCGGGTCCACGTCCTTGAGCGCTGTCAATGCATCTCTCTCGTCGTACGTTGCGGGTGGCGTGGGCGCGGGTATCGGAGCGTCCCTACTGTATTCGCTGGCATACAATTGGGGCATAGGGCTCAACGTCAATGCCTCGTACTATTTCACGATTCCGGGCGACGTCGTCTCCACCCTGTCTCCGAGCGGCTTCACCGTTTTCGGCGGTATCGGCATGATCTATTTCTACCAACCCGCCACTGACATGGGGTCGGCAGCATCGTTTTTCTCGGGGCAGCCGGCGTCCTGATGAATCAGGGGTGAACGCGAAAGGCGGGCGGACTTACGGCCACCACACAGTTTTCCGTCTGCCAATCCACGAAGCTGAAGGGAATCTGGACCGCATCGAAGTAATCGGAGTGAATGATCTCCGTCGCGGCGGGCAAGCTGTGCATGCGGAAGGCTGCAAAACGGATCTTGCCGGCACGAACACCCTCCTTCATTCCCTCGAAAGCGCCGTGTGGGCCCATGATCGCGTCCATCTTCCCCCCGGGAGGCCACATCAGGGAGCTGGAAGATATCGACATGATCGGTGCGCAGCCGTCGAAGACTTTCATCCAGATCGTCAAGAAGCGTCTTCCTGTCAGTCGCCGGCGACTTCGTCGCGATGACGACGCTGTCGCGCGGGACCGACCGTATCGCCTCGCCGAACTATCGTTTTTTCGGCAGCCTTTCGAATAGCCTGCCGTGCATCCCCAAGTGGTCATGGGGAGCTGCCGATCTGCCATGCCGGGCGAGCCCATAGGGCACTTGTCGCCGCCAGGGAAATGGGGTCTCATGGCCGAGTGGAAAAGATCGGCATCGGGTTGGTCGGATTTGGCTACATCGGAAGGGTCCATACCCTCTGCTACCGCGAGCTTCCCTCGTTCTACCCCGTGGCGCTCCCCCGGCTCTCGCTTGCCGCAGTCTGCACGTCGCGCCCCGAGACCGCGCGCGCCGCGGCCGAGGAGGGCGGCTACGAACAGTGGTTCACCGACGTCGATTCACTTGTCCGTAACCCGAGCGTGACCGTCGTGGACTGCTGCACCCCGAACAGCCAGCACCGCCAGACGCTGCTTGCCGCACTGCGGGCGGGCAAGCACGTCTACTGTGAAAAACCCCTGGCGCTGAATGCAACGGAGGCGCGGGAGATTTCCCGGGAAGCCGAGCGGGCGGGGCCCTCGGTCGGTATGACGTACAACTTCCGATTCGTGCCGGCGCTCATGAGGGCCAGGCGGATGATCGCCGACGGGATGGTCGGTGACATCTACAGCTTCCGCGCGGAGTACTACCACAGCGGCAACATCGATCCCCTGAAACCGCTCAGCTGGAGGCTGAAGAAGGAGGCTTCCGGGGGCGGCGCCCTCGTGGACCTGGGCTCGCACGTGATCGACCTCGTGCGCCACCTCTTCGGAGAGATCGAATCGGTGAGGGCGCTGACGAAGACGTACACGAAGCAGAGACCGACAGCCCCGGGATCTTCGACCATGGGCGAGGTGACAGCCGATGATGCGGCCTGGCTCCAGCTCAAGCTCGCGCGTGGAGTCCTCGGGACCCTCGAAGTGTCGAAGTGCGCAACGGGGAGCCTGGACGATTTGAAGATCGAAGTCTTCGGAAGCAAGGGCGCGCTGCGCTTCAGCCTCATGGACGCCAACTGGCTGTACTGGTACGACGCCACGCGTGCAGGCGGATTTCAAGGCGGCGACCTCGGGTGGACACGCCTTGAAACGGTCCAGCACTATGCGGGGGCTGCCGTACCGGCTCCCCGGTCGATCGTCGGCTGGACCCGTACGCACGCCGAATGCCAGTACGCGTTCCTGAACGCCGTGGCTGCCGGAAAGAAGCCCGAGCCCGGCCTCGAGGACGGGCTTCGCGCCCAGCTCGTGCTGGACGCGGCTTACAGATCGGCGGAGCAGGATACCTGGGTGAGCGTGCCGAAGGAGTAGCGTGGCAGGGTTGCCAATGAAATTGTCGGGTCTTCACAACGTTTTTAGACTCTTCCATCATGCCGAGGAGGCGAGGAAGTGAAATTCAAAATTGCCATTGTCGTCTATTTCCTTGGCGGTGTTTCTCTTCTCTTTGGACAGCATACTCTCCTGGAGGCATGCCAAAGGCATTCCGACTTCAAGACAATCCAGAAATTCATCAAGTCCGGTGCTGACGTGAATGCAAGGGATGCTTCGGGTTGTACGCCCTTGATCCTTCTGTGTTCGGGTGTGAGCGAAGGGGATGCCCCCCTGATCAGGCCGGATAGCATTGATGCGATAAAAGCGCTTGTGGCAGCTGGTGCAGACGTCAATGCCTCCGACCCACTCGGCAATACCCCGCTGTTAATGGCATTGGCAGCGATGCCGCCTTCTTTTGTGAAGACCTTGCTTGATCTCCATGCCGATCCAAACAAAGTTGATAGAGACGGCGCAACGCCACTTTTCAAGGCTTGCGCATTGTGGCCTGACTCGCTGCCACTGGAAAAGACAAGGCTTCTCGTGGCCGCTGGAGCAGACGTTGATGTGCGGAACAAAAGCGGCAACACAGTTTTGCAGCGCGCAATCAAGAATATCGAAACCCTGGAGTTTTTGCTTCATTCGAAAGGCGTTGACGTGAACGCACAGGATTTGGCGGGCAACACGGTTCTTCTATGGGCCGCGCGTGATGGCGACGCGTCGCTTGCACAAACGAAATTGATCCTGGCAGCGGGGGCCAAAGTAAATATTCAAAATTCGGATGGAGAAACCGCGCTCTTTCGTCACGGCATCGTTATGGAGAGTACCGTAACGGAGCTTCTGAAGGCAGGAATCGATACAAACCTCAAGGACGGCCATTCCAGGACAGCTTTGATGACGCATCTGGACAAGCCGGACACCGTAAAGGAATTGATTGCTGCGGGAGCGGAGGCAAACGTCCAGGATGAACACGGGGATACACCCCTTCATCTTGCCGCATTCGGTGTCCAGGAAAGAACCGTAAGCATGCTCATTCGCGCGGGCGCAGATGTCAACGCAGCGAACAATCGCGGAGAAACCCCCTTGATTGTCGCTGCGGCAAAAGACATGGACAATCCTGAAATCGTGCAGGATCTGCTCGCGGCAGGCGCGGATGTGAACCGCGCGGTTCAGGAGGAGGGTCTCACCGCCCTGGAGTACGCGCTGAAAAACGGAAAAAGACAGGTGATCAAGCTGCTCATCGGGGCAGGGGCGGACCCGAATGTAAACATCAACTCCTATTGGGAAACCCCGTTCTTCAGGGCAGTAGCTTTGGGAGATACCGTCGTCATCACCGCCCTTTTGAAGTCAGGCGCAGATGTCAATAAAGTTGACAGGGACGCCAATTCTCCCCTTATGCGCGCGCCAAGCATTGAGGTCGCCCGCCTGCTGATCAACGCCGGTGCCGATGTAAACCAGAAAAACCACAGGGAGCAAACCCCAATGCTTGAATCGATTTACAACAAGAAGCCGGATGTAACGAAATACCTTCTGGATTCCGGCGCTGACGTGAAAGCAAAGGACAGTGACGGGAACTCTGCGCTGACTCTATCAGCCGCTTTTTCCCCATCCCCTGACCTGATACGTCTCCTGATTGATGCAGGCGCCGACGTTGAGAATGAAGGATCGGCTGCTCTCATGGATGCCATTTCCTCTCCCTATTCTTCATTTGAAAAAATCAAGACACTTCTCGAAGCGGGTGCGGATGTGAATGCCAAACCACGAGCAGGAATGACTCCACTTATTGCGGCGGCTTTGCTGCGGGAAAGCCCGGCGCACATATCCCAAATCATCGAGATTCTGCTGGAGCACGGCGCTGATGTCACAGCCACGGATTCGAACAACAAGACCGCGTATGATTATGCGATGACGAATGTGAATCTGAAAGGGACCAGGGTTCTCCAGCTGCTGAAATAGAATGGGGACTCTCCAGGCTGGGCATCCATCAGATTGTTGACAGGCAGTCGACCGGAGAGGGTGAATCCACCTGTCAAACCCTGCGGGACCGCTTCCTGAGATGACTCGGCGGCCACGGATGTCACTTCACGGTGACTATCAGAGAGGTCGTCATCTCCTTATAGTTGACTTGGATTGTGGTCTTCCCTTTGGAGAGGGCGGAGAGCGTACCGTCAGCGCTCACGATGGCCACCTTCGGAGTGAGGGACTTGTAGGTTACTGTCACCGCATCCGGTGATTCGATAAAGCCGTCCTTACCCGTCCCCGGCACGGAGTCGGAGGGAACGAACCGATAACGCACGAGGTTCACAGAGAGTTGAAGCTTCTGGCCCATTTTGAGCGCAGTGATGTCGATCCCCTCAGGAAGCTTGACCGAAAGCCCGTCTCTCATCCCTGCAAGCCTCCTGGCCGAAGCGTCATCAAGCGGGTAGTTGTATATGCGAAGCTCGTCAATGACGCCGCGGGTGAAGTTGTTGTTGCCGCGATCGATGATCTCCCCGATAATGAGCTTCCCACTCGAGCTGGTGAAAGCGTCTTCTTCCCCCTCCGAGCTTTTTGCCAGCGCACCGTCGAGGTAGAACCTCGTGTTCTTCCCGTCATACGTGATCGTGAGCAGCGACCAGACTCCGGGCGCCATGCGGGTCTCGGTGGTGTACGGGTGCTGGCCTTCTGTGCGGAAGCCATACATGGTGATCGAAGGCACATAGCCCCGGCCAGATTTCGGGCTATAAAAGGCGGTATCGACGGATACGGCATAGGCTGGAAGCGCAAAGTCCAGGCTGCTTTTCAGCTTCGTCAGGACGGGCTGGATGGATTGTCCCTCTCCGCCTTGATCGAGCTTTAGCCAGCAGGAGACGGTGCAGCCAGCGGCGAGCTGGAGGGAGTCGCTGTCCTTCACCTCGATGAAGCTTTTCCCGTCGAAAGAGGCTCCTTTTGTCGCGACGGAATCAACATAGCTGACATTCCCAACAATCACCCCGTTGTTTGCGTAACCGGATGAATCAGCGGTATTCTCGTTGAAATCATAGTAGGCGATCATTCGTTTGGGAACAACGACAAAATCCCTGCCAGGTCCCGCCAGCGCCGCCTGGTAGAGACCCGCGATTTCCTGCTGCGCGAGAGCTCTGTCATATATTCGAAGGTCATCCATTCTTCCGCTGTAGAAGACCTTCCCATCCTGCAATGTGACCATGCCGATCTGAAGTTTGCCGCTCGAGCCAGAGAGTCGTGTCCCGCCCGCGCTTTCTTTCTGGGAGAAGAGCTCGCCGTTGAGGAAGAACCGGATCGACTCTCCGTCATAGGTGATGGTGAGTAGCTGCCACCTGTGGGCATCGATCCTCTTGCCCGAGGACAGAGCGCTGAAATCGATGGTGTCGCTGGCATCGTAGCGCTGGAGCTCCGGTTGCATGCTCCTTTCGCTGACGGTAAACGCGGGGATCGTAGGATTGAGATCGCTCTCAAGCTTTGTCAGGATGCCGCGAGATTTGTCGACTTCGATGGGGTCCTCATTGAGCCATACGGAGAAGGTGAACTCCTTCCCCAGATCCAGCGAACTGCTGTCGCTCACCTGGACGTAACTCTTCCCATCGAACACGGCAGCCATCCCGAGCGGGCCCGGGACGTAGGTGACGGTGCCAACCGCCGAACCGTCATTACCGTTGCCTGAGCTGTCTTTGAGCGTTCCGTCGAAAGAGTAATGAGCCACGAGAGCGTCGTCATCAGCACATGCAGAGCCTGCGCCAGCGAGCAGAAAGCAGACAGCCACCCAAACCCCGGTGAGCATTCTTCGCGTTTCTCGCTGCCTCATGGGAGTCTCCTCCTATCGCTTGCATTCTCAATATCCCGCGGCTGCAGGGGCGACCGGCAATGATTATCGCGTGAGCACTATCGTCCCGTCAAGCTTGCGCGAAGACCCTTCTACGGCAGCTCGCTCGCCGACCACTTCACAACAGAGCCACGCCCAAACCCGGCGCTCGAGCTTGCAAGTGCCACACAAGGCGCGAAAAGAAAAAGGGGCTGTCCAGGAAGTAAT
>PLNO01000057.1 GCA_003141795.1 Spirochaetaceae bacterium | reverse complement strand
CAGCACTTCTCATTTTGCACCTTTGGAGCTTACGACATAGCGGCAGTACTTGTAAATGGAGCCCCTATCGTGAGGCAAAATGAGAAGTGCTGCTCCCGGGCGTTTATTGACAGTCAGGGGTCACGTACGTAGCATGAGTCGGGCACATACTTTGAGCGAAATGAGCTTTCTTCTCTCCCTATTCGCCATCATCGAGCACGTGAACAAGTCGGAGCTCACGACCACGAGCAAAAAGCTCATCATTGCCTACGTGAACGAGGCATCGGAGAAGACGGCGACGGACAAAGCGCGCGCCGCCGTGCAGCGCTACACGGAAATCGTGCTCCCCACCCTGGACAGCATCAGGGAAAAATCCCGAACGCAGAAGCTCGACGCGCTTGATCACCTCGTCCTGAAGCTCGAATACGAAGCATCCCGTCTGAAGATGTAACCTCAGCCCTTCCGTCGCAGGTCGCGCAGGGAGAGCAGCAGGAAAAAGCCGACGACCAGGAACGTGGCTGCTGGAGAAATCCACTGCGGCACGTGGATACCCAAGGCATCGCACATCATGACGACACCCAGAACGAGGATGGAGTACATGGCGCCGTTCTTGATGTAGCGCAGCTTTTTGATGCGATCGATGTTGCCCACCGTGATCTGCCGTACGACGACCGCGCCCAGCCCGTTTCCGAGGATGATGAGGGGGACGGAGAGCGTGAAGGCGAACGCGCCCAGGACCCCGTCAATGGAAAAGGTCATGTCGATGATCTCCAGGTAGAGGATCTTGCTCACGTCGGAGAGCCCTCCGACCATGAGCTTTTTTTCCTGGCCCTCGGCGTTTTCCTTGAACCCGTGCGTAATGAAGAAAACAGTCGAGCCGATCACTGCGGCGAACGCCACCATGGGGTCGATGCGCAATGTGAACCAGACGGTGAGCGCGAGGAACACGGCTGCCACGGCGAAAAACCACACCCCCTGGGAAGCGAAGAAACGCTCGCCGATGATCCCGAACTGCTTCGGCTCCAGGAACAGCCAGTGGAGGAACAGCAGCACGAGGAACACCCCGCCGCCCATGAACAGGATCGGCGCCGCCTTTTCCACGGCCTGCATGACGAGAGGATCGCTGGAGAACGCCGCGGTGAGCGCGCCGATGGGGCCCAGGGAGGGTACGGCAAGCCAGACGATCACCCAGGGGAGAAGCCCGCGGACGACGAAGACGGCGAACAGTATCCCCCAGACGAGGAACCAACGACGGGCCTTCGCCTGCATGCCGGAGAGGACCTCGGCGTTGATGATCGCGTTGTCGACGCTGGAGACGATCTCGAAAACCGCGAGGCCGAGAATGGTGAGCGCGATTGACAGCGGTGCCATGCGGACATCCTACCCCGGGTCGAGCATCGGAGCCAACCAGCAGTTCTCGATAGAGAACTGCTTCATAACGGTGCCAAACTTAGAATTGCTGGGAGCCAACAGGCTTGCAAACGCAAGCGCATGTTTGTATGGTTCATTCGCGCCCCAGGCGCCACGCGAATGGACGCGAAACTACTCGACGCATGCGCTCTTTTGCTGGGCCCACAGGTCCGCAGAAGAGGGCCGAACTACCTGCTGAGTCTCGATGTCGCCGTGGTGCGCCGCGCGTATCGCGTCATGGCCGTCGCAAGCCACCCCGATGCGCTGCGAAGATCGGGAGCGCGGCAGGGTCAGGCGGACGGCAAACGCTTCATCGAGGCTTCCCACGCGTACGAGCTCCTCATGGGGTACCTCCTCAGCCGAAAGCCGGGAGCCGCCGCCAGCGCGGCACGCGCGGCGCGGGCCCGGCCCGAGCCGTCGAACAGCAGGACGGCGCGCCGCACCACGACGGACAAGCGGGGGGCCGGTGAGAAACGGGCAGCCGGGGAGAGGCACGGCGCGGGGGAAAAGCGCGCAGCAGGTGAGAAGTACGGACCCGCGGACAGGCGTGCCGCGGGAGACGGACGGGGCGCCAGCGACAAACGGACCGCGGGGGACAAGCGCACCGCCGGCGAAAAGAAGGCTACGGGAGAAAAGAAGGGCGCGACCGACCATCGTGCCACTGCGGACAAACATGCCACAGCGGACAAGCGTGCGTCGCGCCCTGCGGGCGGCGCTCCGCTTTTCTACCACGGTCCCATGCCTCGCAGGCGGCTTCGCCTTGCGGAGTATCTCTACTATACCGGGCACGTCTCCTGGCAGAGCCTGATCAGCGCGATCGTCTGGCAGCGCGCCTCCCAGCCCCGTTTCGGGGAGCTTGCCCGGGAGCTGAAGGACATCTCCAGCCAGGACCTCGCGCGCATCCTCGGCTCACGCGTACAGCACGAGCAGACAGGTCAGACCGCGCAGCGGCTGCGCCTGCTCACCGAGGCCCAGGTCGAGCACATCCTTCGCATGCAGCGCGCACGGCACAAATTGATCGGGCGCTATTTCGTGGAGAAGGAGAGGATCTCGAATGCGACCCTCTCCACCATCATGCGGGAGATGTACCGTCACAACGCCCGCTACTGGAGACAGGAGTAAGTCAGCCCTCCCGGCTCAGATTGCGCCTGCCTTCTTGAAGCATACAACCGTGACACCGAAGCGATCGTCCTTGCCCGAGAGGAGAAACGATCGCTACATTATCCTGATGCGTAACGACCAAGCTCCGAGCACGCCGGCAGGACCGGCCACCGTCGACGCTGAGACGCTTCGCGGTTGGCTGGATGCGGGGAAGCCCATCAAGATCCTCGACGTTCGGCCTCTCAGAGAGCGCAGCGAATGGAGCATCCCGGGGAGCATCCACGTCGATGCCTACGACGCGTTGCGGGCGCACGATCCGCACGCCCTGGACGCGGTGCAGCTCCCGTTCGACGTGCCCATCGTCACCGTATGCGCGGCGGGGCGCACGAGCCTGCTCGCCGCCGAAGTCCTGCAAAAGCTCGGTCACGCCGTGTTTTCCCTGGAGCTCGGAATGGCGGGGTGGACCCACGCATGGAATACCGCCGAGGTCGAACTCCCGAGTCCGGATGTCCGCATCATCCAGGTGCGCCGAACGGGCAAGGGCTGCCTTTCCTACATCGTGGCAGCCGCGGGAAGCGCAGTGGTGATCGACCCCTCCGTGCGTCCCGAGGTGTACCTGGAGATCTCCTCCCGTGAGGGGTGGACCATTGCCGGGGTCATCGACACGCACGTGCATGCCGACCACCTTTCACGGTCACTCATGCTCGCACGTGCATCAGGTGCCACGGTCCATCTCCCGGAGCAGCGGCGTGTGTCTTTCAAGCATGTCACCGTCCGTGAAGGGGACAGCGTACCGCTCGGCTCATCGGGGAAGCGTCTGCTGGCGCTCCACACACCCGGTCACACGGGGGAGAGCACCTGCTTCTCTCTGGAGGGTGCGGCCCTTTTCACGGGCGACACGCTTTTCCTGAACAGCGTGGGGCGGCCCGACCTCGAGGCAGGACTTGGAGAGGCGGAGCCTCGGGGGCGGCAGCTTTTCAGGTCCCTGCGGCGCCTGCTCTCGTTTCCCGCAGGGACGCTCGTGCTTCCCAGCCACACAGGGTCGCCCGTGGCGTTCGACAGGGTCCCGATCCTCTCCACCCTCGGGGAGGTCGGCGCGAGGATCGCCGCGCTGGGAAGAGCAGAGGAGGGGTTCCTGGCCTGGGTGCTCACCAACATCCCGACCCCGCCTCCCAACCATGCGCGCATCATCGCCCTGAATGAGGAAGGTTCCCTGCCGGAGGGCGACCTCACGCAGCTCGAGGCGGGAGCCAACAGGTGCGCCATAGCCTGAGGCGGGGCGTGCCGGTTGGACAAGCGGCCCGGCTCGGTTGTGCCGCGGCGGGTTTTCTTCTATCTTCTCTTCGATGAACGACCCCTCCGCTGACGCGGATCTCGACAAGGAAATGATCAGCGGCGTCGAGCCGCGCACGCGCCTGCCCTACGGGGTGAGCCGCTACTACGCGAGCCTTGCGCGCAGCGAGGATCCGCATTGCGACCCGATCGCCGCGCAGTACGTCCCCACCGACGACGAGCAGCGCACGCTGCCCTACGAATCCACGGATCCCATCGGCGACACGCGCTACCTCGTGACGGAGCGGCTCGTGCATCACTACAGGGACCGCGCGCTGCTGCTCGTGAGCGATCGCTGCGCCACCTACTGCCGCCATTGTTTCCGCCGGCACTTCACCGGGCACGGGGGGGGCAGGATCACCGAAGCGCAACTGGAGGCCGCGTGCGACTACCTGCAGGCGACCCCCGCGGTCCAGGAGCTCCTCCTCTCGGGAGGGGACCCCCTCATGCTCTCCGATCAGGACCTGCAGGGGGTGATCGAGAGGCTGTTGCGGATCAACGCCCGCTATGTCATCAGGGTGTGCACGCGCATGCCCGTGGTGCTGCCCTCCCGCGTGACGGAGGAGTGTGCCCGGATGCTGGGGGACTATGACGGCGTATGGGTGGTGATCCACGCCAACCATCCACGGGAGCTGGGCGGGGAGTTTCCCGCTGCGATGCGCAGGCTCGTTCACGCCGGGGTGCCCGTGCTCAACCAGGCGGTACTGCTGCGCGGTATCAATGACGATCCCGACACCCTGGAGGCGCTCCTGCGTGGCCTCGTGCAGGCGCGCGTGAAGCCCTACTACCTCTTCCAGGGCGATCTTGCCGCGGGCACCGCGCACTTCCGCGTGCCGATGAGCCGGGGAATCGAGCTCATGCAGGAGCTGCGCCGCAGGCTCTCCGGCATCGCCCTTCCCACGTACGCCGTCGACCTGCCCGGTGGCGCGGGAAAGGTGCCGGTGGAGTCATCCATCGTGAGGATCGAGCCTGACGCCTACATCCTGCGCGGGGCCGACGGCGGGGAGTACCGCTACCCCCGGGAGCCGTAGGCGGAGGTCGTCGGGCTCACGCCTTCTTCGCCTCCCCGCGCTTGACCCCGCTCACGACGACAATGGCGACGAGGAAGAGGGCAGGGGAGAAGACCATGAGCGAGCCGTAACCGAGCCCGTCGATGAGCGCGCCTGCCACCGGCGGTGCAATGATGTTGGCCGCCTGGGAGAACAGGTAGTACAGGCCCGTGTAGCCGCCGACTTTTTCCGCCGTGGTCATGTCGACCACCATGGGGAGTGAGTTCACGTTCACGAGGGCCCATCCGAACCCCCCGACCACGAAAGCGATCGTCAAAGGCCAGAAGCTCTTGATGAACAGGGCGCTTGCCAGCGTCACCATCACGATGACGAGCCCGAGCTGTATCGTGCGCTTGCGTCCCCAGTGGCTTCCGAGATAGCCCGCCGCAATGGCTGTTGCCATGAAAGTCACGGAGAAGAACCCCATGATGAGCGCGCCGGTGCTCTCCTTGATGTGCAGGTAGAACTTCGCGTAGCTCGTGAAGAAGGTTTCGATTGCGTTGTATCCGACGAACCAGCAGAGGATGGAGAGGAGGATCAGCAGGAGGCTCTTTTCCCCTTTGAAGACGTCCTTGAGGTTGGCGACGAGCTCTTTCGCGGAAGCGCTGATCGATCCGGTCTTCTTTTCTTCGGAAGTTGCGGGGGGCAGGGCGGGCTCGCGGACGAAGATGACCACGAGGAGGCATGCGGCAAGCATCACGAGCCCTCCGACGAGGAAGGGCAGCGACACGTTGCGGTCGTACAGGGGCTTGCCGCCGAAGTACACGAANNGGGGGTGATGTCCGGCATGAGCGCGATGACGGGTGAGCGGAAGATCGCCATGGAGAGGTTCATGAGGATGATCGTCGCCATCATGAGGGACAGGACCTCGGCGCTCTTCGAGTAGGGGATGAGGATGAAAAACACCGCGGCGAGCAGGGAGCCGGCGAGGATGTAAGGACGGCGCCTGCCGAGCCTGCTGCGCGTTCGGTCGCTGAGCGCCCCGAGGAACGGGAGGAGGATGATGGCAAAGATGTTGTCGATGGTCATGATGAACCCGATGGCCGTGGAGCTCAGGTGAAAGGTGTCCTTGAGAAAGATCGGCACGTAGGCGTTGTACATGGCCCAGATGACGGAGACCCCGAGGAAGCCGAAGCCGAGAACGAAGGTGCGGGGCATTGAGTACCGCGTTGTGTCGCTCATTGGCATCTCCCGTTTGAAGTGGTGCCCCATCCTGGGGCAAAGCGCGTTCCGGGTCAACAGGCCGGGGGATTTGACGCAGCGGTGATCGGGGAGTTATACTATACCAATACGGTCGTATTGGGGGTGTATACATGGAAGAAGGCGTGCTCCGTAAAGTCGATCACTCGGCCCTCCGCGTCAATCAGGCAGTCATCATTCTTGCTCTGCTGGTCGGTTTCATCGTGAACGTGCCGTGGCTCATCGCGGCAGTCGCGTTCTTCATGCTCCTGGGAACGGCGATCGGCAGGCCGGGGTTCTTTTTCTTCTATACGGGACTTCTCAAGCCGGCGCGCATCGTCAGGCCGCATGTCCTCATGGACAATCCAGAGCCGCACCGATTCGCCCAGGGGTTCGGCGGTATCGTCGCGGCAGGGTCGGCCGTCGCGCTTCTCCTCGGGGCCGCCGTTGCCGGATGGGTCCTCGCGTGGGTCGTGATCGTGCTCGCGTCCCTCAACCTCTTCCTCGGGTTCTGCGCGGGCTGCGCGGTGTACTACTGGCTGAACAGGCTCAGGGTCCCCGGCTTCTCGCGGACGCCGCCCGCGGGAACAATCCCCGGCATGAGACCACGGGGATGAGATGAGCGAGCTTCTCCTGAGGACCGTCTACGCCCTGGTGATCGTCGGCGCGTGCATTGCCGCCTACTTCGGCGTGCGTGCTTTCGTCTTATGGCGCGCCCGGGGGCAGGCAGGCTCGCTCCTGCAGTTCATCCGGGGCATCCCCGGAGTCGTACTCTTCACCACGCCCGAATGCGTGACCTGCAAAGTCATCCAGCGGCCGGCGCTCGCCGAGCTGAAGTCGCGCCTGGCCAACAGGGTGCAGATCATCGAGATCGATGCCGCTGAGAGACCTGACCTCGCCCGCACGTGGAGCGTCCTGAGCGTTCCCACGACGTTCGTCCTGAACGCCGAGGGCCGGCCCGTGCACGTGAACCACGGAGTGGCATCGACGCGCAAGCTCATGGACCAGCTCAGCCTGAGGGACTGACCTCCGCCTACTGATCGGCACCCCAGATGAGCGCGGGGTCCTCCCCGGCGCCCGAGGCGCGCTGCGCTCCTCCGCTGCTGCTCGTGGACGCGGCGATTTCCGCCTGCCCGGCCAGATCCGCGTAGCGCGCGGCGAGGTCGGGCGCCGTCCTTTTCACCACGGCGAGATAGCGCGCCGTGTTCGCCGTGTCGCCGCGGGCGGAATAGATCCGCGCGGCGACGAGGTTCAGCAGGGCCGAATCCTTGTTCCGGGACAGACCCTGGCCGAGCACGAAAAGCGCTCCCGTGTCGTCGGAGGCGAGGAGCCGCAGGTTGGCGAGGTTGATGTAGGGCGACACGAGGCCCGGTTCCGCAACGATTGCCGCCCTGAACGCGCTTTCCGCCTGCTGCCCCTTTCCGAACAGCGCATGAAGGACTCCCTCCTGCACCTGTGCAATGGCCGCCTGCCGTCCCGACAGCGTTGCACGACGCGCCTTCAAGGCCGCCACGTGGTCGACATACACGTCGGCGGTGAACGCGCTGAGCGCCGCGGCATACGCCTTGTCCACGCCGGCCGCCGGCGGCTCGGAGACGGCGATCACGCTGGGCGGAAGGGGAAGCGCGGGGTAGGTGTCGCGCATGTCAGCCACGGGGATGAACTCGAGGTTTCCCGTGGCCCGCGCGGAACGAACGAGAGCGGTTGCCGATTCCCACGCTGCCATGAAGCCCTGTGTCAGGATCGTGGTCTCCACGGGAATCCACGAGTCACCGGCTCGGGTGAGCACCTCGTGGGATGCGTCGGCGAGGTAGAAGGCGCTCTCCGACGGCTCACCCGAGTCGAACGCCATGAAGATATGCCCGGGGCTCGTGAGAACCGCGGTGCGGATGCCCGCAGATTCCAGGAGGGAGCAGAGGAGGGACGTCGTGTCATCGCAATCGCCGGTGCGGTTGTACAACGTGGTGCGGGGGAATCGGACGGTATCCACCACTTCGGAGGAGCCGAGGGCACGGGAGACGGGTGAGTCGGGATCCGGGACGTAGGTGAGGCCGTACAGGCCCAACGCCTCGATGATCCGCATGGCCTGGAAGGTCCTCTCCGAGAGCGCACCGTTCTCCTTCCTTCCTGAGGCGAGGACGCGCGCGGCGAAACCGCTGATGGTCTGCTCGTTGGGTGTGATGAACGAGGCGATCTTGCGCGTGTCGTCCCACGTCAGGGCGGAGTTGCGGTGCAGGGTGACACCGACGGCTCGTGAGACGCTCTGCTCGGCGCCGCCCGCCGTCCATGCCACGGTCACCTCGGCCTGCACGATCATGTCCTCCTGGAGCTCCAGCACCTTCTGGTTGAACGCGGGAGACAGGGCGAACGACGCGCTTTCTCCCGGGCCCAGCATCGGCGTCGGCCGGGTTTCCGCTGGAAAATCCATGAACAGGGGGATGAAGAGTCGCGCGCGTACGTTCTGCACGGGCGTGCTCAGCGGGTTCTTCACAGAAACGGAGCCCGCCGGATGCGTGGCGTACCACTGCATGAGCGCGGGGAAGAGCCCTGAGATCGTGGGTACCGAGACGATGAGGGGCTGCGCCCTGCCGCTGCCGTTCAGACCCCCGGCGGTGAAGAGGTCGCGGAGCGCCGTCATTGCGGAGCGCTCCTTCTCGTTGCCGGGGTCCTTGCTGAGGAGCAGCTCGTACTTCTGGATCGCCTGGATCGACAGCGGCCGCGCGGTCTCGATGCCGATGTCGGCAAGGGTGGCGCGCGCCTTTGCGTCCAGCTCGTGAGCGGCCGCCGCAAGCTCGTCGACCTCGATGGCGACGAGGTGGTTCCGCGCGTCCGCGTTCACCGGGTCGGTATCGAGCACCCGCTGCCACCAGGACTTCGCCATGAGCGTGGCCCCCGCCGTTTCGTAGAGGGAGGCGATGCGATCCGTCGCATCGTCCCCGCGCGAACGCAGGGCGATCACCTTCTCCTCGAAGGACACATCGGCGCGCCGTGCACGCGCAATGGACCTGTCCAGCAGCTTCACGATCCGTCGATTCGTCGGGTCGGCGATCCAGACCATGCCGGTGCTCCAGTCGACGGCGAGCCCGCCATAGCTCGGGAGGCTGGCCACCTCGGCGCCGGCGAGCGCCGTGAGACGCCAGAGCACGCTGCCGTCCGCGGCGAACCGGGCGATCTGGACTATCTGCAGCGGCTCGGCACGNNGACCCCGCCGTCGGGTGCCACGACCATGGCGTACGGCGACAGGGGATGATCCGGGTCGACGAGGGGCAGGAACGAATCTACCGGCACTCCCTCCGCCGTGAAGATCCGCACCCCGCGCACAGCCGGATCGTAGAACCACAGGGAGCCGTCGGGGGCTGCCGCGGCGGCGGTGATGTAGCTCCAGTCAGAGGCGAAGACTTTCAGGTCCTTTCGCGATTTTCCCTGGAGACGGACCGCGATCTTCTTCGACGCGTCGAGGAGGAGAAGGCTCCCGTCGGCAAGCGCGGTGAGAGTGGCCGTGGTGGTCTCCATCCCGAGGCTCACCTTCTGGGGAGCTGCGGCGCCCGGCATGATCCGATACGCGTCCCTTCCCATCGCAGGCTTGAACACGATGGTGCCCCCGGGCGTCGTTGAAACCCCGTAGGCGAAACCGGTGATGCCTGTATCGAAAAGAGCGGCTCCGGGCCTGTCGGTCACCCGGAAGGAGCGGTCGAGCACCGCGCTTGCGGCAACGAGCCCTGCCACGACCCTGCCGTCGGGAAGCACGGCAACGGAGATCGGGGTGGCGTACGGCGAGAGGAGGCTCGCCTGCATTTCATCGACGTAGACGGGCGGATCCTGACGCTGCACGCCGAGGCTCCCGGTGAGGGAGCTCCAGAGGAGGTATACGGCGTGCGCCATCAGTGAGGGCACCTCCGCGGTGAGGCCGCCGGTGTAGGCGTAGGTGACCGACTTCGAGTCGTCCGACGACGGGGAGAGCTTCAGGACGACGCTGGTGGCCGCAGGGGTGAAAGAGACGATCATGGAAAGCGCGTAGTCCATCCGTCCGGCCGCAGGATCGGGCGTGACGGTGAAGCTCCCGGCGAAGAGCCTGTTGGACAATGCCGTCACCGTTGCCATGAGGTCAGAGGCAGTCGCCGTGTTCTCCGTGGACGGAGGGTCGACGAGCTGCCGTGTAACGCCGATCCTGTCGGCTGCAACCGCACGTGCGGCGATCAGGCAGGTCAGGGAAACGGCCAGACACAATGAAAGCGTGCGTTTCATGATGGTGTCCTCAGATGTCCGCGCTCTGGAAGAACTCGATCACCTCTCCGTCGGGCCCCGTACAGAAGGCGATGCGTACGGTGGCCGTGGGCACGCTCTGCATACGGATCGTTTCCGGTTCCTTGGTCACCGTGGCCCCCGCCGCGCGCGCCGCGGCAAGGGCAGAGTCGCAATCCGTGGTGCTGAAAGCGAGGTGGAGGAAGGCCCCCTCCGGCCGCGGCGACCCGCCGCCGGCGAACACCTCGATGCAGTTTCCTTTCCCCGCGTCGAGCATTGCCGCCCGTTCGTCCCCCTGCCCCCAGGCGACTTTCTGGGTGAACCCCAGCCCCTGGATGTAGAAACGCAGGCTCTTATCGAAATCCCTGGCGCGAAGCGCCACGTGGTGGATGCCCGCAACGAAATGCCCCGAATCAGTGGCCATGATCTTCTCCTTCCCCGTGAAAATGCCGAAACTGAGGATAGCACGTATGAGCATCCGCCTCAAAATCATTCTCATCGTCGTCCCGCTCATCATCGCCACGCTGGCCCTCACGGGGGTGAGCAGCTACTTCTCGGCTTCCAACGGGATCACGCGTATCGCGAAGGATTTCCTCGGCTTCAAGGCGATGGAGCTGCAGAATCAGGCCGATAGCCAGTGGAGGCTCCTCGTCGACAACGGCCTCACCGGCAGGCAGGAGATGGTGACGGCGACCAAGGCTGCGACGGAAGCTTATGCGCGCAGCCTGCTGCGCAGCCGCACCGAGCTGATCCTCGCGGTCGGACCCGACGGGTCGGTGGCGATGAGCACCTCACCGGTCGTCTATCAGGGGGACGAGCAGCAGGGGCTGGCGGAGCTGGCCACGGCGAAGCGCACGGACCTCGTTACGGTGTCACTGGCCGGTGCCCAGCGCGTTGCAAAGGGGTTCTGGTTCGAGCCGTTCCGCTGGTACGTCCTCGTTTCCGAGGAGCGCGGGGCTTTCTATGACCAGGTGAACCAGATCGCCGTGCGGACGGGATTCATACTCGCCGGATCCATCCTCGTCGCGGTCATCCTCGTGCTCATATTCGCCGGCTACCTCACGCGGCCGCTCCGGCGCGTCGTGGAGACGATGAAGGGTATCATCTCCACGAACGACCTCTNNGGTGGTGGAGTACCATGACGAGATCGGTCAGCTCGCGCAGACCTTCAATCTGATGATCGAAAACCTCAGCGAGGCCTACCGCCAGATCAAGGGGTTCGCCTTCAAGGCGGTCGTGGCGGAAAGACAGGAGAAGAGGACCCAGACTCTGTTCGGCAAGTTCGTCCCCGAGCACGTGATCAACCAGTACATCGCCAACCCCGAGGACACCCTCGTCGGTGACAACCGTGTGCTCTCCGTGCTTTTCTCCGACATCCGCAGCTTCACCACGATCTCCGAGAGCATGCGTCCCGACGAGCTCGTGCACTCCCTGAACCGCTATTTTGAGACCATGGTGGCCATCATCATGAAGCGCGACGGCATCGTGGACAAATACATCGGGGACGCCATCAAGGCTTTTTTCGGTGCGCAGGCGGGCCCCGAGGACACCCATGCGTTCGCACTGCAATCCGTGCTCACCGGGATCGAGATGATCGAAGCGCTGGACGGCTTCAATGCGGGCCAGAGGGCGGCGGGCATGCAGGAGTTCCACATCGGGGTCGGGATCAACTACGGTGTGGTGACAATCGGTAACATCGGCACGGAGAAGAAGAAGGAGTACACGGTGATCGGCGACATGGTGGAGCTCGCTGAGCAGTTCGAGGGGCTCACCAAGGTCTACCATAACCCCGTCATCATCTCCGAAAGCCTCCACCGCGCCGTGAAGGACGACGTTCTGTGCAGGCAGCTGGACTGGATCCCGCGCGGCGACGGTGGGGTCATGAAGATCTACACGGCACGGCGCACCCTCTCCCCGGAGGAGAAGGAGGCCTGGGGGCTTCATAACCTTGGCATGGCCGAGTACCATGACAGGAGCTTCACGAAGGCGGCGGACTACTTCCGCGACGCCGCCCGGGCGCTTCCCGGAGACACACTGGCCGCGATGTTCCTCGAGCGCAGCGAGCGGTTCGCGCGGACCCCGCCTCCCGAGGGGTGGGCCGGAGTGGATGTGACAGGGGCATCATGAGCATTCGGATGAAGATCGTTCTGATCGTGCTGCCGCTCATCATTGCCACACTGGCGCTTACCGGGGTGAGCAGCTACTTCTCCGCCTCCAACGGCATCACCCGCATAGCGAAGAACTTCCTCGGCTTCAAGTCCGAGGAGCTCCAGACACAGGCGCAGAGCCAGTGGCGGCTCCTCGTGGACAACAACCTTACCGGGAGCCCCGAGATGGTGAGCGCCACGCAGGCCGCCGTGGAAGGCTACGCGCGGAGCATCGTCAGGAGCGCGACAGAGCTTATCCTCGCCGCCGCGCCTGACGGCAGCGTGAAGATGAGCACCGCCGATCTCACGCTCCAGCCCGGGGAGAAGGAGAGGGTCGCTGCGCTTGCAGCCGCGAAATCCACGGACCTCGTCACCCTGCCCCTGGGGGGAAAGGATCGCGTGGCAAAGGGCTTCTGGTTCGATCCTTTCGGCTGGTACGTCATCGTGAGCGAAGAGCGCGCCGCCTTCTACGCACAAGTGAACGAGATCGCGCTGCGCACCCTCATCATCCTCGCCGCCTCCCTTTGTGCCGGCATCGCCCTCGTGCTCGTCTTTTCCACGTACATCACCCGGCCGATCCGGCGGGTCGTCTCCACGATGAAGGACATCATCTCCACGAACGACCTCTCCAAGAGGGTCGTCGTGGAGTATCCCGACGAAATCGGGCAGCTCGCCCAGACCTTCAACATCATGGTGAACGGGCTCGAGCAGGCCTACCGGCAGATCAAGGCGTACGCCCTCAAGGCCGCCGTGTCCCGCGTGCGGGAGCACAAGATCAAGGAGATCTTCCGTCAGTACGTGCCCGAGGACGTGATAAGGGCGGTGCAGGCCAACGAGAGCAAGGTGAGCGGGGACCAGGACGTGCTGTCGGTGATGTTCTCCCACATCACCAACTACGAGCAGGTCGTCGCCTCCCTGAGGCCGGACGAGCTCGTACAGACCCTGGAGCCGTATTTTCACGCCATGGTGGACACCATCGAGGGCCGGGGCGGGATGGTGGACAAGTACATCACCGATGCCGTCATGGCCTTCTTCGGCGCGCCGGTCAAGCGCGAAGACGACGCGCTGCGCTCCGTGCTCGCCGGCATCGACATGACCGAGGCGTTGAACGCTTTCAACGGCGGGAGGGCGGTGTCGGGCAAGACGCCGTTCAACGTCAGCGTCGGCATCAACCGCGGCATGGTCACTTTCGGCACCATCGGCACGGAAAAGAAGATGAACTACACGGTCATCGGGGACCCGGTGAACCTCGCCTCACGGCTTGCCGGGCTCACGAAGACCTACAGGCAGCAGCTCCTCTTCTCGGAGAGCGTCCACCGTTCGGTAAAGGATTCGGTGCCCTGCCGTCTTCTGGACAAGGTAGCGGTGAAGGGGCGGAAAGAGGGCGTTCTGATCTACACGGCGAAACGTAAGCTTTCCGCGAAGGAGAACGAGGCCTGGGGCCTGCACAACCTCGGCATGGCCGAATACTACGAGCGGAACTTCGCCAAGGCCGGGCGCTACTTCCGCGACGTGCTCAAGATACTCCCCGGCGACTACGTCGCCGAGATGCTCGCGGGCCGAAGCCAGCTCTACGCCAAAACCCCGCCGCCTTCGGGCTGGGACGGCGTCGAAGTGATGAGCCATAAGTGACCAAGAGGTCAAGAATCACCCCTTTCGCGTCGAGAATCTGAGCAGGGAACCGCTGCATGCTCGGACTTCTTGAGAAAGCGCGCCAGCTCAGAGACTCGATCGGCTTCGTCGACGGCCGGGAGGAGATCGCCTTCGATCCGGACTCCGGCATCACGCGCGAGGAGCAGAAAGAGATACGGGCGGAGATCGAGAAGCTCGCGACGAACAGTCGCATCTCGGTGAAGCCCGAGATGTTCGCCGTGAAGGCGGCCAAGCGCGGCGTGCTCTTTCCCGTCATCGTCAACGTGGGCGCGATCCTCGTTCTTGCAGCCGGTCTTGGCCTCTTCTATTTCCTCTTCCAGCGCGGTGAGACGCAGCTCGGGCGGGAGGACACCGGCACCATCACGGCGGAGGGCAAGCTCATCGCCGAGGTGAAGAAGGAATCCGACGCCAAGCTCCAGGAGAAGAACCAGCAGATCAACCAGATCCAGGGCCAGCTTGCCGACATCGACAAGCAGCGCAAGGACCTGCAGTCCAACATGGATGCCAAGGTCCAGGAGAAGGAATCGCAGCTGAAGGCGGCGATGGCGGCCGAGCTCGACGCCGAAAAAGCGCGGCTGCAGAAGCAGGGGCTCTCGGAGCAGGACATCCAGAAAAAGCTCGCCGACCTCGAGGCCCAGAAGAACACAGCGTTCAACCGCCAGCTGGACAGTTTCCGGACGCAGGCGGATGACGAGAGGAAGAAGTCAGAGGCCACCCTCGCGAGCCTCCAGTCGCAGTTCAACTCCGACCTCGCCAAGGCGAACACCGAGCGCCAACAGGTCCTCGCCGATTCCCGCCAGAGGGAGGCTGATCTCCAGACCCAGCTCGCCCAGAAGACGAAGGAGCTGCAGAGCTCCGAGGCGCAGACGCAAGCGCAGCTCAGCGCGCTGACCAACGCGCGGCAGCAAGAGGACCTGGCCACACAGCAGCTCGTCGGGTTGTACTCCGTGGCGCAGTCGGACATCGCGGCCAAGAACTTCTCCAAGGCGCTCACGAGCCTCCAGGCCATCGGTTCCTACGTCAACTCACCCGACGTGGCCGTGCTGCCCGTCATTGCACGACGGCGGACCGTGGACCTCTTCATCGTCGACTCACTCACCGCCCTCGTCCAGGGGGAGATCGACAAGGGAAAGCAGGATACGGCGTCACTCGTCGATGCGGCGGGCAAGCTCTCCGACATCCGCTCGATGGTGGGGAACGCCGATTCCCTTCTCCGCGCGGGAAAGGTCGCCGAGGCGGAGACGCTCTACGGGCAGTCCCTCGCCGTCATCCCCGAGATCGCGAAGAGCTACGCGTACTTCACCGCCAGGGCGCGCGATACGGAGGCCACGCGGCAGGATGCTCTGCGCTCGGGTCTCGCCCGCGCGGAGACGGCCTTTGCCGCGGGCCGCTATCCCGAGATGCTCCAGGCCTACCGCGAGGCGTTCACATATCTCCCGGAAACCTCGCCCCGTCTGGCGGCCACCCTGTCGAACATCGGCAGCGCGGGCGCCTCTCTCGCCGACCAGAAAGCGCTTGCCAACCAGGCGCAGGCGGCGGCCCCCCTGCTGGATCAAGCCGCGGCGCTGGAGAAGCAGGGACAGTATCCCGACGCGCTCCAGCAGTACCTGAGCATCATCCAGAGCTATCCACGAGGCCCGCAGGTGCTCGCGGCGGTGAAGGGGATCTCCGATACGGTTGTCGCAATCAACGGCAGGGCAACGGCTGACCTCAAGGCGGAGTCCGACCAGGTGGGCGCGCTCACGACGCAACTTGCCGGGGTGAAGAGCCAGCTCGACGCCGGGCTCTCCGAGATCCTCGGCTACAAGAAGCACATCATTACGTTGCTCGGGAGCGGCCAGGATCCCGCGACGGCCGACACCGCGACGCTTCTTGCAGCGCTCGACCAGCGGTTCGCAGACATTTCAAGTGCGTCCGCCGCTGCATCCTCGAATCTGCAGAAGAGCCTCGATGCGGCGACGAAGAGGAGCGCCGACCTTTCCGTTCAGGTGACGAAGCTCAGCTCCGACAATGCGCGGCTCACGACCGACCTCACCGCTGCCCGGCAGGAGACCGACCGCCAGCGCTCGCTCGCCGATCGCGCCGCGCAGGAAGCCGCCACGGCCCGGACGGCGGCCGGTGCGCAGACCGCCGCGACCGTCCCGGAACAGCAGACGGCTACGCCCCCCTCCACGACACCCGCCAGCGGCCTTTCCACCGCCGACGCGAAAGCCCTCCAGGAGTTCAACGCACTCGTGGAGGCCTACGTCACCTATGCGAAGCAGGAGGACGAGAACCTCTCCCGGTACAAGGATGACCAGGGCAAGGCGCTCTTCGCCTCCGGGGGCAACAGGCTCGGGTTCTATGCCGTCCTGAACAGGACGTTCGACGGCATCCTCAACCGGGTCAACCGCTACGATTCCCAGCTTTCCATCGACGGTATCGCCACGGGACGCAAGCGTGCGATGGACGAGCTTGCCGCGCTTATGACGGGGCTCGCCAACCAGAAGACCGCCGAGGCGCGCAAGGCGTTCCTCGACACACGCATCGCCTCAGAGAAGGACCCGAGGATGAAGGGCCTTCTCGATGCGCTCCAGAAGATCACGACAGGAAACTGAGAGCCCGCTCCCGCCTATATCCCGAGAGTTGCCAGCTCCGCGGTCGCGATCCAGTACGTGGTGAAGTGAACCCCGTTGTTGTACGTCAGGCATTGCGTGAAATACGTCCGTGCCACCCCTCCGACGTACTCCTCCGAGAGGAACCTGAGAGTGCCCATGGGGAATGTCGCCAGCAGGTTGCCGTCCCGGTCGTAGAGCCTGCCCATGCCGCCCTCCGTGGAGAGGAGCTGTCCCGTGCTGAGAAGCGCATCGATGCGATGATCGATGGGAAGCTGCACGTACGGGTATATGCCAGAGCTCACCGGATACTCTGCCCAGCGATAGCAGACCCATTTTCCGGCCGTTGTATCGTACCAGGACGCGAAGCTCGCGTTGGGGTTGCGCGCCGCGTCGGCCGCCTCATTCATGTCGTGGAAGTACTGAACGTGCGTGAGGCTGGAGGGGAGGAAGCTGAGCGCATAAGGATACCCGGAGGTCCTGAGCAGGGAGAGCGTAATGGCTGTCCACGTCACACTGCTGGTCACTTCAGCGTAATTGGACGTCGGAACGTCCCGCACGAGCCAGTATGCGGTGTCGGCGGATGTCGACGTTGACGCTTCCACCGCCCCCCCCAGGACAGTGACGTCCTGGGCAAGGTTCGTAGTGACTCTGTTGTGCATGTTGTCAGAGTCTACGCTCCACATGACGTGGGGGGTTGTCGCCAGGCCTCTGAACAGACCAAAGCTGTTGTTGGTAAGAGGATAGAGCGCGTCAAAGGTAAGAAGAAAGAGGTACGCGTCCGTCACCACGGCGTCCTTTGTCGGCCACGCGGACCACGGTGAATAGCGCGAGTCAAGGTTGGGGATCGTGACAGAGCCGTAGCCGAAGTTTTCCAGCATCCGTGTGCTCGTGTCGTTGGCAACCGCCCGGACGAAGATATCCGATCCCGTCGAAGCGATGGCGAAGCCCAACGTGTAGTCGAACCCTGTGGTGGTGACCCGTGGATAGAACGTGAGGTCAGCCGGCACGGTGCCCTGGTTGTAGTCCAGCGTTACGTTGCTCCCCGTGTCTTTCGTCAGTTTGACCACGGTCTTTGCCGCGTCCGACAGGGCCGAATCGTAGGGTGTCGGGGAACAGGAGATGCACAGCGCCATGAGTGCGGCGGCGGGGAACAGTCGTTTCATAGCTGCCACCTGTATCCAGCCCGGAACGAGAGCAGGTTCAGCGCGGAGGCCGGACTGAAGATCCAGCCCGGGGGGACCGATCCCGTACCCAGCGCGGCCATCAAAAGGTCAGGCACCTGGGTGAAGTAGAGGATCGGCGCGTACTCGACGAAGAATCCCCCCCCAGGGGACGTCATGAGCTCGAGGCCGATAATCGGCTTCACCCCGCCGGGCGATAGGGCGTCAAGCGCGGGAACACTTCCAGAAGGGTGATCGATCCTGAGAAATACTTCGAATCCGAGATAGGGCGATAGGGGGCCGAGCTCAGACACGGGGGTCGCGACTGCCTGGATGAAGATGTCGCTGAGAGGGACGCTGGCTACGACCCCTGATGTGGCGAACGCCAGCCCGAACAGGAAGGTCTGGATTCCCAGCCGCAACGTCACGCGCCCGGGTATGGGAGACCAGCCGAGGCTCACCCCCGGATAGGCACGGTCTTCGAGGGATGCGTCCAGTGACCATGTCGACGCGGGCTTTTGCAGAAATGTGACGACCTTGTCCGTGTTCAGGAAGATTGTCTGGTGAGAAAAGGCGTGTCCTTCGAGAATGGCGCCCAGCTCGTACTGGTGGGCGGCGGGCATTTCCCGCGATGCGGTGCCACCCTGCTCGACGACCAGCGCGGGCTCCCCCAGGCCCGTGATCCTCGTCCCCGGAAGGGCCTTCACCGTCAGCGTGGCGAGGACCGGTCCGTGCTGCAGGCTGACGGTAGTCAACGGAATGCGATGGTAATGACCGGCGATCGGTTGGACGATCTCCGCCCATTCCTCCGCGGAGAGGTCTTGTGGCGACTCCCAGCCTGTGCGCGTCACGGTGGTGTCGAGCACTATCGCGTTCGTGAGGAGGTCCGATGAGCGGACGGCGAGGGTGAGCGCGGCCCACCCGCCGCTGGCGCCGACGGACAACCAGCTGTCGGCGCCGGCGGCGCGTGCCGCCGCATCCAGGACCGCTGGAGAAAGATCGCGAAGCGGTTTGGCAGGCTCCACGACGTCGATCTCTCCTGTCGCGGAAAGAAGCGTGATCTGGAGGGACCGGGAGAGCTGGAGGAGATCGCCCTGCGTGAGCGATCCGCCGGCATCCTGCTCAACGACGATGAGCATTCTTCGCGGTGCTCCCATGCTGGCGGCGGCAGTTTCCTGTGCGTCGACGAGGACGCATGCGAGGAGCAATGACAGCAGAGCCGGCACCACGGTTTTCATTCCCATTCCTTCCGCACTCATAACAATAGCTACCGGGGATGGGCTTCGCAACCCTTTGCCGGGAAATCAAAAGGATTGCCTTTTCCCTATATATCGAGTAAATGTTATGCATCTCTATGAAACGCCCGCTATTCCGCGCTCGCACCCTATCTCTGACAGGGCTCCTTCTCGCGATCGGATTGTTGTCCGGCTGCTTCAACCCGTTTGCGCAGAATCCCTCACCCTGGGCCGGCTCGGGTGCCTGGTCCTACGTGGGGACGCCCGCGTTCACGTCGAACGCCATTGCCACGCCCCATATCGCGTTCCAGCCAGGAACCGGAGCTCCCTTTGTTGCAATTTACGATTGGAGCGTCACAAAGGGCACGCTGTGGGGGTATGTCGGCGCGAAATGGTACCAGGTGGGAGCCCCCTTTTCTGCAGGCAACCTGAGCAACATTGGCTTCGTCTTCAGCCCCACAACCGGCGCCCCGGTGGTCGTATACGCAGATGCCACGACTTCGACCCCGAATTATCTGTCGGCGCGCTACTATGACGGCACGAGCTGGAATTACCTCGGAGCCGCGGGATTCGGGTTCGGCCCGAACCCGGTGACTGACGGTATCTCGGTTGCAGTCAATTCGGCGGGGAACGTGCTCGTCGCTTTGGCCGACACTGGCTCGTCTCCAGCCAGCAGGCTCTGCGTCATGGAGTCCTTCACCAACTGGGGGTATTACCCCGGTGGAAACGGGTTTGACATATCTGGAAACGGCGCCTGGCAGATTTCCATGAACGTCGATTCGACGGATATGGTGTCCGCCGCATTCGTGGAAATCGGTTCTTCCCAGGCAAACATGCTTCACGACTTCGGCGCGAGCTGGGTTCCAACCGGGTCGGCGAACTTTTCTCCCGGTTCTGTCGGATATATGCAATCGGCGGTGTCGAAGTCGCTGGAGCAGTACGTCGTGTTCCAGGACGGCGGGGCGGGCAACTCCGCCACGGTCATGAGGTATGCCTCTGGAGTCTGGTCCCTCGTAGGCCCCCGGGGGTTCACGAGCTCATCGGTCACGGACACGTGGATCTCCGTGGATTCGAAGGGTGTGCCGTACGTCGCGTTTTTCGACGGATCGCAGGGGGGCAGGATCACCGTCATGAAGTACGACGGAAGCGCCTGGAAGACCGTCGGCAGGCCGGGGTTCGTTGCCGCGGCGGCGCTCACCCTTGCGGTCGGCCCGGACGATGCGCCCTATATCGCATACAGCGACGCTGCCAACGGGTACCACCTCTCCGTCATGGCGTTCCACTAGAAGACCGCAGCGGCTCCCGACCTCGAGCGCTCGTTACCACCACTTCTCGTAGCGGGTGAGGATGCGGGTCGAGGGATCCCATGTACAGTAATAGGTGCCGGAGAAGCTGAACGCCCTCTGTAGTCCGTTCGGGGTGTCGCCGACATGCAGAGGTTTCTCGTTCGACGGGTCCGCAAGGGTGAAGAATACGAGTGACCGTGAGCTTCCGTTGTACCCCACGATCCCGTCAGTCGTGACATAGACCTCTCCGCGTTCAAGATCATTCTTGACGACCTGAGATCCCGTGAAGGCCGTGTTTTCCATGATGGGAGCGCCCGGAAACTGGTTGAAGAACTCCGAGTCCTTCACGACGGTGAGGAAGTGGAGAGGGGCGTTGTTGCTGCTCGATTCGCTGAAAACCAGGAGCGCGGTGTCGTTCGTGGCGTCCTCGGGGTCGGTGAAGACGCCCTCGAGACCGTACGAGGTCGAGCCTGAAGAGACCACCGCGTTTTTTGTCGTATACCCCGACCAGTCGCTCGCCCATTCTGAGTAGAACAGCGTCTGTCCCGAGTTGATGTAAAAGTTTCCCCACGTGTAATAGCTCGGGGAAGGGCCTTCGATGCTCCACCCGCTCAGATTGACGGAGCTCGTGGTCAGCTTCTGGCTCAGCGTGAGCCCGGAGCTCGTCACGTTGGTCTGGAGATTGCCAATGACGATTGTCCCGTCGTAGAGATGCGCGATCGTCCCGGTTCCGTTGAAGGAATTGCCGACAGGGTTGCAGGCGATGAGCTGGTCCATCGTATAGCTGTCCTGGACGACGAGGGATGGAGACAGGACGAGCAGGTGGGGAAGGGACGAGGTAAAACCGGTGTCCGAGACCAGGATGACGAACTCGTACTTTCCCGATTTGACGACGCTCAGATGGAAGGAAGCCGCGTCTGCCGCGGAGATCGATGAGGAGAGATCGATTCTCGCCGTTGTCTGGGCCACGTCCGCGGGAAAGGTGCCCTGGAAGAGGATGTCGCAGGAGGCGAGCACGAGCGTCAGGACGGCGGTGAGCGCAACAGCGCGGAACAGCTTCCTCATTGCAGGAGCACCCCGAGTGTCACGGCCGGGCCATTGTCCATGAGCCAGCCCTGACCGAGGAGGTTCACGCCAAGCCCCAATGCGTACCTAAAATCGGTCCTCAGGAAGAATGTGGTATGCACAAAGCTCGCCTCGAGGAAAATGCTCGCGACGTCGAGATATGTGTCCGTGTAGTTGGGCAGGCCCGGCGTGCTGAAGATGGTCATCACGACGCCGGCCCCGGTCGAAACCCCCATCCGAAACCACGACGAAGGAGGGAAGATGATGTAGCCGCCGATGCCGCTGAGGAAGTCCCCGTGGAAAGCGAAGCGCAGAGCGAGGTTGGCCGGCGGCTGTATCCACAGATACGTGCCTTCGTAGAGGAAGAGCCAATCAGGGACCGGATACAACCTGAGGGTTGCCCCCGTGCCAAGGAGCTGGCCAACTGTCTCGTTCAGCTCCAGCCCCCCCCTGTGCTCGGGGACCAGAGGTGAGAGCGGGATCGCCCTGCCTGTGACGAGGGTGACTTCCTCATGGTCGGTATGGAACCCCGGTTTGCGCTTCTCCACTGTGATCTTCGTTCCCGGAGCGACGCCTTCCAGCGGCCACGACGCCTCGCCGCCCGTGATCCTTCCGATGTTCGTATCGCCGGAAAGGATGACTTCCATCCCCTCGTCAGGAGAGGAAAAAATTATCCGGGAGACTTCCTTCTGGCCCAGCTTCACTGAGGGGAAGAGGTCGGTGGAGAGCTTCTGACTGAGTGCCGTGAAGAAGGCAAGATTGAAGGGCGTGGTTTCCTGAACTCCCGATGCGAGCCTGCCGTTCTTGACGTCCCAGCACTGGATCACGTAGTAGATCTGATCGTTCTGCACGGAGAACGATCCCGTGACCGCGATATCCGCACCCACCGCTCGGGCAACCGCGAGTGCCGGACCCTGCATGACCATGGCCGACGGATCGACGGTCTGCGCCCGCGCGGCATCCTGCCAGACCGTGTCCGCGATCGTCGAATACCCGTGAGCGGCTGCGGCCGCGGTGACGGCGTCCGTGATCGACTGCTGGACGTTCTGCACCCCGGCGCCGGAGGGCGAGAGGTCCTGGATCGGATAAACGACGCATACCGCTTGAGCCTGCGCCGACACGAACGACGCTGCGAGCAGGAGCAGAGCCATCACCGTCAGCAGCAGGGTCGTGCGGCCTTTCATTCGTATCTCTGTACAGAGTCTAATCGGCGCAGGGTCGCTTTTCAAGGCGGCCACCGTATTCGGGGCATTCTGGGCAAGCACGCCGGAGGCGTGCGAATGGCGGCCGCCGCGCTCGGTGGCCGCCTTGAACCTCGGGCCGGTATGGACTACATTCGAAGGACGCCATGGTGTCCCAGGAACTTTATCCTCTCCTGCGCGCCTTTGCGCTGCGCACGAAGAGTGCGACCGTCGATCTGCACCAGTTTCTTGCTTCACTCCCGAAGGGTCAGGGCCAGCTGTCCGAGATCGAGGCCCCCGTGAAGGAGCTCGGGGAGAAATCGATGGTGAAGGTTTCGCTGGAGGACGGCAAGCCGCGCATTGTTTCGCTCCCCGACTATCCCGAGATCGCGCTCGTCGAGGAATACAGACAGATCTCCGTCGAGCCACACCGTCCCTTCCCGCGAGCGGACAGGGCACCTGCACCTCTCGTGGAATCCACTCTCATCAACGCTGACGTCAAGGCACAGCTCGGCGCGCTGCTGGAGACGAGCGGTCCCGGCATCAAAGGGATCGTGCGGATGCAGTTCCCCGAGGGCGTCGATTCGCTCGTCGTCCCGCGAGAGAGCATCGGCGTCGATCTGGTGGAGGCAGCGGTGGCGAAGATCGGCCGATACCTCCAGGAGGGGAAGAACGGTGCGTATGCGGAGTCGAAGCTCGCCGGCACTTTCCGTGGAAGCGAGCTTCTCGTGCACTCGACCGTGGAGGACGTGAGCCTGCGGCCGAAGAAGGCCGCGGCAGGCGTTCTCACCCCTACCGACTTCGGTTTCCGATTCTGGACTCAGCTTTCGAACCTCGTCCTGCAGGACCTGAGATCCAAGAAGGACAAGACCGACCAGGATCAGGGCGTATGCCAGTCCGCCTACATCATCGGCTACGCCGTTTTCCACAAGAAGGGGGCGGTGCAGCGGGAGAAGGAATGGGCGGATGACAGGAAGAGCCTCGAGGCGCAGGTGCACAAGCCGCCCTTCGTCTTCGGCTTCCAGGACCTGTACAATCTGAAGGACGAAAAAGGGGCGACCTTCGTCGCGAAGCACAGCAGGGATTTCATCCATTCCTTCCTCAAGGAGAAGACGGTGCGAGCCGGGGACGAGGCTGTCCCCGCGATCGTCCGCGTGCATGCCGCTGTGCAGAAGAAGGAGTATTTCATCCAGCGGGACCTCGTGGTCCCCGTGTATTTGAAAAAGCTCGCGGAGACGTCGGAAGAGCTCCGTAAGCTGTACCTCGACGAGTGGACGGCGCAGCTGCGCCAGGACCTGATGCCGGCGGTTGCCCGGAGCGATGCCGCGTTCCGCAGGGACGTTGATCTCAGGGTGAAACAGGGCTACCCGCTTCTCACCGCCATGTCCAACGGCGGCCTGCTCTTCCTCGCGGGCGAGGAAACGAACATCTCCGACGCGGCCCGGTCAGAGCTTTCGAAGTGCTTTGCCGTGGAGAGCATCCTCCGTCCCTTCGACGAGCTCCTGGGCCTGTCACGGGTCGAGCTCTTGAAGAATGCCCGGATGTATCTTCCGTTCTGGCTTACGATGCCGGGGTTGAGCGGCATCCTCCGCATGTTCCGCAGGATGTTCTCCGGGCGCGGAAAGAAGGAAGGGGAAGATTCGATGACGCCGGNNCTTCCGGGGAACAGCAGACCACGCAGAAGGCGGCGCTGGACAAGGAGAACCTCCTCCGCTATCGCCGAACGATCATCTCTCTCGTTTCCCAGTACGTCCCCAAGGGCGGCACCATCGACGGCACGCTTGCCGAGCTATCGGAAAAGTGGAACCCCCTGTACGACAAAGCGCAGAAAAAGAATCTCGTTGAAGACGTGAACGCTCTCGTGCGCGATTTTCTCCGCCCCGTCCGCCGCAGCTTCCTC
>PLNO01000017.1 GCA_003141795.1 Spirochaetaceae bacterium | reverse complement strand
GTAGCGGAAGCCGACGCCCTGCACGCGGCCTTTGACGGTGGCACGGAAAGCACCGGGGGATGCCGGAGCCACGGTCCCGCTCCTATGCTCCCGAGGCGAGGGTCGTGCGGATCAGCCCTTCCAGCTCCGAATAATCGTAGGGCTTGTACACGACGGGGAAGGGAATGGGGAACTCGGGTTGGAGGAAGCCGCTTGTGATGATGATCTTCTTGTCGGCGCAGAACTCGCGGAGGAACCGGATCCAGTAGTCGCCGCCGAGGATGTCCATCCTGTAGTCGCTGACGATGAGCTGCACGGGATGATCGAGGATCTGCTTGATTGCCCCCACCCCGTCGGAGGCCACGATCACCTCGTGCCCCTTCTTCTTCAAGTAGTCGCGGAGGGTGAGACGGATCGAGTCCTCGTCCTCCACGATGAGCACAAGCGGCGATCCGCTCATCCCCTCTTCTCCCCGGCCCGCTTCTCCCCGCCGGTCCTCTCCGCGGTGATCTCCTGGATCCTGTCGTACATACGGTCGAAGTCCAGCGGCTTGCGGAAAAAGGCGTCGGCGCCTTCGCGGAGGATCGTCTCCTCCACGTCGTCGTCGGTGAGCCCCGTGATGGCGATGATGACGGGGGTGCCCAGTGTGGGGTCCTCTTTGATGCGGCGGCACAGCTTGTGCCCGTCGATGCCCGGAAGGCTGATGTCCAGCAGGATGATGCCGGGCCGCGATTCGCTCAGGAGCTTGCCCGCCTCGAAACCGTCGAACGCCTGCATGACGGTCCAGCTCGGCATCCTGTGCCCGAGGTAGCGCTTCAGCAGCGTGTTGATGTTCTGGTCGTCATCGACGATGAGCACCCGGTCCCAGTCCGGCCCCTCGTCCGTGGATTCAGTCAGGTCCTCCGGGACGCGCATCCCGCGCGAGGAGAGAAAGGCGAGCAGATCCTCCGCGTAGACCCTGTACTGCCCTCCCGGCGTCATGAAGGCTTTCAGGAATCCGTTCTTGATCCAGTTGATGGCGGTCTGGTTGACGACACCGCATATGTCCGCCACTTCGAGGGCCGAGAAAATTCGGACCTTCTTTTCCTTCTTTCCCATTGCTGCTATCCTTTCACTTGTGACGCCATGCCACGGCAATTCTCAATACTATTTAGAGTACCAAAAATATCCATAATGTCAACCTATAATTTCCGACAGGCATGTTCGACGTATCGTGCCCTCCGCGAGCTCGGGTACCCGGAAAAAGCGACCCTCACTCTCGTCGCTGATCACCACCGCCTGTCGAGATCGGAACGCAATTGTCTGTTCAGGGGAATCGTCGTCTCCCGGCTTGCCGATGCGCGCAGGGCGAAAATCGTCGGACCCCCGACAGTCCAGGGGGAAATGCTGGGAATCGACTGGTACAACGTCCTCATCACCGTGGAAAGCTACCTCAAGGGCCAGCAGGTTTTTCTCTGTGAAGACGGCGTCGTCCGTGACTCCGCGGGCCTGCACGGCAGCTACCGGCCGACCGAGCCGACGATCAGGGCTCGTGAGGAAATCCTGCGCTGCGTCCGTGCAATGGCGCCGCGACACCTCGACGTGTATCTCGATTCGCCCCTGGCGTTTTCCGGGCTCATGGCCTCCGAGCTTCGCGATTTGCTCAGCAGCGCATCGTTTCCCGCCGAGGTCCACCTTGCCCATAGTGCGGATTATCCCCTGAAATCGCATCTTGGGATAGTGGCTTCCTCCGACTCCGTCGTCCTGGACGCCGCTTCCCGTGTTCTCGATCTCTCCCGCTGCGTCCTGGAAGACAGTTTCGGGTTCACGACTCCCGATGTTCACGATCTCTTTCCCTCAACTCCCGGAGAACCGTCGCAATAGCCCGTGACCTGAAGCCCCGGCTGGCCAGCTTGCGCACGGCGGAATCCGATGAAAGCCCGTCAGCGAGCCTGCGGCCGACCTCGAGCTCCACCTCCTCCGTGTACACGGCTGACAGCACCTCCTCCGCGACCGTCCTGGTGACGCCACGGCCGAGCATGCCCTTGTAGAGCGCCGTCCAGCCCTCGGGCCGGCCGCCCATGCGGGAGCGCAGCCAGGCCTCTGCAAAAACGTGATCGTCGAGATAGCCGAGCTCGACGGCGCAGGAAATCGCATGGTGGACGGCCCCGGCGCTGAAGCCCCGTGCGCTGAGCTTCCTCTCCAGACCCTTGCGGGTCTGGGCAGCGCGCGCGATGAGACGCAGCGCCGCGATGCGGGCGACAACGAGCTCCGAGTGAGCGAGGAGACGTTCACGGGTATCGGGGTCGACCTGCGTTCCGGCCGTAATCCGGGATCGGGCAAAGACCTCCGCGTGCAGGACAAAAGAAGAGCCGTCGGAGAGGGCGATCACCACCTTCTCTCCGGCGGCTCCTTTGAGCAGAATCGATTCGATTACGGGAGCCGTACAGCCGCTTCCATTGCCGGCAACAGTCCCCTCCCCCGCTCCGCCCTCCTCCAGGGAAGGCAAAGGCTGCGGGAGCGTCGGTTTAGCGCTTGGAGAACTGGAACCTTCTTCGGGCACCAGCCTGTCCGTACTTCTTCCTCTCTACCATTCTGGGATCGCGCGTCAGGAAACCGTTCGCGCGGAGGGCAAGGTGGTTGGTGGAATCGTACGTATTCAAGGCCCGGGCGATGCCATGGCGGCACGCTTCGATCTGCCCGGTGATGCCACGCCCGCGGACCGTGATGAGCACGTCGAACTTGCCCGTCGTGTTCGTGACGTCGAACGGGGCTCTGACGTTCGGGGCGGTGGGCAGGCCGGCGAAGTACTCGTCAACCGATTTACCGTTCACCGTGATGTTCCCGGTGCCATCCCTCAGGAAAACGCGCGCAATCGAGGTTTTTCTCTTACCGACTGCAACCGAAAGGTTCTTGACCAAGGTCTACTCCTCGTTTCTCAGGAAATCTCGATCTTGATGGGCTTCTGTGAAGCGTGCGGATGCTCGGGACCGGCATACACCTTCAGCCTTTTGAAGATCTTCTTGCCGAGAGGGCCTTTCGGCAGCATTCCTTCGATTGCCCTCTCCAGCGGCCACTCGGGTTTTCGGGCGAACACCTTTTCGAACGGCTCTGCCCGGAATCCGCCCGGATAGCGTGAATGGCGGTAGTACATCTTCTGCGCCGGCTTGCGTCCCGTGACCACGATCTTGTCGGCGTTGATGATCACAACCGAATCGCCCATGTCCCAATGAGGGGCATATTCGGGCTTGTTCTTGCCCCGGAGGATGCCCACGACGCGCGATGCCAGACGACCGAGCACCTTTCCTTCAGCGTCGATCAAATACCACTTGTGCTCGATCTCGTCGGGCTTGACAAATATAGTTTTCATCCGTCTCTCAATCCTTTTAAGGAGAAATGCGGCGCGTACACCACAGGAAGGCTAAATTGACACAGCAGGGGAGGAATGTCAAGTAGCTCCCTTGCCGGCGTCCGTCTTCTTCTCTTCCTTCTCCTCTGCTTCCTCTTTCTTGGCTTCCATCTTGTCCTTGATGTCGGCCACACCGACGAAGAAAGCGATAAAACCGATGAAAACGGCGAGAATGGGCACTCCGCCCTTCAGGAACTGAATCACCTCGGGCCACCACTGCAAGCTCCACGACACGGGCAAAACGGCGTAAACGGCGAACAGTATCAGCACAATGCCGATGGTGAGAGCTATCATGCAATGCCTCCACAATAATTTCGTGTTCAGGGCAAGGATAGCGAAATTGGCGGAACTGTCAAGTTGTCTCGACCGGCGACATGGACGGCAGCGCTTTGGACGCTCGCCTTGAAAAGAACGGTGCGTTGGGGTATGGTCCTGTTGTTCGCCACCCTGAGCTTGAGCGGCGGGCAATAAAATCCGAAAGGAGCGAACGATGAAGGTTAAGATCGATTCCGATCTCTGCACTGCGTGCGGTCTGTGCACCGACAGCGTCCCCCAGGTCTTCAGAATGGGCAAGGATGCCGCCGAGGTCATCAACCCGGCTGTCCCCGCGAACCTAGAGAGCGCCGTCCGCGATGCAGCGAGCGACTGCCCTGCGGAAGCAATCAAAATCGAATAGACCCGTTGTATAGCGAGGGTCCAGAAACGAAAAAGCCCGGCATGTCCGGGCTTTTTCATTTCTCGCAGCCGTTATTCGACGCCCGGCGGCGCGGCGAGCTGCTCGTTTCTCACCGTCTCCCTGAGGAACAGCTCCATCCACGCGTCCAGCCGCGGCGGGCGCGCCCCGAACCCGGCAAGCTCCGATTCCGGCACGAGCGCCGAGCGCAGACGGGCCAGCGATTCGGCGGCGACGTCGTACGGCGTGCGCGCGGTCTGCGATTCATGGGCGCGGATGGCCTGCAGCTTGCGGTCGAAGGGGATCCTCGGCACGCTCACGATCGTGTTGAACTCCCCCCTGTTGAAAAGCGCCCAGGGGCCCTCGTAGTTCCAGACCTCCACGACCTTGCCCGAGCCGGCGAGGTGACGGCGTAGCGATTGCAGGGCAATGGCGCGGCTGGCGATGTGGGCGGGATGGCTGTCCTTCTGGTGCGGCATGAAGATCCAGTCGGGGTCCAGCTCTTCGAGCAGGGCGATGAACACCTCACTGTCGCGCCAGG
>PLNO01000045.1 GCA_003141795.1 Spirochaetaceae bacterium | reverse complement strand
CCTCGTTGGGGATCTCCTCGAGGTCTTTCTCATTGCGGCGCGGCATGACTATCGTGTTCATCTTGTAGCGGTGGGCGGCGAGGACCTTCTCCTTGACCCCGCCGATGGGGAGGAGACGCCCCGTGAGGGTGATCTCACCGGTCATGGCGCATCCCGGGCGGACGGGCACCTGGGCGACCGCCGACAGCAGGGCTGCGGTCAGCGTGATCCCCGCCGAAGGTCCGTCCTTGGGGATCGCCCCTTCGGGCACGTGGATGTGGATGTCGCGGTCTTTCGTAAAACCGGCAGGTATCCCCAGGACGTCGCTGTGCGCGCGCAGGAAGGTGAGCGCCGCTTGTGCGCTCTCCTTCATCACGTCCCCGAGGCTTCCGGTGAGGGTGAGCTCGCCTTTGCCGGCGACGATGGCCACCTCCACGGGGAGGAGCTGTCCTCCGAGCTCTGTCCACGCAAGACCGTAGGCGAGTCCCGGCTTCATGTCCTGGGAGAAGCTGTCCTCCAGGAACCTGTCCTTGCCGAGGTACTTCTCCACCGACTTGCCGGAGACCACGACCTTGAACGGGGTATGTGCAGGCGGAACGGCTCCCTCTGCCGGGGGCTCGACGGGTGCGCTCTCAACGGGCGCCGTCTCCACGCTCTGCGGCGCGACCTCTTCGCCCGCCTCCGGGATCGTCGCAACGGGTGCCGCCGAGGACTCGCGCGTCAGCTCCGGCAGGCTCCCGTTCTTCACCGCTTCCCGCGCGATTTTCCTGAGGATGTTGGCGATCTCCCGCTCGAGGTTGCGAACACCGGCCTCCAGCGTATAGCCGCGGATGAGACGCATGAGCGAGGATTTCTGGAACGTGATGTCGGCTCCGCCCAGGCCGTTCTCCTGGATCTGCTTGGGCACGAGGAACTTCTCCGCGATGTTCAGCTTCTCGAACTCGGTGTACCCCGAGATCTCGATGATCTCCATCCTGTCGCGCAGCGGGTAGGGAATGTTGTG
This sequence comes from Spirochaetaceae bacterium, assembly GCA_003141795.1. Next base: position 1,544 of record PLNO01000045.1, on the reverse strand, counting down.
CGCGGAGTTCGCGGTGGTGATGAACATCACGTCGGAAAGGTCGTAGGCGATCTCGAGGTAATGGTCCATGAAGGCGTGGTTCTGCTCGGGATCCAGCACCTCCAGGAGCGCCGATGCGGGATCTCCGCGCCAGTCGGAGCTCATCTTGTCGATCTCATCGAGCAGGAACACGGGGTTGCGCGATCCTGCCTTGCGCATGGACTGCACGATCTTCCCCGGCAGCGCCCCCACGTAGGTCTTCCTGTGGCCGCGGATCTCCGCCTCGTCCCGCACGCCGCCCAGTGACACGCGCACGAAGCTCCGGCCGAGGGAGCGGGCGACCGACCTCCCCAGCGATGTCTTTCCCGTGCCGGGGGGGCCGATGAAGCAGAGGATGGGGCCCTTCACCCGGCTCTGGAGCTGACGCACGGCGATGAAGTCGAGGATGCGCTCCTTCACCTTCTTCAGATCGTAGTGGTCTTCGTCGAGGATCTGACGGGCGCGTTCGATGTCGCGGATGTCGGGGGTCGTCTCCTTCCAGGGCAGGTCGACGATCCATTCGAGGTACGTACGGAGCAGGGCGGATTCCGGAGACATCGGCTGCATCCGTGCCAGTCGCTTGAGCTCCTTCTGGAACTTCTCCGCGGCTTCCTGCGGCAGGCCTTTCGCCCGCGCCTTTTCCTCCAGCTCCTTGGCGCCCGTGGGATCGTCGCCCTCCGCGCCGAGCTCCTTCTGGATCTCCTTGAGCTGCTCGTTGAGGAAATAATCCTTCTGCGTCTTCTCCAGCTTGCGGCGGACCTTGCCGGTGATCTCCTGCTCCAGGCTGAGCAGCTCGATTTCGGAGGCGATGACGGCCGCGCAGCGCTCCAGACGTACGGCTGTATCCTCGAGGGAGAGGAGCTCGAGCTTCTGCTCGAGCTTCAGGGTGAGGTTGCCCGCAACGAGGTCCACGAGCACGTCGGGCTGGTCAGCCGACTCGACGGCCGTCACCGCTTCGGGGGCGACGCGTTTGGAGAGCTCGTTGTACTGGGTGAACTGCGTGAGCACCGTGCGCATAAGCGCGGCGATCTTGGGCGTCACGTCATGATTCTGCGGGAGGGGCCGCACGATCACCCGAAAGCATTCCTTCGTTTCCGTATAGCGGCCGACGGCGGCCCGCTCGAGACCTTCCACGAGGAGGCGGATCTTGCCGTCGGGGAGCTTCATCATCTGCAGCACCCGGGCCGTCGTGCCCACGGCATGCATGTCGCGCTCTCCCGGGTCATCCACCGTGGTGCGCTTCTGCGCGACGAGGAACAGCGGTCTGCCCGCCTGGGCGGCCTCTTCGACGCTCCGCACCGACCTGCGCCTGCCGACAAAGAAAGGAACGACCATCCGTGGGAAAACCACGAGGTCCTTGAGGGGAACCATGTACAGTTCGTGACGCTTGAGCAGGAGCTTCATCGGAAGGACTCTATGCGGTTTTTTTCTGACCCGCAAGAAGGATCTCGGGCCTCTCATTGCGGGTCACGACGCTCTCAGTGATGATGACTTTCTTGGCGCCTTTGATGGACGGAATGTCGTAC
>PLNO01000015.1 GCA_003141795.1 Spirochaetaceae bacterium | reverse complement strand
AGATGAAGGCCTGCTCAAGGGTGGACGCGCCGGCGTCCGTCATGATCCGCGCCACGCTCCCCTGGGCCCGGATGCGCCCGTGGGCGATGACGGCGATCTCGTCGCACAGCCTCTCGACGACCTCGAGGATGTGGGAGCAGAAGATCACCGTCTTTCCCGCGTCGGCCAGGCCGCGAAGGAGGCGTTTCAGCACCGCGGCGGCCGAGGCGTCGAGGCCGTTGAGGGCCTCGTCCAGGACGAGGACGCGGGGGTTGGGGAGGAGGGCCGCCGCAATCGCCAGCTTCTGCCCCATGCCCTTGGAGTAGGACTGGATCTGCTCGTTCGCCTTTTCCCCGAGGCCGAACGAGGCCAGGAGCTCCCCGATCCTCTCCCCGAGATCGGACTCCTCCATGCGGTGCAGGCGCCCTACGAGCGTCAGAAGCTCCCTTCCGGTGAGCGTCTTGAACAGCACCGGGCTCTCGGGGACGTAGCCGAGCAGCGCCTTCACTTCCAGCGGCTTTTCCGCGACATCGATCCCGTCCACGAGCACCCTGCCGCTGGTGGGCCGCAGCAGGCCGCAGATGCATTTTACCGTGGTGGACTTGCCCGCGCCGTTCGGTCCCAGCAGGCCGAAGAGCGTGCCGTCGGGGACCTGCAGGCTCAGGCCGTCCACGGCGACGAAGGAGCCGTAGCTGCGCGTCAGATTCTCTATTGCGATCACGGAGAAAACTATACGGCCCGAACCTTCACTCGATCAAGCGCAAGCAGATCGGCCCATTCTGCCGTGGGGTTCATCCGTGCTCGGCTTCAGGGTTTTCTGCGCGACGCTGATCGGCGCCTTCCTCCCCGGTGCCCTCTGGTGCACGGAGCTCACCACCTCCACGAGCTGGGAGGCCGGTGAGCTGCCCGCCGTGCGCCTCGGCATATCCGCCTCCGATATGCGCTTCAGCCTCCTGGAGTACGGCCAGGGGCGGACCATGGCAGGGCTCACGACACCGTGGTTGCGCTTCGGGCCCCTGACGCCGTCGGGGCTCCTGCGGGAGGCTGCCAACCCGCTCGGTTTCGGCGCGGGTAGTCCGGTTTTTCTCGAGGCAACGGGGCTTCGCCTGGACCTCTCACTGCCCGGTTCCCCGGCCGGCTTTCTCTGCGCGCCCGTGCCCGGCTCCCTGGGTTTTTTCTCGATTCCTTTCGCCTCGGGAGGTGAAGAATACGGCTGTTTCATTCGCGCTGCCGCCCCGTCGGGCACCGCGGTGGAATCCCTGCTCATCCTGTCCCGGCCCCCGGCGGGGGCGAGCGGAGACGAATGGTACCTCGCGCATGCCCCCTATCCCGGAGGCGCCCTTCTGGACGCCGCCGCACGGTTCACGCGCGCGGACCCTGCGGTCTCGCTTGCCATGACCATGGGGGCCTCGGCGGGGGAGCGCGTAGCGCCGGACCTCTTTGTCCACCTCCTCTTCACGGGGGAAGGGGACGGGATCGATCTCGGCCTCCTCTTCGGCGCGGCAGGGCCTGGCTACAGAACGCCGCGGGGGGATGTTTCCGCGGAGGCGGCCCTCGTTTCAGGAGCCGTTGCACTGCGCGGGGACGGTCTCACCGTCGATGCCACGTACGACTATGCGGTGGGTCGTGTCGGGTTCACGCCGGGCGCCGCGTTGCCGACACGGCAGACGATAGGGCTTTCCGTGAGCCGCAGGTATCCGGCCACGGGAAAAAACCCGACCCGCCTCGAGCTTGCTGGAAAGAAGATCATCAGCTGGGACGAGCGGGCGCGGCGGGAAGAATCAGCGCGGTGCTCGGCCTCCGTGCGGGCGCGCATGGGCAGGGTCGACCTGCAGGCCGGAATGGAATGCTCGGAGGACGGTCTCGGGATTTCCCTGACCGCGGACACGAAGCCGGGGCTCCATTTCAGCGCCGGGCTGGATGCCGGATTTTATGGTGTGGAATCGACTGACCGACGCGCCTCGCTCGTGGCCAATCTCCGCTGGTCCCTGGCGGGCGGCGCGCTCACCGTCAAAGCCGGCGTCGAGCATTGGCCGCTTCTGAGCGCTCCCCCCGATCCCGGGGACTGCCTCACGTGCACCCTCTCGTGGAGTGCGCGCTCATGGGTGGAGGATCCGTAGGACGGATCCTCCACATCTCCGTGCTACGCCGAGCGGATGGGCGCGGCGAACGGGGTCGACGGCTTGTTCGTCATTTTCAACCCCTGCGTCGATTTATTGATGGAAAAGTAGGAGACGACCAGAAGGGGAATGACGATCAGGAGCACCCCGACGACCGCGAGCTTTGTCTCAGCATTCCAACTGCGTTATGACGATCTTTGCCCTTGCCTGCCGGTAATCATCCGGTTCCACCCTGCCGTTGAGGAAGTTGAGGCAGTTCGCCGTTCCCATTGCCGTGGCCGTCAGGAGCGCTTCTTTCAGCGCAGCGGGTGAGGCGAACACCTCATTCCATCCCTCGGCGGACTCATGGAGAGTCCACGCGAGCCCCGCCATTGCGGCATCTCCGCTGCCGATCGCGTTGACGACGCTGATCACGGGCGGCACGGCATGCAGCGCGACGCCTGCTCCGTGCGCTTCGATCCCATCGCGCCCTCTGCTCACGAGGACCCATCGGATGCCGTAGCGCGACATGAGACCCGTGCATGCGGCCGCGCGCTCGGCCTGGTCTCCCGTGTCCGCACCGGTGAGGTGGCCGAGCTCCTCCGCGTTCACCTTCACGACGTCGGGGTGTTCGTCCAGGGCGCGGCGCGCCTCGGTGCCCGCGGAATCCATGAGCACCGGCATGCCCCGCTCGTGCGCCGCGCGCACGAGGCGCGCATAGCAGGCCTCCGATTCGCCGCTGAGCGCGGTCCCGGAAATGACGAGAAGGCGTGCCGCTTCGAGCCGGCCGATGATCGAGGCGGCCATGAGCTCGCTCTCCGCGGCGCTCACCGCGGGCGGCGGCTCGATGAGCTCCGTGCACGTTCCGTCCGGCTCGATGTACGTGGTGCACGTCCGCGTCTCCCCGGCAATCGTGACGGGCCTGAACGCGAGCCCCTCCGCGGCCAGATACTCCGTCACGCGCCGCCCCGTCTCTCCGCCGACGTACCCGAACGTCTCTCCTGCGCCGCCGAGGCTGGAGAGGGCCCTCACCACGTTCGGGCCCTTGCTGCTGGCGAAGGCAGTGACCTTCGTGACCCTGTTCACTTCACCATGGAGCAGGGCGGGGAGAAAGCAGAGCTTCTGCCATGCGAGATTCTGTCCGACCCCGAGTATCATGACTGTTCGCCCCACTCCCCGGCAAGAATCACTTCACGCTCCAGCGTGAAGCCGAGACGCTGCCGCACTTCGTCCTCAAGCAACTCGATGAGGGACAAAACGTCACGCGCCGAGGCCCCTCCTGTGTTCACGATGATGTTGCCGTGGAAGGGGGCGACCTGCGCCCCCCCGATCCGTCTGCCCTTCAGCCCGAGGGAATCCACCAGTTTTCCCGTTGGAGCTCCGAAGGCGCGGTTGTTCTTGAATACGCTCCCCGCGCAGGGGAAGAGGAAATGCCCCTTGCGCTCCCTGTCCTGCTTGTGCTCCTGCATGAGGGGCCTGATCGTATCCGGGTCGCCGGGGGAGAGTCGGAAGCTCGCCTCGAGGATGAGGCATCTCATCTCCTGGAAGGGGGACTTCTTGTACGCCCACTCCGCTCCCGTCATGCCCAACTGGTGCCGCTGCAATCCGTCGTCTATGTAGTCGACGTTCACGACGATATCGCTGATCTCCCGTTCGTAGCAGCGGGCATTCATCCAGACCGCGCCGCCAACGCTGCCGGGCAGCGCATAGGCGAACTCCATCCCCGTGAGGCCGTGGGCGAGCGCCTCTTCGGCGACCCCTGATATGAGCGCCCCGCTCATCGCGGTAACGGTGGTACCGTCGGTTCGCACGCCGTCCAGCCGGGACACGTCGAGAACAACCCCCCGGATGCCACGATCAGCGACGAGGATGTTCGTCCCCCCGCCGAGGATGAAGCAGGGGACGCCTTCCCGCAGACAGAGGCCGAGGACCTGCGCGGCATCCTCGGGGGTGCGTGCAGCGGCGTACAGGTCCGCGGGACCGCCGAGGGCGAAGCTCGTGTGCCCGGCCATCGGTTCATCGGGCCTCAAAACACCGTCGATCTTGATCATCCGGGCCAATTCCCGTACTGTAATCACGACGAGATAGTAACGGGCAGGGAAGGGCCGGTCTACAGACGCCGGAAAAGCAATCTCACTCGAGGAGGGGGCTTCGTGGAGCTGAAACTCTGGAACACGATGGGGCGCGAGATGCAGACCTTCATCCCGATCGAGCCGGGGAAGGTGGGCATGTATTGCTGCGGCCTCACCGTCTACGACTACGCCCACGTCGGCAACCTCCGCACCTACATCTTCGAGGACATCCTCCGCAAGACCCTCGAGTACAGCGGCTATCAGGTCCGTCACGTGATGAACGTCACCGACGTCGGTCACCTCACCGGCGACGCCGACGAGGGTGAGGACAAGATGCTGAAGGGCGCGCGGGAGAAGGGAAAGACGGTCTGGGAGATCGCCGAATTCTATACATCAGCCTTCTTCCGGGATTTCAGGCTCCTGCGGTGTTCCATGCCCGCCATCGTCTGCAAGGCCACCGAGCATATCCCCGAGATGATCAGCCTCATCCAGCGCCTGGAGCTGAACGGATGCGTCTACAGCGCCGGCGGAAACGTCTATTTCGACATCAGCACCTACCCCGATTACGGAAAGCTCGCCCTGCTGGGTCAGCAGGAGCTGAAGGTCGGCGCCCGCATCGCCGTCGACGAAGGCAAGAAGAACCCCTCGGATTTCGCTCTCTGGTTCACCAAGGGGAAGTTCGAGCATCAGACCATGCTCTGGGACTCCCCGTGGGGCCGCGGCTACCCCGGCTGGCACATCGAGTGCAGCGCCATGTCCATGAAGTACCTCGGCGAGCATTTCGACATCCACTGCGGCGGCATCGACCACATCCCCGTGCATCACACCAATGAGATCGCGCAGTCCGAGGGGGCAACGAAGCACAAATGGGTCAACTACTGGCTGCACGGTGAGTTCCTCCTCATGGGCCAGGAGAAAATGGCCAAGTCAGCGGGCAATTTCATGACCCTCTCCGTCCTGACCGAAAAAGGCTACGACCCCCTGGACTACCGCTATTTCTGCCTGGGCGCGCACTACCGCACGCAGCTCGCCTTCAGCTGGGAATCGTTGAACGCGGCCCGGGCGGGACGGCAGGGTGTGGNNACCAATCGCCCGCAGGGCCCGAAGAGCCGACGGGCAAGGCGGCCGAATACGTCGCCGACTTCGAAAGCCATGCGATGGACGATCTCAACATGCCACGCTGCCTCGCGGACCTCTGGGGTCTGCTCCGCGACTCCACCGTGACCCCGGCACAGAAGCTCGGAGCCGCGCTTCGCATGGATCGGATCCTCGATCTGGGGCTGTCGGAGGCGCGCGAGCAGGAGGTCGTGCTCGACGAAGAGGGGAACAGGCTCGTTGCCGAAAGGGAACAGGCCCGCAAGGCCCGTGATTTCAAAAAGGCCGATGAGATCAGGGCGCAGCTTCTTGCCAGAGGCATCGAGGTACAGGACGGCCCGAAGGGCCCGAAGGTACGGTTTGCCGCTGGTCAAAGAAGATAAAATTCTGTAACATCAGTGGGAAATCGTTGTTACTAATGAGTAGCACGGAATATGAACGGACACCCTCGTTCGATGTTGCATATGCGAAACTCTTCCCCATTATCTACCGCGTCTCCCTGCGAGTGACCGGCAACAGGGAAATCGCAGAGGATCTGTGCCATGAAGCCTTCATCAAGCTTATGGAACGCGGAGACCTACTCCCCGACCTCGAACAGTCCAAGTACTGGCTCATACGCGTGGTGAAGAACTTGTCCCTCAACTACGAGAAGAGACGAACCAGGGAAAAAGCCGCGTACACCAAGCTCTCACGCATCATGCCCGTGACCTCGGAATCGAGTGAAAAGCAGATCATGAAGCAAGAAACGCGCACGAGCGTTCAGGGGGCCCTGGACGGACTGCCGTACTCCCTGCGGGCGCCTCTGGTGTTTCGCGAATATGCGGACCTCAGCTACAAGGAAATCGGTGCGATCCTGGGAATATCGGAGAGCAATGTCAAAGTACGGATTTTTCGGGCCAGAGAGCGTCTTGGTAGGGTCTTTGCCGAGGGTGATGAGTATGTGTCCTGATCATGACATCCTTTCAGCCTATATCGACGGCGAGATCGCCTCTCCGTGGGAGCAGGCCATCTCCGACCATCTCGCGTCGTGCGAGCGATGCCGCTCCGTGCACGAGTCGCTGCTCGCCACGCGGCGTGCGCTGCGGGATGAGCCCCTGGGGGACGTCGGGGGGGCGATGGAGAGGGTGCGACGGCGCATCCTTTCGCATGAGCCCGTCGTCCCCCACCAGACGACCGTGTGGCGGCGCCAGGTCTCCCTGCCGATGCCGGTTGCCCTCGTGGCCGCCGCGCTCCTGTTGACCCTGGGCGTGACACTCGCGGTGCTTGTCTCGCGGTCCAACGTGGGGTTCGTGCGCATCACCAAGTCGCCGACCAGCGGAACCGAATACCAGTTCGCGGTCCCGTACGACAGGGTGGAGGCGCTCCTCAAGTCCCTGGGGGACGGCGATGCGAACAGCGAGTCGGTGATGACCCTCCCGAAGAACATGCGGCTCACCCCCGTTGGCCAGCCGCGGATGGTCAGGGAAACCGACCTGTTGAGGAAGAAGCCATGATCGGGAAACGGAACCTCCTCGTACCGATCCTTCTCGTCCTGGCTGTCGTGCAGTCCCACGGGCAGAGCCAGGCCCCGGACGCCGACACGGATCCCAAGGAGGCGCTGCAGGAGCTCCTCTCCAAGGCGCTCAGCGTCACGATCTCTGCGCGCGTGGTTCCCCCGTCCGCGGACCAGGGCACGCCGGTCTGGAACGCGGAAAGCACGAAGCTCACCCTTCCGGGGCGCTCCATCAAGGTCAGGCTCGACGGTGAGAACGTGCGCATCTACCTCGTCTGCACCCCGTACCTCCAGGAGGATGGGGAAGTGCTGCTCCTCGCGCAGGGGCAGATCTGGCTCACGGAGCCCACGGACAAGGAGAACAAGTACTACAACACGTTCTACACCATCCCTGTTTCGTTCGGCGAAAAGGTTCTTTTCTTCCCGCTCGGGATCTCCGACGCCGACAATCAGGACAAGAAGTTCTTCAACATCGAGCTGGAGATCAAGATCGTGCCCTACGAGCAGAAGCAATAGGACGGTGGAGTGACTGATCTGGACAATCTCGACATGAGCCCTGGGGGGGCGCCCTCCCATACGACCGGGTCCGGCGACGAAGAGGACGACAAGAAAAAGGTCAAGCCATACCAGAAGCTCCTCAAGAGTCCGTGGTTCATCCCCACGGTCATTGTCGTCGTGCTTGTCGTGTTCGTTCTGCTGAGCCCCCGCATGGCGGGAAGCCCTCCCCACCTGGATTCCATCACGCCCACCAGGGGAAAACCGGGTGACGTCATGATCCTTTCGGGCCGCAATTTCGGCAGCCCCCGCGATACCTCGGAGGTTCGCATCTCAGGTATTTCCCCGACCTCCCAGGACTACGGTGAATGGACGGACACGCGCATCAGCGTCACCATCCCTGACGAGGCCACCTCCGGCATCGTCTACGTCGTGACGAAAAGCGGGAGGAGCGGCGGGCTTCTGTTCATCAACCAGGTCGACATCCCGCAGCCCGCGCTGGGCTCGGCCCGCCCCGGGGACCCCTACATCATCAATAGCGACAATCCCATCCAGCCCTCCGCCGCCCGGGTGGGGGACGAGATCACCATCTACGGGCTGAACTTCGGCCTGGAAAAGGGCAGCTCCGATGTATATTTCACGGGCTCCGGTCTTTCGAGCTCCGCCACGGGAAGCCTCGACCTGTCGAACCTCATGCCGGCAAGGGATTACAACCTCGACTACATCTCCTGGTCGGACAGGGAGATCAAGCTGCGGGTTCCCGACGGTGCGGCGTCGGGAAACGTGCTCGTGAAGTCCGATAAGGGGACGAGCTATGCCGCCTATTTCGTCGTGAACAAGGGCGCGGGGAGCAAGACCTACTCGTCGCCCCGCAAGTACTCCGTGCAGTACGGCATGAACATCGCCGTCACCTCCGCCACGGGGGAGAACAGCCTCTACCTCTGGATGCCGCGCATCCTGCCCACCCCCGAGCAGCGCAAGATCGAGCTCGTGAGCGCGGATCCCGTCTCCCTCCTGGACACGACCTCGGCATCGCTGTTTCCCTTCACGAACCTCCAGAAGGGGGGACACTACAGGGTCACTATGAGCTGGATGGTGGACCGCTACGCCGTTCAGACCCAGGTGAGCGTCGGCGACGTGCCGGCCTACGATACGGCAAGCGACCTGTATACGAGCTTCACAAAGCCCGATCTGCTCGCCCCGTCGACGAACCCCGACGTGATCAAGGCCGCCGCTGCCGCCGTGGGGGGGGAGAGGAATCCCTGGCTGAAGGCACGCCGTGTGTACGATTGGCTGCTGACTCAGCTCTCCTATGGCCAGCCGGGCTCCGATCCCGTCGCTTCCTTGAGGACGAAGCGGGGCAATGCGTTCGTGTACTCGTCCCTGTACTGCGCGATGCTGCGCGCCGCGGGCGTCCCCTCCCGCATGGTCTCGGGCTACCTCGTCGGGGATTCGGGCCAGCCCACGCGGCGCCACTTCTGGGACGAGTTCTACATCGAGACGCTGGGCTGGGTGCCCGTTGATCCAACGCTGGGGGAGGAGAAGTCACTCGTGCCGGGGTCACCGGCACCGGATTTCGACAATCACTCTTTTTACTTCGGCAGCCTCGACGACCAGCACATCGCGTTCACGAAAGGACTGGTGGAGGTGAACCAGATGAACCCCGCCGGCTCCCTGAAAGTGGATCGGGACCTTCCGTACCTGCTCAGCATCGACGAAGAGGCGGTGGGCGGACTGACCTCCTATACGACGAACTTCGAGGATCTCAGCGTGACGGGGACGTACTAAGCCAGCGCCACGCAGTGGCGCGAGGGGCGACCGCGCTATTGCTGCGCCGCGGCCTTTCGGCGGGCGCGCTCGATCTTTTCCATTTTGCGGTAGTACTCTGACTGCTTCTGCAGCTCTTCCACGTCGCTCGTCGCAATCTTGTTGTCGGCGAGGATCATCTTCTTGTTCTCGAACAGCTTCCGGATGTAGGGGTTGCCCTTGTCCGCGGAGAGACCCACCGTATTGAGAAGCTCCTTGGGGCCGAGCTGGAACGTGTACTTGCCCGAGGGGGTGATGGGGATCCTGTTCTTCTCCAATTGGAGGAGCAGCGCATCGTAGAGCCTGCCCAGCGGGTCCTGGATGAGCGTGTTCGCCAGCTGCTTGTAGATGAACCACAGCCGCTCGGCAAGCAGGGTGGTGAGCCGTGTGATGAGCTGCGGCTGGGTCTGCACCATGCGCTCGAAGTTCGCCTTGTTGACGGCCATGAGGCTGCAGTCCTCATTGGCGATGGCCGACGCGGAGCGCGGCTTGTTCTCCAGAAGGGCCATCTCTCCGAAGATGTCGCCCGTCTTCAACATGGCCAGCAGCACCTCGTCGTCTTCCACGATCTTCGTGATCTTCACGACGCCCTTCTGGATGATGTACAGCTCCGTGCCGGGCTCGTTTTCCGAGAAGATCATCGTGTTCTTCGGGTAGGTCCGCGTGAAATCGTCGGTGGACTTGTCGAGGTACACGGCCTTGGCGTACGGATGGATCTTCGCCATCCGTTCCTTCGCCTTGTCCGCATTGGGGTCCGTGGGGCAGTTCTGCAGAAAGCGGTAGTAAGCGTAATAGGCCTGATTGTACTGGCTCTGGCGCGCGTAGTACTCGGCGACCTTGAAGAGGTGCGACGGGTCTCCGCTTGCGGTGTTCTTGAACGTGAGCCGGGTGAGCGCCTCGTCGAGATAGCGCATCTTGCGGGAGAAACTCTGGATGATCTTCATGGCCACGGGCGTGTTGCGCTCGATGAGAAGCCCGTACTGCTCCCTGGCCACGGAGATGAGAGAGACGTCGGTAAGCGCGAGTGCCGTTTCGATGTGGCTGTGCGACGACATGGTGGAGATGACGCCGAAGAAATCGCCGGGGGCCAGGATGTTGCCGCCCTCTTCCTCGACGACCTCCACCTCCTTGCTGATGCGCACCTTCCCGCTTCGCAGGATGTAGAAGTAGTCGGCCTTCTGCTTCCCCTCGACAATGATATACGAGTTTCTATTGAAATTGACGATCGACAGTTGAAGGGGGCTCGCCATTCGTCTTTCCCGGGTATCAGTATAGAGATCGGTTTTCCGGTTGTCAATTGAGAAGACCAGCTCATCGGCGAACAAGGTGCCGGCAGCCGTAGCCATCTGCCATGCTGTCTGGTATAATATGAGAAACTATGCAGGGTACCGACGCCCACCTTCGCTGGGGGGAGCTCTCGCGCCGACGAATCGCCTCGTGCCCCCTCTTCGACCTGTATGCGGCCGATCGCTCTTCAGCCCAGGGGAAACGGGGCGAGTTCTGGCTTTTGACCGCGCCGGATTGGGTGAACGTCGTCCCCCTTCTGCCCACAGAGCAGGGCGAGCCCGGCTTTCTCATGGTCCGCCAGTACCGCCATGGCGCCGATATGATCACGACGGAGTTCCCCGCGGGGCTCATTGAGACCTCAGAGGAGCCCGCCGCCGCCGCCGCGCGGGAGCTG
>PLNO01000169.1:3281-4851 GCA_003141795.1 Spirochaetaceae bacterium | reverse complement strand
GCCTTTTTCAACACCCTGTTAGGGTATCAGCGCCATTCCGTGGCCCAATGGCAGGCAATCATGATGAAAATGATTCGCTATGTACGCCCATTGCTTCCTCTCTTCAACACAGGAATCATGAAGTGGATCGAAAGACAATCCCCTCGATATTTGGCTTCAACCGTGAGTAGTAGACAAACTTCAAAAGGGCGGACGGCTGGCCTCCGTCACGCAGGAGAGTGAGCTATTGGTCGCACCCTCGCCATCCTTGGCTCGGGTGCTATCTCTATATGAGTGGAACGCGGCCGGCCGAAATGATCTGGCACAGGGAGCGTTATAACAACATATTCAAGGACGGAGAGCCAGAAATAGTCTCAGTTGCATAGAGACAAAGGGAAGCGGGGACGGTCACTTTATTATTCTGAGAGAATTGTTTTGACAAAAGGCGCAGCTCACAGAAACTCATCGACGGCGAGGTCGGGATCGCCCTTGTGGCGATGTGGCGCTTCTTCATGGGGGAATAGAGGTCGCCGGCGTGCCGCGGATCCTGGAGGTGAACGCCTCCTCCAGCATGCCCTCCTGAACCCCGAGGGCGAGCACCCTTCTGTCTGCCAGGGATGTCCCATGCCGGGGGTGGAAGGCCCACGGAGGATCTGGTATCGTGGCATCAGCTCGTCGTCGGAAGGAGTTTCGCCGTGGCACATCCGCTCGTCCTTCAGTTGAGGTTCACCCGTTCGGAGTTCGAACGCGCCATCTCGAACGTCTCTGAGGAGGAAGCGAAGAAACGTGTCCTCCCGATGAACTGTATCAGCTGGACGGTCGGGCATCTGGCATGGCAGGAGCAGCGCTATTTCCTGTACTATGCCGGCGGGAAGTATCTGCTGCCCGAGATCCAGGAGAACTACCGTAATGGCGCGCCCGCGAGCACGCCGTCTCTCGCAGCGATGTGGAAGGCATGGACAATGATCGTCAAGGAAGCAGATCCCTGGCTGGATGCGCTGACGACAGAGAAGCTTCAGCAGATGGTCGTCCGCGACGGGAAGAAGACCGACCTCATGTACGGGAACCTTCTGCAGCGGGTGATCTACCATTACTGGTACCACACGGGTGAAAACATGGCCGTCCGCAAGATCCTGGGCCACACGGGGCTCGGACAATTCGTCGGCGACATTGACGAGAAGGCGCCATACACGCCGGAGTGATGGGACTGGGGAAGTCGATGATCGCAGTGAGAGAGATGCAGGCGACGGATCATGCCGTGGTGCAGGGGTGGATCGCCGGAATGATAGGAGACGCGGCCAAGGACGAGGTCGCCCGACAGGAAGTTGAAAAATACGCGACGCACGCGCTTTACAGGGTTTTCGTGGCTGAATGCGATTCAGCCCCCGTGGGCTTCGGAGTGATCAAGTGCGATGCTTTTGAAGGCTCCGAGGGAATAGTCGAGCTGGGGATTTTCCAGATCGATTCCCGGCATCGAGGCAAGGGCCTGGGATCCGAGCTGTTCAGCGTGATGACTGGAATGCTCAAGGCAGAGAAGGTCAGAAAGATCTACACGACGGTTCATCCCGTCAATATTAGTCCCCTGACGGGG
>PLNO01000169.1:0-3255 GCA_003141795.1 Spirochaetaceae bacterium | reverse complement strand
CGACTTCAGTCGGCGGTGGTTTGGAGCGGTATGTTTCTGGCTGAAACGGGGCTTCGAGTTCGAAGCTCGGCTTTCAAAGATCAACGGGGAGACCGACTACTACCTGCTCGGATTCGATGTGTACAGGGACCGCGTAGTCGGGGGAGGGCGTCATGCCTGATGAGGTTCGCTATCCCATCGGGGAGTTTCATTTTGTCGAGCCGACTGTCGACTTGCGTCGCTCGCTGATCCGGCAGTTCAAGAAGGATCCCGCCGAACTGCGAAAGGCCGTTGCCGGCCTTTCAGAGAAACGCCTGTTGACGCGTTACCGCGACGGAGGGTGGACGCTCGCGCAGGTCGTGCATCATATCGCTGAATCGGATGCCAACGCGTATCCGCGTCTGAAGTACGCGCTTACCGAGGACAGCCCCGTCGTGATGGTGGCGCCCCAGGCGCTGTGGGCCGAGGTGGCGGATGCCCGCTCTCCTGCCATCGAGCTTTCCCTCGGGATGTTCGAGTCCATCAGGCTCCGATGGGCGGAAGCCTGGGAGTCCATGGCCGCCGAACAGTATGACCGGAAATGGCGGCATGCACGATTCGGGGAAGTGGGGCTCGATTTCCTCCTCCAGCAGTACGCATGGCATTCCCGACACCACACTGCACAGATCACCTCGTGCCGCAAAAGAATGGGATGGTAGTCGCGCTTGACAACCGAACGGTGATTGGAAAGTATTCCTGATGGCCAAGATTCTTCTCATCGGCATCGGCGGATTCATTGGATCGATTCTCCGCTACGCTTTAAGCGGTTTCTCCCAATCCCTTTTTCGCAACGCCACATTCCCCCTGGGGACTGTCGTGATCAACGTCAGCGGATGCTTCGTGATCGGGCTGCTCGCGCAACTGGCAGAATCCCGCAACGCATTCACGGACCTGACCCGTGCATTCGCTTTCATCGGCATCCTGGGCGGGTATACGACATTTTCGACCTTCAGCAATGAATCGATCAACCTGTTCCGCTCGGGAGAAAATCTTCTCGGGATAGTGAATGTCGTCGTCCAGGTCGTCGGCGGCCTGGCGTTCGTCTGGCTGGGAAGGCTTGCCGGGCAGGGCATCTGGAGGTGACCATGGAACTTCCCGAAGAAGGAAGCCTCTTGCGCATTTTCATCGGCGAGAGCGACAGGCACGAGGGAAAGCCGCTGTACGAGTGGCTCGTTCTGAAGGCGAGGGAGCAGGGGCTTGCCGGCGCCACGGTGCTGCGCGGAATGCTGGGATTCGGCGCGCACAGCAGGATGCATTCCTTCAAGATCGAGCGGCTGTCCGAGGATATGCCGATCATCGTGGAGTTTGTCGACGAACGGGAAAAGCTCGAGGCTTTCCTTGCGCTCGTCGATCATGCGATCATCGAAGGTCTGGCGACCTTGGAAAAGGCATACGTGCACTTCTATCGACCGGGCAAGATGGTTGCCCCCTAGTCAGACGGATATCCCGTCGGGTATTCATTGATTCGCGGTACGAGAGGGCGCCGCACCAGGACGGCGCGCCGAAGCCATCCGTCAGGCGGGCCTACACGATCGTGAGGAAAGCGGCTATCACGAACACCGTCAACGGGTAGAAGCACGCCCTGTTGAAGAGGGCGAAAGCGGATTCAGGAGTCTGCGCTCGCAGCCACCTGACCCCGGGAGCCAACAGGAGGAACAGGCCCGCCGCGAGCGCGCCGACCTCATAGATGAGTGAATAGCGCATCGTGACAACGAGAGGGAAGAGAAGGCTGAGCGCGGCCGTGCAGCAGACGAGCGCGAAGGACACGCGCGACGAGATGCCGCGCCCGTAGCGCACAGGAAACGTTCGAATCCCCAGGCTCGTATCCTCGTCGAGATCTGTCCAGTCGTTGGGGATGTTGCGGCACCCCACTTCCCAGGCGAACGCCCAGAGCAGGAAGAGAACCAGCGGGGCAGCCGGTGGAGAGGGATTGACGGCGTAGATCCCCGCGCAGCCGCCGACTGCCACCATCAGCCCCGAGAGCACCGCTTTCCAATGTGTAACGCGCAGAAGGCGGCAGTACAGCGTTTCCAGCCCCACGGCCCCGATCATGAAGACCGGGCAGAGGGGGTTGAGGAAGTACGCGATCACGAGCGAGAGCAGCCCCCATGACACCACCCACGCGAGGCTCGCCGTGAAGCTCAGGCTGCCCTGCGCGAGCGGATGGCGCCGGCCGACCGAATCCAGATCGAAGCACGCCCGCGTCTCCCTGCATTTCTCGATCTTCTCCCTGTCCACCTTCCGGTCGAGAAGATCGTTCAGGGCGAACACCGCGGTGTAGCCGGCGAATGCGGCAAGCAGGCCGAGTGCGATCGTGAGAGGGCGGGGGGCACCGCCGAGAACGAGCACTGCGCCGAGCGCCGGATGGGCGACATCGAGGACCGAATGCGTCATGCGAGAGAGGCCGAAGAAGCCGCGGAACGTCTCACTCACCTGCGTTCGGGTGCCGGTCATGGTGTGTCCTCCACTGAGGCAAGGGCGCGTTTTCCGCGGATTTCCTTTTCCAGGGACGCGAGGATCCGATTTCCCACATCGTTACCAGGACGCGCGAACTCGCGCGCGCAGCTCCGTCCGATGACACGGCCAAGGGGCGGCGGGTTGTAGATCAGCCGCAGCACGTCCCAGGGCCACACGGAAAGAGGGTCGTACCCGGCACGCAGATGGCCGTCCTCGAGCGCGCGACGCTCGAGACCGGTACGGGGCTGAATTGCGAGGAAGAAGATGACGGGCACGACGCGATCCGCGCCGAAAATCCGGCGCATGCGATCGATCACGGCGATCGTTTCCCTCAGGCTCTCCGCTGTCTCCCCCGGCGCGTTGAGGGAGAGGTTGACGAGCACCCTGCCGTGATAGCCGGCGGAGGAAAGCTTCCTGCACCCTTCGAGCACCTGATCGACGGTGAATCCGAGGCGCAGCTCATCGATGACGTGCTGGGAACCCGAATTGAGGGAGACCTCGAGCTCGTCCAGACCAGATCTGACCATGAGAGCGGCAAGCTCGTCATCGATGGAGTGTATCCGTATATAGCCGGACCACGTGATACCGAGCTTCGCGGCGATCAGACCGCGAAGGATCGCGGCAAGGTGATCGCGGTCCCGGGGCTCGCTCAGCAGCTGGGCATCTGCAAACCAGAATCGGCGAGCCCCCCATCGGCGACGGTATGCCTGCAACTCCCGCACGACATTTTGCGGATCACGGCGTCGAAGGACCCTGCCCTCGAGGAAACCGTAGAGGCAG
>PLNO01000290.1 GCA_003141795.1 Spirochaetaceae bacterium | reverse complement strand
GTCGGAGGCGCTCACCTGGAGATCCGGCTGCGCCCGCTTCAGCGCAATGGCGATGCACCCCGATCCCGTGCACGCATCGTGTATGCGCCGCAGACCGGGATTGGCGCGCGCGAGCCGCAGCACGACGTCCACGAGGACCTCCGTGTCGGGACGGGGGACGAGAACACGCTCGTCGACGTACAGCTCCAGGCCGTAGAACTCCTTGATCCTGCGGATGTAGGACACCGGCTCCCCGCCGCAACGCTGGTCGATCATCTGACGGTAGCGCGCCGCCTCCGCGTCGCTCACAGGGTCCGGAAGCATCGCGAGCAGCCTCTCCTTGGTGGCCTCCATGGCGTGGGCGAGGAGCACCAGAGCGTCGAGGACAGGCGTTTCCACCTTTGCGACCGTCAGTGTGTCGCAGCCCTGCGCGAGCAGGGTCCGAACCGTCATGTATTCTCCGCTGTCAGCGCAGTCTCCTGTGCGTGGAGTCGCAGAGCATCGCTGAACTCCGCGATCTCCCCCTTCATCACCGCGTCCAGCTTGTACAAGGTGAGGTTGATGCGGTGGTCCGTTGCCCTGTTCTGGGGGAAGTTGTACGTGCGGATCTTTTCCGCCCTGTCCCCGGAGCCGATCTGGCTCTTCCTGGCCTGTGCGCGGTCCGCGTGCTTGCGCTCCTCTTCCGCCTCGTACAAGCGTGCCCGCAGGATCTTCAGCGCCTTGGCCTTGTTCTTGTGCTGGCTCTTCTCGTCCTGGCAGTGAACGACGATGCCCGAGGGCAGGTGGGTGATGCGCACCGCGGAGTCCGTGGTGTTGACGCTCTGCCCGCCCGGGCCGCCCGAGCGCATCACGTCGATGCGGAGGTCGCCCGGATTGATGTCGATCTCCGTCTCCTCCACCTCGGGGAGCACGGCCACGGAGGCCGTGGAGGTATGGATCCTGCCGCCGGCTTCCGTGAGCGGCACGCGCTGCACGCGATGCACTCCGCTTTCGTAGCGCAGGTGCGCGAAGACGCCCTTCCCCGTGATCGAGGAGATGATCTCCTTGAATCCTCCGATGCCCGTGGGGCTGGAGGACATGATCTCCACCTTCCACCTCTGGGAATCGGAGTAGTAGGAATACATACGGAAGAGGTCCGCGGCGAACAGCGCCGCCTCGTCCCCGCCGGTCCCGGCGCGGATCTCCATGATAACGTTCTTGTCGTCCAGCGGGTCCTTCGGGACGAGGAGCTCCTTGAGCCTGTTCTCCGAGTCCTCTTTGCGCTTCTCCAGGGAGACGAGCTCCTCGCGGGCCATCTCCGCGAGCTCTGCATCGCCCTCCGCAAGCTCGCGGTTGGAACTGATCTCCGCTTCGATCGCCGTGTAGCGGTCGAACTCCGCGATGAGCTCGGAAAGCGATGCGTGCTCCTGGCGCAGCTCGCGGTAGCGTTTCTGGTCGCGGATGACCTCAGGGTCGGAAACCAGCGCCTGAAGCTCCTCGTAGCGCTTCTTGCTTCGTTCAAGCTTTTCGATCACGTTTCGCCTTTCCTCGATACTCCGTCAGGCTGTTTCTTCGAAGTGGGGGCATGCATACACGACGATCTCCATGCCCTGGGCGCTGGCATCCCTGATGTTTGACACCGCAGCGGCCAGCCTCTGCTGAACGATGCACGCAGGCTGGCGCTTGCATACGGGACAGGCCCCATTGTCCCGCGGGTTGAAGGCGACTTCCATGCCAGCAAGGTAGCAAAAAGCATCGGGCTCTTCAACGACCCCTACGCGCCGAGGATCTTCTGGATCTCCGCGCTGCGTACCCGCGCCACCTCCGCGCTGCGTGCCTCGAGGCGCAGCCGCAGAAGCGGCTCCGTGTTGCTGGGCCGTACGTTGAACCAGAAGTCGGGGAACTCGATGGACAGGCCGTCGAGCCTGTCGATCTTTCCCCCGGCGAATCTCCGCTCGATTTCCTGCATCGCCTTCTGCTTGTCGGGCACCTCGACGTTGATCTCGGGGGACTGCGCGTAGCGCGCCCGCAGCGGTTCCACGAGGGAGGAAAGGGCGACCGTGCGCTCCGCCAGCAACCGCAGCAGCACGGCCAGCGCGTAGGCCGCAGACTCCGTATAGTACGTGTCGCTCACCTTGAAGTAGACGTGGCCCGACGTCTCGGCCCCGAACAGGGCCCTGGACGCCACCATCTGGTCGTAGAGGAACGTGTAGCCGACGCGGGAGACCACGGCCTTTCCCCCGTTCTCCCGGATGCGCTCGGGGAGGACGCGGGAAGAGATGAGGTCGTAGACGATTGCGGCTCCCGGCGTGCGGGCGAGAAGCTGCTCGGAGACCAGGCACGCGAGGAAGTAGTTCTCGATTCCCCTGCCCTTTTCATCGACGAACAGGATCCGATCCCCGTCTCCGTCCAGAACCACGCCGAATGCGGCACCGCGCTCGACCACGGCGCGGGACACGAGCACCTTCGATTCGTCCTTCAGCGGATTGGGGTCATGATGGGGGAAATTGCCGTCAGGATCCGCGTTGAGAACGAGGGCGTCGACACCCAGCGCAACGGCCAGATCCTGAAAGACCCGGCCCGCGGAGCCATTGGAGGCATCCACGACGATCTTCATGCCGGGAGCGCTTCCCGTCCCCGCTTTGGCCACGAAGCTGACGTAACGCTCCAGGCCGTCAATTTCCGGAAAAGTCCTCTGGGGAATGGAGGACGGGGCCGTGATCTCCGGCATGAGCGTTTCCACGTCCTTCAATCCCTTGTCGAAGCTGATCGAGCCGCCGCTCGCATCGAAAACCTTGAACCCGTGGTATTCCTTCGGATTGTGGGAGGCGGTGACCATGACCGCCGCGGGGAACTTCTTGTCCATTTGGGTATAATGGAGGAGCGGCGTGCTCACGAGACCCGCACCGGTGACCGCACCCCCCTCGTCGAGGAGGCCGGCGGCAAGCGCCCTGTACAGCTCCGCGGAGTGGGTCCGTGCATCGTAGCCGATGAGGAAGCTGCGGACCTTCATGTACCGCGCGAGGGCCCGGCCCAGGCGGTAGGCGAAAGCATCATCGATCCCCTGGCCCCAGACGCCACGGATATCGTAGGTTTTAAATACACTCATAGTGACATAATAACATTGAAGGAAAGTCCTGTGAAGCGGTGGCGACCACCGATGGCACCTCTGTTGACATCCCCGATACCTGCCTGTACCTTTACACGGTCTTACTCACCGCCCTGCAATCAACTTTTCCGTGGAAGGGAGAGATGGGACCGACCCTCATCGGGCTGCTTCAGGAATCAGTCGTCAAGTTCGCCTCCCTCGCCGCTCTGAAGTCTCGAAGCGCTGATGGCGGGTTCCAAACCCTCACCTACGCCGAGCTGTACAATTCGGTGAAGGAGCTGGGGACAGGCCTCATCTCGATCGGCCTGCAGCCGGGCACCCACGTCGCGATCCTCGCCGAAAACAACCCCCGGTGGCTCATCACCGATCTGGCGATCCTGGGCTGCGCGGGGGTGGACGTGCCGGTGAGCACACGCATGACGGACAAGGAGCTGGAGTACATCCTCGCCCATGCGGACTGTGATATCGCCGTCGTGGAGGACATCACCACCCTCTACCGGTTGCTGGCACTCCGCAAGAAACTTCCCCGTTTGAAGAAGATCATGGTCATGGAATACTCGGGTCCCAAACCCCATGCGGGAACGGGAGAAGAGCGCGTCATGATCTATACGTGGGACGACCTCCTCAAGAAGGGGCGGACACGGATCGCCCGGGGGGAGCGCCAGTTCGAGCTGCGCGGCGCGAGCCTCACCCCGGCGGACACCGCCACGCTCCTCTACACCTCGGGAACGACAGGACGCCCCAAGGGCGTGATGCTCTCCCACGGAAGCATCATGCACAACGTCACGAGCGTGCACTCGAGCGTCAGCCCCGAGCCCGGCGCGATCTGGCTCTCCGTTCTCCCCGTCTGGCACGCCTTCGAGCGCATTGCGGAGTACTGCAGCATCTCTTTCGGGAGCACGATCGCCTATTCACGACCGTCCGACTGGAAGATCTTCGACGACCTGCGCTCCCTTTCGCCAGAATACCTGGTGATCGTGCCCGCGCTCCTGGAGGCAATGGAGAAGAACATCGGGAAGAAGGTGAACGTCCTGGAGGCGCTTCTCATCCGTTTCGAGAAGTTCTACCAGGTCTTCTCCGGGTTCATCATGGGCCGCTATCCGCGCTTCCGCAGGGAGGAGAGGCTGCTGGAGTTCTTCGCCGCACTGCCCCCGCTCATCCTGCTCTCCCCGGTGAAGCTCTTTTCTTTTTTCGTCCTGCGGCGCAAGGTCCGACAGATCATGGGCGGAAAGCTCAAGGCGATCGTCTGCGGCGGAAGCCCCCTCCCCGNNATATCTGGACCGCTACTTCTCCGCCATCGGGGTGACCATACTCGACGGGTACGGGCTCACCGAGGCCTCGCCCATCGTCAGCATGCGCTCGGAGAAGACCCCCGTGCTCGGCACGGTGGGAAAGCCGCTTCCCTCCACGGAGATCAGGATCCTCGGTGAAAACGGGGAATCGCTCCCGCCCGGGCGCAAGGGGAGCGTGTACGTGAAAGGACCGCAGGTCATGCTCGGGTACTACAA
>PLNO01000129.1 GCA_003141795.1 Spirochaetaceae bacterium | reverse complement strand
CCGCACGGAAGCCTCAAGCTCCCGCGAGAGAGAGAAGTCAGAAAAAGTCATTCTGTTCCTTGCTACCGGTATGTCTGATGGAGATGTCCGGTGTTGTTGTCCGGCTTGTGTGAGTGGAAAATCGGTGGGATCGCCGGTGAGACCGCCGCGAGGGATGTACAGGCCCTGTTCACTCTTTGAAATCCAAGTACAAGGTACATGCAATCAAGGGGAGTGTCAACAACCGTCCCGACGCCGGGCGCCGGAGGTGCTCAGGGGCGCCCATCGGTCGATCGATTCCGGTGAGCTGTCAGATCCCTGGAGCATTTGCCAGGAGGAAATCCTCAGCCTGAGCACTCCATACCATGTTGTTCTCCCTGACCAGCCGTGCGAGCTCTGCATAGTAGGGATCAGCCTTCCCGCGCTCCTCGAAATCGGCTATCGCCACGAGATCGAGCTTCTTGTGCGTGTAGATGAGCTTCTTGCCGCCGGGGATTTTGTCGAGGCCGATGGTCGCAGCAGGAACGGCATTCAAGCCCCCAACATGGGTTATCATGGCCGACGGATTGAGGCGGCCATCCGCTATCAACGCCAACGACTCCTTTACGTCATCGGCGGTCCCGCCAGAAGTCCCCACTATATGGTGGGAATCGTAGTGAACGTCATAGAGGTTTATCGGCGCGGAGAACGAGGCGTCGGTAGGGCCCGCGAAGAAACTGAGGCATCCGTCACGGGCGAGCAGCCTGTCGCCCGTTTCCACGAGCGACCGTACGGGTGCGAAGACGAAAACGTCGTCGAACTTCCTGCCCCCGTTGAGGCCCTGGAGATACCCTGCCGATTCCACCACTTTTTCCGTATTTGCATAGACGAGATCGACGCCATTGTGCCTGGCCTCCTCGACAGTGAATACCCGGGCGGCCCGTTCAAGCCGGGCCTGGTCGATGTCGGTCACGACGACACGGGAGGGCCTCGCGTCGGCGTGAAGGGCGTAGTCTATCGCGGCCAGGCCCATTGGTCCGGCGCTTCCAAGGAGAGCGAGCGACCCGCCTTCGACTATCCCCATGTCATGAACGGAGAACCCTTCCCTGGTGTGGTATTGGGCATGGAATGCGCTGATGACGCAGGACAACGGTTCTGCGAGCGAGCCGAGGAAAAAGCCGGGCGCCTTGTACTCGAGCAGGCACCCCATCTCCATCACCTCGTTGGGAATGATCACGTAGGTGGCATCCCCCCCCATGAAACCGTAGGAGTATCCTGGAGCGAACGGTGTCCCCCGATAATTGAGGGCGGGCTGTATGACGAACTTCTGGCCGACCCTGTACCGGTCCTTCCACTTTGCACCGACCTCCAGAATCTCGCCGCACGGCTCGTGTCCGATGATGGCGGGTGACTTCGCAAGGGGGGGGCGCACGCGCTTGTGCCTGTCCCCCTGCATTGCAAGCTTGTGGCTCGACATGCAGATCGAGTCCGACACGATTCTTGCAAGAATCTCATCGCTCATGGCGGCGGGGAGCTCGAGCTCCTCCAGCCGGAGATCGTTCACCCCGTGAATACGTACTGCCTTGGTTGTCATATCGTCCTCTGAGCCTCGAATGCGGGTGTCACATGCATTTTCGATCGCCCTGATGCGTGCCTATTCGCCGAGGCTGCGCCGTGAGGCCATGTCGTTCATCAGGTCCGCCATTCGAGAATACGTGGCCGCATATTTTTCGACGTAGTAGGAATACTCCGCGGTCTTTTTCAGATCGGGCTCGATAACCGTCTCACATCTGACCATGGCCCTGGATGCAGCTTCAATCGAGGGATAGAGACCGATCGCACGGGCCGACAACACCGCACAGCCGAGAAGGGCGACGTTCGAGACCTCGTTTATGTGTATGGGCAGGCCCAGGACATCGCTATGGATCTGCATCCATACCTTGCTCCTGGTGATGCCGCCGCCCGCCATGAGTCGTTCGCACATGAGCCCATTGGTCTGGAACCCGTCGAGGATGATCTTCGTGCCGTATGCTATCCCTTCCATGATCGCGTGATAAACGTGAAAGGGTGAATGATTCAGGGACAGTCCCCAGATGACTCCCCGAGAAAGAGGATCCGAATAGGGGTTGCGGTTCCCCTGCCAATGGTCGAGAACGATGATGCCTTCGGACCCGATCGTGATGTCAGCCATTTTCGAATCGAGATACTCGTACAGCGAGACTCCCTTCCTTTTGGCCTCCCGCGTTATGTCCCCGTTGATGAAGCTGTTCGAGAACCACTTGAGCACCGACCCGGTGGAGATCTGGCTTCCCTCCATGATGCGCAGTCCCGGAATGACAGCGTCGGGGAAACTGCCGGAGATCGAAGGGCTGTGAACATCGTTCCTGGTCAGCCCCAGGAGGAGGTGGGACGAGCCTGTGATGAGCGCGACGTCACCTTCGTGCACGACGCCCAATCCGAGAGTTCCTATATAGGCGTCGGAACCTCCCTGGACGACGATCGTCCGCGCGGAGAGACCCATTTCATCGGCCAGGGTTGGATCGATTCCTCCGACGATTTCCCCGACTCTGAGGACCTTTGATGGCACCTTGTCGAGAAGATCGCCGATTCCCACGGTCTCGTAGAACTCCGCGGGCCATCCCCCGTTGCTGTTGTCATAATACCACCGGGCCGTG
>PLNO01000232.1 GCA_003141795.1 Spirochaetaceae bacterium | reverse complement strand
CCAGCCCGAACTCTTTCGCTGACGAACCCAGCAAACTTGCGGGCACGCCGACTTCATCCAGTTCCGCACATTCCATCAACGTTACGAGCGAGGTCGCGCCGAACGCCTCCAGCATGCATTCGGGGACACCCTCATGGGCCAGGCCTGCAAGGGCCCGTGCCGCGGCGAGCTTCATCTGGTCGTTGATCGCCCGCGCACGGACGTCCAGCGCGCCGCGAAAGATGAAGGGGAATCCCAGGAGATTGTTGATCTGATTCGGGTAGTCGCTACGGCCCGTGCCGACGATCGCATCCGGCCGCGTCTCCCGGGCCACCTCGTAGCGGATCTCGGGGTCGGGATTCGCGCAGGCGAACACCACGGGCCGCTCCGCCATTGTCGCGAGCATCCGTGGCGCCAGGACGTCCTTGCCCGAAAGGCCGAGGAAGACATCCGCCCCGCGCACGGCGTCGGCGAGCGTGCGCTCCCCGGTGTCCGAGGCCAGACGCTCCTTGTAGGGGTTCATGTTCTCCCGCCGTCCCCTGTAGACGACGCCCTTGGTGTCAACGAGACGGATGTTCTCCCGCCGCGCGCCCATGGTCACGTAGAACTCCGCGCAGGCAATCGCGGCCGCCCCCGCGCCGCTCACGACGATCTTTATTTCCCCTATCTTTTTCCCGGTGATTTCAAGCGCGCTGAGGAGCGCCGCTCCCGTGATGATCGCCGTACCGTGCTGATCGTCGTGAAACACGGGGATGTCGAGCATCTCCTTGAGGCGCCGCTCCACCTCGAAACATTCCGGCGCCCGGATATCCTCCAGGTTGATGCCCCCGAAGGTGGGGGCCATGGCCGCGACGGCCGCCACCATGAGGTCGGGTGTTTTCGCGTCGAGCTCGATGTCGAATACGTCGACGTCGGCGAACCTCTTGAAGAGCACGGCCTTGCCCTCCATGACGGGTTTCGCGGCAAGCGGCCCCCTGTTGCCCAGCCCGAGGATGGCCGTGCCGTTGGTGATCACGGCGACGAGGTTCCCCCGTGCCGTGTAATCGTAGGCGGCATCGGGGCGCGCCTCGATCTCCTCCACCACGCGCGCCACCCCCGGCGTGTAGGCTATGGAAAGGTCACGCTGCGTGTCGACCTTCTTGGTCGGCACCACTTCGATCTTCCCCGGCCTTCCGCTCTTGTGGTAGTCGAGGATGTCCGTCAGGGAAAGCTCAGCCATTTCTGCTCCTATTTGCCGATCCTGTACACGTTGCCCGCCGTCCTTCCGAACACCTCGGGCTGGTACATGCACTCCGCCTGCGTCGGCGGGGTGGGGTACAGCCCCGGGGTGGTCGCGCGGAAGAGGAAGGTCACCTCGTGCTTGCCCCGCTGCACGTCGTCGAAGAAATACCGCACCTCGCTGTCGTAGATCTTCGTCGTATAGCCGTTCTCCCCGTAGTCTCCCTGGTAGCCGGTGTCGCCGTTGTCGTCGGCCTGCTGTTCGGGGGCGGGCTTGAAGATCTGGGAGGTGACGAGCGACCCGTCGATGGCCTCCGCCCCCGAGGGGAGCGGCACGCGTAGCGCCAGATACGAGCGATCCCGGGATGAATAGAAGACGACCTTCATGGTGTAGACCTGCCCGAGGCCGAGCGCGTTGCCCGGGACCGTCGCCCCTTTATCGTCGAGGATTTCGGTGGCGATCCCGATCCCCTCGTCCCGCGGTTCCGCCGTTGCCGCCGGCAGAGAGTAGCGCAGCTCGGCCGTGTAGTACAGGGTGCCCTTGCCCGACAGGGAGAAGGTGAGAGGCAGGATCTCACCCTCGGGGCTTGAACGGCCCTGCTCCCGCCCGGCGATGCCGGTGAGATCCCGGGCCTGCACCTGCTTGAGGAAGGGCGCGCGGGAGAAGCCCCTGAACCTGTTGCGGGCGATCTCCGCGGAGCCGAGCTTGACGCTCGCCGTGAAGTCCGCATTGGACTCGTTGCCCCGGGTCACGATTTCCGAGAAAGCCTGCAGCACCCATCCGGCATTGCTCGTGTTTTCCCAATGTCCCGATGCGTTGGAGGCAAGCAGATCGTTGGCCAGCCCCAGCACGAGCTGGGAGTCGGGTTGGAGGCGCGCGTAGAGCATGAGGAGGAGGGACTTGGCCTGGATATTCCCGCCGTACCACAGCCAGTCGTTCACCGTGCCGACCAGCGTAACCGAGCGGGTGCCGACCCTTACGAAGTTCTTCAGGCGCGTGAGCACGGTCTGAGCGGAGCGCGCGTCCCCCATGGCCTGGTAGGCCAGACCGAGGAACCCGTACCCGAAGATCCCTATCTCGTCGCCCTGTTGCGCGAGTGAATCGGCCTTGTCGCCGGGGTCCCTGCCCCAGGAGGCCAGGGCATAGACGGCGTACGCCTCCAGATACGTGTCGTGCAGGTCCGCCCACCTGTCGTCGAGGTAGCTCAGAAGCGCGTCGGTGTCGATCCCCGGCGGCACCTTCATGCCTTTCGCCTTTGCCGCTGACAGGAGGTGCGCGACTCGTAGCGAGACATAGTAGTTGGATCTGCGCGGAGTCGAGTCCGCCCAGTAGCTGAACCCGCCGTCGGAGTTCGCGAACCGCGCGAGCTGTGCGAGGTCGGCCGGCGGCGCACCCGGCGCGAGCGTCGGGAAGAGCACCCGTGCGAAGAGCTTGCTCGTCACCTGCTCCAGGCAGTCGTAGGGATAGACCTCGAGGAACGTGACCGCCCCCGCCAGCGCGGAGGCGATCGTCGAGTCGAGGCTGAGGTACAACCCCTCTTCGGGATTTCCCAGGAAGGCTGACGGAATTGTCATGCCCTCCTTCGCTTGGTCGCCCGTCTTTCCCACCACGGTGAAGGATTCGTTCAGGTGCTCGGCAACGATCGCAAGCGTATCCTC
Source organism: Spirochaetaceae bacterium (assembly GCA_003141795.1). The sequence continues at coordinate 15,684 of PLNO01000232.1, read as the reverse complement.
GAGCCTGTCGCGGAAAGAGTCGGAGTCCATGGTGAAGGCGAGCTTCGCCGTGCCGAAAGCGGACGCCGAAAGGTCGAAGGCGACCTCCTGCGTGTCTCCGGCTTTCAACGTGATCGTCTTTTTCTGCTGACCCTGCAGGGTTATGCCCTGCACGGAAAGCCCGACGTTGACCGTGTGCTGCTTGGAGTCGATGTTGGTGAGCACGACGCCGGCCGTCGCCGCGTCTCCGACCCGCATGCGTCGCGGCAGTGCCGTTCGGACGTTGATGGGGTTCTGCACGACGAACTCGCTCTCCGCGATTCCGAAGCTGTCGTCCTTGACCGCGACGGCGGTGGATCGGAACCGGGTGAGCTGGTCCGCCAGCCGGAAGCGCACCGTGACCGTGCCGTCCCGGCCGGTCATCAGGCCGGTGCGGAACACGGCGGTGGGGTTGAAGTTCTTGCGTACCGCTCCTCCCAGCCCGGCGGGCGCCGACTCTCCCTTCTCGTCCCCACCGGGGAGGTCGTTCGCCTTCCAGGTGACGGGGGCCATGAGCAGATCCCGCGAGTCGAAGTGGGCCACCATATCGGGGAAGTTGCCCCTGCTGTAGAAGAAGTCGACGGGATTGGGCACTCGGTAGTCGATGAGGTCGAGCACTCCCCTGTCCGCGGCGACCAGGGCGATCTCGGCCCCCTGAAGCGGCTGTCCGTTCATCGTTGCCTTCATCGTGACCGAGGCGTCCGTGCCGGGCCGGTAGGTCTCGGCGGCATTGGTGATCGAAAGTGTTATCGATCGAGATGCGGTGTCCACGGGGAGCTCGACGAGCCCCGAGTATCCCCGCGGCGTGCCGAAGTCCGGCGCATCGGGACCTTCGGCCGGCGGACGGCTCCTGCCCTGCGCAGTGGCGATGAAAACGTAAACCATGGGCACGTAGTCCTGCGTGATCCGTACGTCGATGGTGGGCGCGCTGCCGGCAAGGTCCACCATCCGCTTCTCTATCACCCCGTCCCGCTCGACGCTGACGAGGAAGCTGCCTTTGGCAACCGGGCTCTTCACGAGCCNNGCGCGTACATCTTCTTGTCCGGCACGATCTCGATCCGCCGCTCGTCGGAGCGCTCCCACAGGATCATGTCCGACCCGGTGGAATAGAAGGTCATCCTCGTGAGACTCTGTCGCCCCCTGCGGTCCTTGCCCGAAAGCTCTATCGCGTAGGAGCCGGACTTCTGCGTGGACAGCTGGATGCTCCCGAAGGGCTGGCCCGGCTTCACCGTGAAGGACTGCTCCACGACGTCCTGCTTCTCGTAGCGGGTATCCACGACCGCGCCGACGGTCCGCTCCCTGACGAGCTGCCACTCCTCGCGAACGAGCTTTCCGCTCACAGCGCTCCACGGGGAGCTCTTCCCGTCGGGGTCCACCGATACCACCTTCAGCGTGAACGGGGTGCCCTTGGTGACGAAGTACAGCGAATCATCCGATCGCGGGTCCGAGGTGAGCTTGGCACCGAGGAGCTGTTCCGAGGAGAAGGCGATATGCGATGCCGTACTGGAAATTGCCTGGCGGTCAACGTCCTGCACGGTGCCGACCACATCGTAGGAGTACACCCTGCCCGGTTGGAAATCCGCGAGCTTCTGCGCCGCAACCGTTGTCCCGTCGCCGCTGAGACTGCCGGACTCGGAGGCCATGTCCTCGGGCCAGCCCTTCTCCACGTCGCCGAAGGTATAGTCGGAAAGTGCGTCTCCCGGCGGCTGGTACCAGATCTCCCGGCGCGTCCAGAACCAACTCCACGAGCCCCTGGAGAGCGCGCCACCGGCGAGGTACGAGCCCGAGAGGGTGGCCTTGAGCGTGTCCCCCGCGAAGGCGCGCGTATCGGGCAGGCTCAAGGCGACGGAGAACGCGACACGCCGGAAATTGGCAACCTGTACGTACGCCCTTCCCGTATGCGTGTCGGTGCCGCGCGCGATGCGATGGAAGACCAGGAGCCAGTCGCCGGGCGCCGCGTCCTTGGGGAAGACGAGCTGGCCCGAGAACGTACCGTTGGCGGACACGTTGCCGTTCGCCGTGGCGATGGGCTTGCTGTCCTCCGAGCCGTTGGTGAGATCGACGCGATACCTGCCGGGTATGGCGGCCATCTTCCCCACGACGAGATTGCGGTCAATGCCGGCGAAGGACAGCGTCTCTCCAGGCCTGTAGATACCCCGGTCGGACCAGATGTAGGTGAGGGGGCGCGGCGCCTCCGCCGTATAGGGCTCCGTGGCGTTCCAGGTCCTTCCCTGCATTTCGGTGGGACGCAGAACCAGACGGTCCCTGCCCTTGAGGATCTCCACCTCCGCCTTCTCTTCGCTTCCCTTGAAGGCGGCCATGAGAGTGCCGGACGACAGGGGAACCGCGGCGAGCCCCGCCGCGTCCGTTCGACCCGAGGCGATCGTGGCTCCGTCCTTGCGGAGGTTGACGGTGGCGTCGGTGATGGGCGCCCCGGTGGAGAGCGAGCTTGCCAGCACGAGGATCGAGTTGTACCCGACGTTGATCGATGCGCCGATGTCGGTGACCTGCACGACGAGCTCGTCCTTCGAGTCCTGGGGCGTATCGTTGCCCCAGAACAGCCCCTTGAAGAGCCAGGAGAGGTACGCGGCGCCTTTGCCGGCCCCGTTCATATAGGGGGAGAGGTCGAAGATTTCGAAGTGACGCGTATTGCGGGGGATCTTGTCCGTGTCGATCTGCACCACGGGACCCTTGGGCGGCGTGGCGTACNNCTTCCCATCACGTACTCCCCGGAATCGACGTTCTGCATCTCCACGGCAACGCGCGGGGGGAATTGCGATTCGAGGATCCGTTGTCCCGTGGCGCGGAAGTCGACGTACGGAGGCGCCGCGCTCACCTCGAAGCCCACCGTGCGCCTGGCGCCCAGGGACTGCCCGTAGGTGTCGGTGAGGCCGGGGAGGACGTCCACGGAGAACGAGGACTCGAAATCCGCGGGCACGCGGTGGAGGAACACCCACGAGCCGGCCACCTCAAGGTTTTTCCCCGCGTCCCAGCCGGGCATGGCGAGTGAGATTCCGTTTTGGACAGAGTCTTCCTTCAGCGGATGGTTGAACTGCATCTCCGCCGTGATGCCCGACCTGTCCATGCTCACGTCCGCGGTCTCCAACTGCAGGGGGAGGAGGGTATGGAAAGACTCGGAGATCTCCTGGTCGATTCCGTAGTTCTCCGGTCGCGGCTTCGCACCGGGTAGAACGCGCACGACGATGTCGGCGTCGCGCGGCAGCTCCTTGCCGGGTGTCAAGGAGATGAAGCGGTCGGTGTTCTCGTACGGACCGAGCTGCGCCCGGTCGGTGATCGCCGGACGGCCCGCTTTGAAAGGTACCGGGGTCCCGTTCGCCTCCAGGCGGATGAAGGGGAGAACCGTCCTCAGGTCGACGGGGAAATTGAACGTGACGACGATCTCTTTCGTTGCTTCGGGGACCACGTCATGCCCCGAGGGCGTGACGGAGACGATCTCGAGCGGCTCGGTGCGGAAGGTGAAACTGGTGTCACCGACGAGCGGAGAGCCGTCCAGCGAGCGCAGCGATCCGCTCACCGCGAAGGTGTACTCGGTTGCCGGGGCCAGGGCGGAGGTGGGCTCGAAGGCGAGAAGGCGCGATCCGTACCAGCGGTATACGCCGTCGATTCGCGGTGAGAGGGAGAGTGCGCTGGACGAGCGTGCCGGCGCGGCAAGCGCCTTCAGGGGGACGACGGGTTTCGAGAAAAGCACCCAGATCCCTCCGTCGAGGTTCTCGTGTGGGACCGTGCCTGAAGGTCCGACCTCCGCAACGGTGAAATCCGTGCTGTTCGGATCGGGGGCGCTCGTGGTGAGGGACGCGAGCACGACGGGCACCCGTCCCCAGGGGGCGGGTCGCACGGCCTGCGGCGGGCTCGCGGTGCAGGCAGCAAGGGCAAGCAGAAGGCCGGCAGCGAGTCCGGCCCGGAAAGTCCGCGTCATCGGGGCCTCCTGGCAGAGTACAATAGTAAACCAAATGAGGATCTGTTTTCAACGAAACCCGCGAGAATTGCGCCGCATAGTGTTGCCCGCGCAGGGCCCTCAACGACTCCAAAGTCGGCTCAAGGACCACGAATGCCCATGGGTTCCGTATCGTCGGATCGGCGCTACGGGCTGATCTGCACCTTGATCGAGTTGCCTTTACGTATGGCGGTCTCAAGGCCAGCCGGCAATTCGTCCAGCGCAAAGACGTGTGTCACCAAGTGGTCGACGGAGATCCTCTTTCCTTCGATCAAATCCAATACCTGGTCGAAGACATTGGCGTAGCGGAAGGAGCCAAGGTATGCGAGCTCCTTGGTCATGATCAGATTGGTCGGTACTGGAGCATCTATGGGCAAGGTCCCGATCTGCACGAGCGTAGCGCCGCGATTACAGGCTTGAATCGCCAGCCGAAGCGCGTGCGGTGAGCCTGACGTTTCGAAAACACGATCGAAACCGTGCGGCGCGAGCTCCGAAAGACGGGCTTCAGCGTCCGGCGTTGACGGGTCGATCGCCTGGTCCGCTCCGTGCTCGAGCGCGAAGCGCCGTGCGAACGAATCGGGATCGGTGACGGCAATCCGCGGCGCCCCCATGGCGCGGGCGACGGACAGCACGGTCTGTCCGATGGCCCCGGCGCCGGTGATCAGCACGCGCAGACCTGCCACCCCTCCGGAGCGGGCAACCGCGTGTGCTGCCACGGCAAGAGGTTCCACGAGCGCGCCCACGGCATAGTCGATCGATTCGGGGAGGCGATGACAGCAGGAGGCGGGAGAGACGACGTATTCCTGGAAGCCCCCGTCCAGGTGGGGTACGCTCGCGGCTGAACCGAACACGCGCATGCTCACGCACAGGTTCGACCGGCCCTGGCGGCATTGTGGGCAGACCCTGCAGGGGATGGTGGGGTCGACGACGACGCGGTCCCCCTTCGACAACGAGCTGACCCCCGGACCGGTTTCCACCACTTCGCCTGCGAACTCGTGGCCGAGCACGAAAGGGGTTTTGAGCACGAAGCTGCCGACGCGGCCTTCCTGAAAGTAGTGTATGTCCGAGCCGCATATGCCGGCCCGCGCGACGCGAACGACCACGGAGCTCTCCGCGGCAGTCGGCCGCTGACGGTTTTCAAGCCGGATATCGCGAGCGCCGTGCAGAACCCAGGCCCTCATGATTGCCCCCTCTCGTCTCGGTCCACATCAGATCCGGCCCCCCCGCCGTGTTTACGCCCCGACACCAGATTCTCATTTGCACCGACACTCATCAAGTGAACCACCGTTGGTCTCGAGGATCTACTGTCGATTCTGCGCACCATCTTCCTCCGCTCTGGCTCCCGTGCCAGGATGTGCCGCACCGCATGCGACCGATATTCGATCCTGTCAACCCTGTACGTGTCAGGGATTGACAGCAGGAGCGAAATACCCTATAGTCTGAAATCACACTGATATATCAGTGTTACTACATTTAGATCAAGGAGGTCAAGGCTCTCCAGGTTTTTGGTCTACAGCGGTCATTACTATTTCTCGAACGGAGGATTGCAGATGTATTGGAAACGGATCATTGCGCTTGTTTCGGCAGCGCTCCTTGCATCGGGTGTATTCGCCTTTGCTGCAGGAAATGCGGAAGCCGGGGCGAAAGCGAAGGGCTTTACGATCGGGTTCTCCAATTCCTATGGCGGCAACACGTACCGCCAGACGATGGAAGCGCTTTTCAAGAAACTGGCAGACAAGATGGTTGCTGACGGGACGTTGAAGAGCTACAAGATGCTGCAGTCGAACAACAATGTCGCGACCCAGGTGTCTCAGATCGAGAGCCTCATTCTTGACGGCGTGAACGCGATCATCATCGATCCAGGAAGCGCTTCGGGACTGAACGGCGCAATCGAGAAAGCCGTCAAAGCCGGCATACCGGTCATCATCGTGAATGACGGACCGGTCACGACGGACCAGGCGTACCAGATCAACTGGGACACCAACGCAATGGCGGCTGATGCCGTCAAGCATCTTGCCGACATCATGGGCGGGAAGGGTACAATCATCGAGATCCGCGGCCTCGCGGGGGTTCCCTATGACGATGCTTTCCACGCATCCGCGCTGGACGCTCTCAAGGCATACCCGAACATCAAGGTCGTCGGGTCGATCTACGGTGAGTGGACCGAGTCCGTGGCGCAGCAGCAGGTGGCATCGATACTCCCTGGAATCCCGCAGATCGATGGCGTTCTGGGGCAGGGCGGGGACGAATACGGCGCCCTCCAGGCCTTCATCGCCGCCGGCCGGAACATCCCGGTCATCATCGGTGGAAACCGCGGGAACTTCCTGAAGTGGTGGGCGGACCAGAAGACGAAAAACGGCTACAAGTCTTTCTCCTGGGGAGCCAATCCGTGGAGCGCCGCATCGTCGTTGTACGTCGCTGTGGATCTGCTCAAAGGCGGAGTGAAGGTGCCCAAGGAAATGATCATGCCGGCACTCAGCATCACCCAGGAAATGGTGGACAATTTCGCCAATCTCAAGGCTGACGAGGTTGCCGCGAAAGAGTACGACCATGACTGGATCGTGAAAACCTACTACAACAAATAAGGCAAAGCATTACAGTCGATCTGACATGAGGTCTCGGCCCGTCGCACAGACGGGCCGAGGCGCTCCTGAGCGTGGTATGATACGGCGGTGATCCGCTTCATGCAGCTTTGGTGGCGGGAGACGAATGAGCGATCAGGCAGGACCGAGGAACAACGCGTATCTCTCGCTGAAGGGCATCTCCAAGTACTTCGGCACGACACGCGCGCTGAAAGACATGAGCCTGGAGATACACCTCGGCGAGGTCATTGGTCTCGTCGGGCCCAATGGCGCCGGCAAGACCACGCTGATGAAGGTGATCACCGGAGTCCATCCTCCGACCAGGGGCGAGATCCTTTTTGGAAATGCGGGGAGGATAGGGGCCGCGTTCGGAGCGAACGCGGCCCGGGAGCACGGAATCGCCTGCGCGTACCAGGAGCTGTCGCTCTTCACGAACCTCACCGTCTATGAGAACTTCATGGTCACGCTCATGGACCACAACCCGTTTGGAACTCCGGGGTGGCGCCGTCGCGCGCGACGATTGACGAGGAAGCAACTCGACGCGGTGTTCCCCGGCCACGACATCGACGTCGACGCGTCGGTGGGTGACCTCCTGCTGCCCCAGAGGCAGATGATCGAGATCGCAAAGGCGATCTCTCACCGTGCACTGAAAATCCTGATCCTCGACGAGCCCACCTCGTCCCTGACGGGTGACAGGATCATACAGCTGCACGACGCAATCCGTGACCTCGTGAAGCGGGGCATCGCCATCGTCTATATCTCCCACAAACTGGACGAGATCGAGAAGGTCTGCGACAGGGTCGTCGTGATGAAGAGTGGCACGACTGCCTGGGCGGGGTTTCGGTCGGCGACATCGATGCGAGAGCTCGTCGAAATCCTCGGCGGCAAGGTGCAGGCCGCGCACAAGGTCAATCAGGAGAGCCGCAGCCTCGAGCCCGCTCTCACGATCGACCGCCTGAAGACGGATTCGCTCCATGATGTCAGTCTCCACGTCGGCAAGGGGGAGATCGTCGGCATCTCGGGGCTCGAGGGGGCTGGCCAGACGGAGCTGATCCGGGAGGTTTTCAAGGCGTCGAAATCCGTGCGTCGGGGGGCGAGCATCCGCCTTGCCGCGAACGTCGCCTACGTGAGCGGCGACAGGAACAACGAGGGAATCTTTCCGCTCTGGGACATCGCCGACAACACCATGATCTCAAGCCTTTCCAAGGTGACACGGCACGGAATCATCCAGACGCGGAAATACCTCTCCATGGCGAAGTACTGGTATGAGAAGCTGAGGTTCACCGCGCGGAGCGTCCGTGACGACATCACGAGCCTCTCGGGCGGTAACCAGCAGAAGGCGCTGCTTGCCCGGTGTCTGGCTGCCGAATCGGACCTCGTTCTGCTCAATGACCCCACCAGCGGGGTCGACGTCGAGACGAAGCAGGAGATCTACCGGCTCCTCGACGAAGCGCGGCAGCAGGGAAAGGCGATCCTGCTGCACAGCACGGAAGACCTCGAGATGGAGCAATGCGACCGGGTGTACGTGATGCACGAGGGACGCATCGTCGAGGAGTTCGCTGGCGACCAGGTGACGGTGCAGAACATCATACGCACCTCGTTCCGCGAGAAGTCCAAGGGGGCATCGACGGCGGAGGTGGCGGCTGCCCCCCGGCAGCGCAGATCGAGCGTCGTGCGCACGGTCGTGAACAACCGCGCATTCCTCGCCTTTGCAACCCTTATCTCCATCTACATCATCAATTCGCTCTTCAACCCGAGGATCACATCGTACCTCGGAATCCAGCTCCTCTACTCTTCGGCCGTCCCCCTCGTGTTCATCGCGTTGGGACAGATGTTCATGGTGATCTCAGGCGGCATCGACCTGGGAAACGGGATGTCCGTCGGCCTGATGAACGTGATCATTGCCTTCATCTTCGCGAGCAATCCAGGCCTGGGAACCGTGTATATCGTGCTCGTGGTGCTCGCGTATGCGGGGCTCGCCGCGGTGATCCATTTCACACGCATTCCGGCCATCGTCATCACGTTGGGCGCCTCCTTCGTGTGGCTGGGCATCGCCCTGGCGATCGCACCGGTGCCTGGCGGGCACGCCCCCGCATGGCTCAGCGCGTTCTACAACTATGAGCTTCCCATCGTCCCCATGCCGATCGTGATCGCGGCGTTAGCCGCGCTGCTCGCCTTCTGGATCGTTCGGCGGTCGAAGTACGGGATGATCATCAACGCCATGGGGAATAATCCGACAGCGGTGAGCCGCGCGGGATGGTCGCAGCTCGTTGCGACGATGGTGGCCTATGCGCTGTCGGGGCTCATGATAGTAATCGGCGGCCTCCTTCTCACGGCGATCTCCAGCAGCGGCGACAGCAATTCGAGCCGTTCCTACAACATGCTGAGCATCGCGACGATCATCCTGGGCGGGTGCAGCTTCTCGGGAGGGATCAGCTCGCCGGTGGGCGTTGTCGCTGCTGCCCTCGGCATCTCGAGCATCTCGTTCCTGCTCACCTTCATCGGCATCGACTCGAATCTCCAGAGCGCGGTCACCGGGTTGATCCTGATCGCAGCCCTTGCTCTGAACCTGCTCAGCCGCAGGAGGGAACCAAAGAGATGAACCTCAGACGGATCGTGACAAGGAACGTGTGGATGTGGTCCGTGCTCGGGTCGCTGCTCTTGTGGGTCGTGATCAGCATCATGACGCACCAGTTCTCGCTGCATGTGATCTCCGTGAGCGCTACGCTGGCGAGCTTCCTCGTGCTCCTGAGCCTCGGCCAGATGACCGTCATCACGAGCGGAGACGGCGCGATCGACCTTTCCAGCCAGTACACTGTCGCTCTGGCGGCGTATGTCTCTTCCATGCTGACTGCTCGGTATGGCATCGCCGTGGGGCTTCTTGTTCCGCTCATCGCATGCGTGGGCATCGGAGTCGTGATCGGTGTGGTCAATCTCTACCTGCGGGTGCCGCCGATGATTACGACCCTCGCGGTGGGCTTCGTCGTGTATTCGATCGTGCTCATCGTTTCCCGAATGACCACGGGCATGCCTTCGGCGGGCATCGCCCACTTCGCGCAGCAACTGAGAATCTTCGGGCTTTCTCCGATGATCTTCGTCGCGGCGGCAGTGGCCGCGGTCATGGGCGTGCTCATGTACAGGACGAGGTTCGGGAAACGTCTTCACGCCGTGGGACAGAACAGGATAGCCGCTGACCTTGCGGGCATCAGGGTCGCGCGAATCGTGATTTCCGCATTCGTTCTGAGCAGCGTTCTTGCGGGCATCGCGGGCATCCTCATGGGTGGATACTTCGGCGGAGCCTCCCAGGACATGGGCGTGTCCTACCTCATGACATCGGTTGCCGCGACGGTCATCGGCGGGACGAGCGCAGCGGGCGGCAAGTCGAGCGTGGCAGGCGCCGTTGCCGGCGCCCTCCTTCTGAGCCTCATGATCATGTTCCTGAACCTGACGATGCTCCCCGTGTCGTACCAGAAGATCATCCAGGGCGCGCTGTTGATGATCATCCTTGTCGCTTCCGTCCCAAGGGGAAGACGAATGGCGGCCGCATAGGTGCGCATCACTGGCGGCGAAACCGGTGGCACGCTATATTTCCTCGCGGGAACCAAGAGCATGAATCGAGGTCCGATGAGCGACAATGACAACCTCCCGAAGCTGAAGGACAAAGCGTACGGGGTCATCAAACGCAAGATCGTCAGGTGTGAGCTGATGCCGGGCGCCGTTGTGGACCAGAACGCTTTGATGGAAGAGATCGGAGTAAGCAGGACCCCCATCCGCGAGGCGGTCAATGCTCTGGAACGGGAGGACTTGCTCGTCGTCATGCCCAGGCGCGGGGTGATTGTCGCGCCGATCTCCATCGGGGACGTGAGTCAGATCTACACGGTCCGGGAGGCGATCGAGCCTCTCATCGCGAAGCTCGCCACCCCCGTGGCGGAAAAGGACATGCTCGCGAAGTTCCACAAGGTTTTCACGAAGGATAAGTACGACACCGACTCGATCATCGAAAGTGACTTCCAGCTTCATTTTTATCTTGCCGAACGAACGAAGAACAGGTATCTGATCCGCCTGATGGAGGGCGTTCTCTCCCAGAACATGCGCATCGTCGCCCTGGGAGCCAGGATCCATGACCGTCTGCGCGCGAGCAACGACGAGCATGCGAAGATCATCGAGAGAATCCTGGCGCGGGACGCGGATGGCGCGGCTGAGGCGATGCGGGAGCACATCGCCTCAGCCAAGTTGATCGCTTCCATGGTCAACAAGCTCCAGCTGTGAACGCATCGGGTCAGCAGCGCTGACAGGAAAGGCTCGCGATGGTGGGGACAGCACATTATACGGTCGTTGACGCTCATACCCACGTGATCGAGCACATTGCCGGCATCGGTCGCAAGGGTGAATCCCGCGCGATCGGAAACGGCAGGGTGCGGTGGATCGACGGGGAGGAGGCCCGTCTCATCCCCCAGGGGTGGGGTGACACCTCCTTCACCCCCGATCGCCTTGTCAATGTGATGGATGAGCACGGGATCTCGAAAGCGGTGATGATGCAGGGCTCCTTCTACGGCTACTGCAACGATTACACGGCGGAAGCCCAGCAGAGGTTCCCCGACAGGTTGTACGGGATGGGGACCTTCGACCCCTACGCGTACGAGGTCCCGTCCATAATGGAGCGCCTCGTGGGGGAATATCACTTTCGCGGGTTCAAGTTCGAGATCAGCCGTTCCTTCGGGTTGATGGGCTATCACCCCGACTTTCATCTCGACGGGGATCTCATGGCGCCGATCTGGGAGCTCGCGCAGGAACATGGTCTCGTCGTAAGCCTCGACCTCGGCACCTTCGGTGAGCCGAGCTTCCAGCTCGATTCCCTCATACGGGTTGCGCGGCGCCACCCGGGGATCCGCTTCATCGTGGAGCACCTGTTCTACCCCGGCCCCGGGCGGTTCGACGAGGTGAGCGCGGCCCTGGCGGCGCTCTCTCCAATTCCGAACGTGTCTTTCACCCTTGCCTCGATTCCCAACAGCACCAAGCCCGAGCCCTATCCTTTCCCCTCGGCATGCCGCTACGCGGGGATCGCACGTGACATCGTCGGTGCGGAACGCATCCTGTGGGGCAGCGACCTCCCATCGGTCGCCGTGAATGCCCCGTATCGCCAGTTGATCGACTACGTCGCGGAAAGCGGCCTGTTCACGGAGGCGCAGCTACGAATGATCTATGCAGAGAACGCGATTCGCCTGTACGGCCTGCAGGAGCCGGCGGGGAGGAGCGGATGAGGAAAAGCCAGTGGGAGCAGATCCTGAAAGCGGCGCGTGGAGAACCGCAGCCAGCCGTGCCGGCGGCGTTCATCGCCGACAGCCCGTGGATCCCGCCGTATCTCAGCATTTCCACCGTGGACTATATCGCGGAGCCCGAGACTTGGCTCAATGCCAACCTTACCGTCATGAACAGGTTTCCCGAGGCAGTCTTCCTCCCCGGTTTCTGGGTTGAACCGGGGATGGCGGCGGAACCGTCGGGGTTCGGGTGTCCCGTGAGCTTCTCCGACGCGCAACCGCCTTCGATCCATCCGATCGGAGACGACATCGCGGATCTCGACGATCTGCAGCCTCCCAACCCCCTCAGCGACGGCCTGATGCCGCTCGTGCTGTCGCACTACCGCCACGCTGTACCGCGCGTCCGCGCTTTGGGCATGGACATCAAGATCGCAGCCGTCCGGGGGCCGCTTGCGCTCGCCGCGCATCTGATCGGGCTCACGGCCTTCCTCGTCGGCCTGAAGACCGAGCCCGCCAGGACCGCGCGACTCCTCGATGTCACCACCCGCGCCGTGAAGGAGTGGCTCGACGCGCAGCTCCAGGTATNNGGAGTGCTGGTGCTTGACGACGTCGTGGGGTTCCTCTCCCGCGACGACTATCGGGAGTTCGCCCATCCACACCTTAAGGATGTCTTCAATGTGAAGGCGGCTGTGAAGGCCTACCACAACGACGCAGACTCCTCCGTGTGTTACGAGTTCCTGCACGATCTCGGCGTGAACGTGTTCAATTTCACCCACCTGCGGGACATCCAGACCGTGCGAGGGCTCGTCGGGGACAACGTGTGCCTGATGGGAAACGTTCCTCCGCTCGACGTGCTCGCGCAAGGAACGAGGGAGGAATCGGGTGCGCGGGCGCGCGCATGCCTGAATGCCAACAAGGGGCATCCCGCGTTCATGCTGTCAGCGGGGGGAGGCGTCTCTCCCGGAACCCCGGGAGAGAACCTCAAGGCGGTCATCGAAGCAGCGAGGAACGGCGCATCCGGCGCCTGATTACGGAAGAGAAGCAGACAAGCGCGGGGTTTGTTGATGCAGGCATCGAGAGGCGGAGCTATGAGAAGCGGGTGCGGTAACCGTGTCGAAAGCGGCCGCGCAGAAGCTGCCTTTCACGTCGGTATCGTCAAGAGATAGGTGATGGATTAGGGCAAGTTGTCGGTAGCCGGCATGATTGGCTTCACGGGGAAGCGCCGGATTGCCGCCTAATGAATGGCTGGTCTGAGGGGACATTTTTGCTTTGCGCCAACAAATAGCGTCGCATAGTGTTGACAAAAAGCCGGTCTTTGGTCATATTTCTCGGCGCACGGTGGGTGTAGTTCAATTGGCAGAGCACCAGACTGTGGATCTGGAAGTTGTGGGTTCGAGACCCATCACCCACCCGAAGCGCCGCGATAGCGGCGCGAAGCCCGGCAGGCGGCCCGAAGGGACGCCGAGAGGGCAGGGTGAGTGGTAAAAGCCCCTCGGCGGGTTTCTGGGGCTGGGCTCGACCGTGCAAGCGTTCGTAGCTCAGTTGGATAGAGCNNGCAGGTTCGAGTCCTGCCGGACGCGTTCTTTTTCATGGGCCGCTAGCTCAGTTGGTAGAGCAGAAGACTCTTAATCTTCGGGTCGCAGGTTCGAGTCCTGCGCGGCTCAAAACGACGGTCGGGTCGGGTTCTTGACGGGGCCCGGTTGCCGTTGTTACTATCCAGGCGAGAGTGGTGGAATTTGGCAGACACGCCAGACTTAGGATCTGGTGCCGACAAGGCTTGAGGGTTCAAATCCCTTCTCTCGCAGTGGAAAATGCAAGGTGAGCTTCACGGATTCGCGTGCGTGGAGCGCCGTTGCAGAGGCAGAGAACACGCGGGAATAGCTCAGTTGGTAGAGCTCCACCTTGCCAAGGTGGATGTCGCGGGTTCAAGTCCCGTTTCCCGCTCACGGAGAAGGCGATCTGGAAGTTTATCCGGGTCGCTTTTTTTTCATTCGATTCCAGAGAGAGGTTACATGTGAACGCTACGAAGGAAGTCGAGCTCCTCGAAAACTCCCAGGTGAAGCTCAGGATCCACATTCCCGCCGAGGATGTGCAGAAGGAATACGACAGCATCGTCAAGGAATATTGCGAGAAGACGCATCTGGACGGCTTCCGCAGGGGCAAGGTGCCGCGCGAGATCGTCATCCGCAAGCTCGGCCCGGCCCTCGTGGACCAGACCCGGGGCGAGGTGCTCGACAAGAGCCTCTCCGAGGTCTTCGAGAGCGTGGAGCAGAAGCCCATCCCGTACGCCACCCCCGAGATCAAGGCGGACGACGCCCTGGAGCTCGGAAAGGAATACTCCTTCGAAGTGATCTACGACACCTTCCCGGCGATCGAGCTGGGCCCCTACCTTGGGCTCGAGGTCGATCAGCCCGCGTGGGAGATCACCGACGAGGATCTCGGCCGCGAGCTCCAGGGCATCCAGGAGCAGAACGCGCTTTTCACCGACAAAGAGGCCGGTGACGTGGAGAAGGGCAACATCGTCAATCTCGATTACGTGGAGATCGACGAGGCCGGCACCGAGCGGGCAGGCACGAAGCGCGAAGCCTTCGTTTTCGAGGTCGGAACCGGTTACAATGTCTACAAGGTCGACGACGACGTCGTCGGAATGAAGAAAGGCGACACGAAGATCGTCACGAAGACCTACCCCGAGGATTTCGAGACCAAGGTGCTCGCGGGAAAGACCGTGATTCTTCGTGTCACGTTGAACAGCATCAAGGAGAAGAAGCTCCCCGAGATCAACGACGAGCTCGCCCAGGACATGAGCGAAAAGTTTCAGACCCTCGACGACCTGAAGGCTGATATCCGCAAGAAGCTGGAAGACGCGGTGAAATCGGCGCTGCGCTCCAAGACCATCACCCGCGTGCTCGATTCCGTCGTGGAGACCTCGAAGATCCCCCTGCCGGCATCGATGGTGGACTACCAACTGGAGTCGATGTGGCAGGAGTACGCCAGCAGGCTGCGCGTCGACGAAAAGCAGCTCACCGCGCTGCTCGCCCAGCAGGGAAAGAGCATCGATGAGCTGCGCACCGAGTGGACACCCGGCGCTGAGAAGCGGGCGCGTCTGCAGCTCGTCGTGTCGGAGATCGCAAAGAAGGAAGGCATCGCAGTCGAAGACAGCGACCTCGACGAGGAGATCGCGAAGATGGCGGCGGAGCGCCAGGTGACCCCCGATGAGCTGAAGGACAGCCTCTCGAAGAACGACCTGGTGGACTACATGAGGAGTAACCTCCGCATGGACAAGCTCTACGATCATCTCCTCACCAAGACGACGATCCGCGCCGGAGAGAAGCGGAAAGTATTGGACATTCTCCAGGGGAATTAGGTACCATTAAGGATGAGTCAGGCATTGGCAAGGACGGCATTCGATGGATGAAATGGACACCAACCTCGTTCCGATAGTCATCGAGCAGACCGGGCGCGGAGAGCGTTCCTACGATATCTACTCCCGGCTCCTCAAGGACCGCATCGTGTTCGTGGACGGGGAGATCTACGACGTGAACGCGGACCTGGTGGTGGCGCAGCTGCTCTTCCTGGAATCCCAGGATCCCGAGAAGGACATCCACCTCTACGTGAACTCCCCCGGCGGATCGGTGACGGCGGGGCTCGCCATCTACGACACCATCCAGTACATCAAGCCCAACGTGCAGACCATCTGCATCGGCCAGGCGGCCTCCATGGGCGCGCTGCTCCTCGCCTGCGGCACGCACGGAAAGCGCGCCGCGCTGCCCTCCTCACGCATCCTCATCCACCAGCCCTGGGGTGGGGTTTCCGGCCAGGCGGTGGACATCAGCATCCAGGCGCGGGAGCTCGTGCGGATAAAGAAGCTCAT
>PLNO01000137.1 GCA_003141795.1 Spirochaetaceae bacterium | reverse complement strand
TGATGAGGTCCTGAGCATGCTCGCAAGAATTCCGGAGGAATGAGCGCAGACGATGTGAGATTTCGCGAATCCGCCACCCCGGAGGTCCACGGGAGAGCAGCGTGGCCCAATCGTCCGAACACTTCTTCGTAAGGTATGCAATGCGTCTGTGCATGGCGTCGAAAATTTGTTCACACCAACGAATTGACACTTCTACCGATCCAATAGCAGCCGCGACACGAAACGGCTGCGCTCGCCCTGCTCGCTGTCGTCGGGCACCCGAACGACAAGATCCTGGTTTACGCGGACTTCGTCGGGTTCCTCCTCATGATGGTCGGCCTCGTCACCGCCGGTCCGTGGCTTACTTACACGGGCGCTCGCGTGATGACCCGACGTACAAGTAGGCCCGACGTCCTCCTCGCGGGACGGCGACTTTCCGATAATCCCCGCGCTGCCTTTCGCTCGATCAGCGGTCTTGTGCTCGCGCTGTTTATCGCCAGTGTGACGATTGGTGTCGTGGGCATGGTCGTGGCCGACCACAGTGCCCGGTCGGTGGAGAGGTGGCCATCGGAACACTCGTCGACATGCTCGGCAACCCCAATGTCGCTTCCGTCGAGGGTCAGAACTCAATCCCTTCGCTCCCAAGCCGCCTACCCAGCGAACTCGTAGCAATCCGGGGAGTCCTCGGAGTGACGGTGGTCCACTGGGACGCCCTCGTCTTGACGGACCACGCGAGCGACCAGATGCCCGGACTCGTCTCGTGTACCGAGTTGGCTCGAACACCCGCACTAGGTCGGTGTGATGGATTTGCGCACATCTGAGATGGTCATGTTTCCACCGTGTACTAGCCGTGAGCGAAGTCCGTAGAGTACTTGGATATCCTTCGAGATTGATTCACCAGAATCGTCCTGGGTTGCGAGTAGGGCCGACGCCCGGTGTCGAAGTCGAAGTGTTATCGAATCCGTGTCTTTAGAGCCGCCAATCAAGATCGCTTCGAGCGACGTGGCTAGATCAATGAAGTGCTCGAAGTCGTTGCCGGGTTCAAACGAGCGATTGAATTTCGCCAGCCCTAAATCAAATGACGTTGAAGCCATACCGTCGCGCTTAATGGTTGCGGTATCAATGAGTTGACCGAGTGCGGTAAATGCAGGAGATTCGTCCTCAGAGAGTGAAATCACTCGAGCAAATCGAGGATCTGGAATGCCAGACTTTTCGAATGCCCTGTATATCGGTCAGGACCTTGATACAAGTGCGGATTCCCCGATTAATTGCCAACACGATTGGTGAGAGCCGGAGTGCAAGAGGCGGTCAAGCAGAAGAAACTTTTCGATTTCAGCAGTCAAGTTGTTAGCGAGCAAATAAGTGTCATAGAAATAATCGGTTTCACTGACTTCATTTACTGCGACGCTGCGGACAATTAAAGAGTGTGGAGGGTCATAGAAATTGGGTACCTTCAAACCGAAAGCGTTTCGTGCATTTGGGACCAGCCCTTCGGTGATCTCTATCATCGAGTCAAATGAGCCGTTCTCCGGATGGACCGTGAAGTCGCCGATATGGATTGGCTTGCCCGTCTCAGTCGTGAGATGTGACATCGCGCGACAAGATGTTGTCGTTGATTCGGTTGATTCGAGTATGTAAATCAGCTGTTCAAAGGTCTCGTTCAAGGATTGCGCATTTGATTCAAATAACCCTTCTCGATCTGCGATTACTGCTATTGAGCCTTCAAGGAAGCTGTAAATGAAATGCGCTGCGTATGCCGGATGAGGGCGATTTAATGGATCTGCAAATCGATTCGGAAATTCTTGATTGAGCGCTTCCTCCTCGGTAGCGTCCGCATCGCACACAACAGTGGAGACAACGCGCTCCACAACGGCCGCCTCGAGGTCGAACGAGCTCTCTTGCGCCAGCTGGTGTAGCTGAGTGTCTAACCCAACGGAATCTTGCTGACGTTGGTGGCGAGCCACGTGTCGAAGGACTGCAGACCCGGATTGAGCTTGCGGGTGGCGTCAAGATCGCGCTTGGCGCAGTACTGGTCAGAGAACTCGGCGTTGAACTGGAACATGTTGCCGAGCTCATCGGCGGCGGGGAACCCGAACGACCGGTAGACGTCCGGGCTGACGGCGTTGTAGCGGACTTCCTTGCCGAGGGCCTTGCCGAGACTGTCCGCCATCTCTTGTCCGCTCAAGTGTCCACCAGCGATACTGACGGTCTCGCCGATGAACTTGTCACCCGCGGCGAAGACACCATAGGCGCAACCACCGATGTCCTCGGCGGCGATCCCGGCGAGCTTCTTGTCGCCGAGCGGGAAGGTGATGGCGAGCGTCCCGTCTTCGCCCGCGGCGGGACCCATGCCGAAGTAGATCAAGTTGTCCCAGTAGAACGACGTGTTGAGCATCGTCGTGGGCACCCCGGCATCGGTGAAGAAGTGGTTGGCCTCGCCCTTGGCGTCGAAGTGTGGGACCTTGTACTTCTCCAAGAGTGTGGGCATGCGGTCGTCACTGAGCGGAACGAAGTCGCGTACGTCTTCGAGAGTGGACCAGATCACGTGCGATACACCAGCGGTCTTCGCCGCCCGGGCGAGATTCCCGGCCTGGACGATCTCCTTGTCCGGCGAGAAGTGCTCCCAAAAGTTCGTGAGGCAGTACGCGCCGTAGGCGCCGCTAAAGGCTGCGACGAGGCTCGCCTCGTCATCGAGGTCGGCCTTGATCACCTCGACCCCGAGGGCGGCCAACGCTTGGGCCTTCTCGGATTCTGGATCGCGGGTCAGCGCACGGGCGATGAAGCCACCGTCGGGATGGGCGAGAATCGCCCGGACGAGGCCGCCCCCTTGGGCACCGGTCGCACCGGTCACGGCAATGATCTTGGCAGCACTCTGATTCATTCGATCCTCTTGACTTGTTTGGATGGGCGCCCACTTTTGGGTGCCTGGTAATGGAATTCCATCGGGACACTGTTAATTATTACTTAGAACATTGAAGCAGGACTTAACATAGTACATTGCTCGTCTTCGCGCCGACTCCTCGCCGACACCCTCCTCCTCGTGTCGTGCTCGGTGCTTCGCGCGACGGGAGTTACGCCGACGTGCCCTTTCCCCACGAGGTGTTCAGGTTCGACTGGGACTCTCGAAGTCCCGTCAGTTCTCCCCCGGCCGCGTAGTACCTCTTGCCCGCAACGAGAAGTTCTTCGGCCGGGAACTTCGTGATCACCTCGCATCCCGTTGCGGTCACCACGAGCTCCTCTTCGATTCGCGCAGCCGACCATCCGTCCTTGGCAGGCCAATAAGTCTCGAGCGCGAACACCATCCCCTCTTCGAGCACCTCGGGGTGATCGAGAGAGATCATCCGACTGAAAATCGGGCGTTCCCAGATCGAGAGGCCAATCCCGTGCCCGTACTGCAGACCAAAGGCCGCCTCTTCATTCGGGAATCCGAACTCCTGGGCCGTCGGCCAGACAGAAACGATGTCGGCCGTGGTGGCACCGGGCTTCACCAGCGCAATAGCGGTGTCGATCAACTCACGACACTTGGTGTACGCGTCGCGTTGGGCGACCGAGGCGCTGCCGACCGCGAAGGTCCGGTAGTAACAGGTCCGGTAGCCGTTGTAGCTGTGAAGGATGTCAAAGAACGCCGGGTCGCCCGGACGGATGAGACGGTCACTGTAGACGTGAGGGTGCGGCGAGCACCGCTCGCCGGAGATCGCGTTGACGCCCTCGACGTGCTCTGAACCGAGGTCGTACAGCGTCTTGTTGACGAGCCCGACACACTCGTTCTCCTTCACCCCCGGGCGAAGAAACGAGTAGAGCTCTTCGTAGGCGGCGTCGACCATCGAGGCAGCGTGGGCGAGCAGCGAGATCTCGTCGTTGGTCTTCAGGCGTCGAGCTTCGAGAAAGACCTGCTGGCCGTCGACCAGAGTAATGCCCTCCTTGGCAAAGGCGGCGAGCACCGGCATCTCGATGACGTCCACGCCCACCGGCTCCTTCTCGAGCCCGAACTGGTGCAGCACCTCCTTGATCTTCGTCGCCACGGAGCCCGCGCGGTCGGCGCCGGGCGGGATCGCGCCACGCAGCGTCGAAATGCCCGCGCGCGCGCCCTCGTACGGGATCTCAGTGCCATCAGGCGCAATCTGGACACCGCTCAACCACGGGTTGTAGAGCTGGTGATGGCGCGCCGCCGAGCCGAAATCCCACACGATCGGCTTGCCACCACGGGGCAGCAGTGCGAAACGGATGAGCTTGTCCATGGCCCACGTCCCGATGTGGGTGCCCGTCATGTAG
The DNA here is from genome assembly GCA_003141795.1 of Spirochaetaceae bacterium. Next base: position 18,820 of record PLNO01000137.1, on the reverse strand, counting down.
CGAATGTTGTGAAAATCAAATGTCAGCAGTGCACCGAGGTCCGAACGCTCGAGCTCGGCCTGTAGCTTCGCCAGGCGCTCCTCGCGCAGACGCGACATGTCAACGCGACTCTCCCAGTCGACCGAGTTAGCTCCGTATGTATGAATTCCCATAATTCCTCCTGGTATTGAACTCGGCTGTCCGTCGCCTTAGCGCCGACGCTGACGGGCCCACGAGTCGAGGCCCACCGCGAACAGCAGGATCAGCCCCAGGACGATCTGCTGGTAGAGCGGGTCGACACCGAGCAGGTCAAATCCGTTGCCGATGAGCGCTATGAAGAGTACGCCAATACCCGTGCGCCAGACCGACCCCTCTCCTCCGGCGATCGAGGTGCCTCCGACCACGATGCCCGCCAGTACCGTGAAAGCGAGGGCGCTGCCGCCGCTGGCCGCCTGGGCGCTGAGCAGGCGCGAGATGTCGATGACCCCGCCAAGGCCCGCCGCGCCGCCGCTCAAGGTAAAGGCGACGACCCGGATCAGGTTGACGCGCACCCCAGCCAGGCGCGCTGCCTCGGCGTTGCCTCCCGAGGCGATCACGTAGCGGCCAAACGTGCTGCGCGACAGGAGAAGGCCCAAGACGACGACGAAGACGAGCGTCATCCACACCGCGCTCGGAACCGTGAGGAACTGCGCGTTGGCGAACCTGAAGAATCCTGAGTTTGCGGACAGGACGATAAGATTCCCGCCCGACACCTTGAGGGCCAAACCGCCGATGACGAATGACATCGCCAGGGTCGTGATCAGCGCGTTGATCTTGAAGACCGTCACGATAAGCCCGTTGACCAAACCGACGAAGAGCCCGACGAGGATCGCCGCGACAATCGCGAGCACGGGTGAGTGATGAGCGGCGATCTCACCGGCCACGACGGTGGCGAGCCCGTACGTCGCCCCGACGGAGAGGTCAATCCCGCCGGCCACGAGTACCAACGTGCCCGCGGCCGCGATGCAGAGGGTCGCGGCCTGCTGGTCGAGGATGTTGATGAGGTTCGTGGTGTGCAAGAACGGCGCGCTCGTGATTGAAAGGGTCACGAACAGGAGCAGGAAAGGAATAGCGATTCCGGCCGTCCGCCACGACTGCAGCAGTTGCAAGCCGCCGGAACGAAGTCCCCTTCGCGCGCCGTCTGGATCTTCGAGCGCGTCGGGGTGTTCGGAGGTCTGGTTCGTCATGTGGTCTCCTCAGTTGACGCGGTCTCGGCGAACGCAGCCGCCAGCACAGCCTGCTCGTTCATTTCCGGACCGGTGAGTTCCGCGGTGAAACGTCCGTGACGCATCACGAGGGTACGGTGAGCCAGCCCGAGCACTTCTTCAAGCTCCGAGGAGATCACGATGACGCCCATCCCGTCCTGGGCCATCTCCACCAGAAGGTCGTAGATTGCGCGCTTCGAACCGACGTCGACACCTCGCGTTGGCTCATCGGCTATGAGTACCGACGGCGTGCACATCACCGTGCGAGCGAAGAGCAGTTTCTGCTGATTACCACCCGACAGCATCGACACCGGCAACCCCATGTTCGCCGCTTTGACGGTGGTCTTCTGCATCAACTGGGACACCATCCGGCGCTCGCGAATGGCGGCGATCCATCCTAAGCGGCTGACGAGGTCGAGTCGCGAAAGCGAGACATTCTCTCTCACCGAACGACCCATCATGAGGCCCATCTCCTTGCGCGACTCGGGGATGAGCGCGAGACCACGACCGATCGAACGGTGTGGGCTGTGTCCGCCGAGTTCGGAACCTCCGAGCCGGACCGTTCCCGCGGAGACCTTGGCGTCGCGAAAGATGGCCCGCGCGAGTTCCGAACGGCCCGCGCCGACCAATCCGGCGATTCCGAGGATCTCTCCTCGATGCAGGACGAAGGAACAGTCCTTCACCCCGGGCGCGCTCAGATGGTCCACTTCGAGAACGACGGGAGCATCCTTGTCGACGGAGACCTTCTCCGGGAACGCCGAGGTCAGGGACCGTCCGAGCATCCCTTCGATCAACGAGTCCTCGGTCGCGCCCGCGGCCTCGACGGTACGAATGAGAAGTCCGTCGCGCAAGGTCGTGATCGTGTCCGACAGCGACAGGACCTCGGAGAGGAAGTGTGAGATGAGCACGACCGCACTGCCCCTACGGGCCAGAGATCGAATAATTTCGTGCAGCGCCGCCGTCTCGTTACTCGAGAGAGCCGCTGACGGCTCGTCCATCACCACGATCGATGCGTTGCGCGACAGCGCCCGCATGATCTCCATCTTTTGTTTGTCACCCGTCGAAAGGTTTGAGGCGCGAGCATCGGGAGAGAGATCAAACCCGGCGTGACGGGCCAACTCGCGAAAACGGCGCCGCGCCTCACGACGACGCACGAAGCCGGCGGTCGCGACCTCCGAGCCGAGATAGACGTTCTCGGCCACAGTCAAGCCCGGGACGATAGCGAGTTCCTGGGCGATGGTAATGATGCCGTTCGCGATCGCCTCTCTCGGCGAACGCAACACGAGCGACCGTCCCCGGAGGGTCAACGTCCCTTCGTCGGGTTCGATGACGCCGGAGATGATCTTGCCGAGCGTCGACTTGCCGGCGCCGTTCTCGCCCACGAGCCCGACGATCTCACCCCTGCGAACATCCAGGTCTATGCCCGCGAGTGCCACGGTGCCGGGATACTCTTTTCCGATGTTTCTGATCCGAAACAGCACGTCTTCCACGATCGCTCTCCCACCTACTTGAAAATAAGCTTCTTGCTTCTGGCCACTGTGAGCGCAACGGCGGCAACCACGATCAAGCCCTGAACCGCGGGTTGAACATAGGAGTTCACTCCGAGAAGGATCATGCTGTCCTGGATGATTATCACTATAATGACCCCGACCAGCGACTGCACCACCCCCCCGCTGTCTCCCACCAGAGAGGTGCCGCCGACCACAACGGCGGTAATCGTGGAGAACAGGAAGCCGTTACTGATGATGACCTCGCCGATGTTGAGCTTGATCACTCCAAAGACTCCCGCAACGCTCGAACAGAAGGCAGACCATGCGAAAACGGCGACCTTGATCCGATCGACGTTGATTCCGCTCGCCCTGACCATGCTCTCATTCTCTCCGATCGCGTAGACATGGCGGCCGAATGCCGTGTAGCGCTCGATCAGGAGTGCGATAAAGAATATGACCAGGGCAAACCACGTGAGGAGGGGCATGCCCAGGAAGGTTCCTGAGGCGATGTGCGCGAACATCGGGTCATTCACGGATGCCGGGATCCCCCTGTAGCTGAGGACCCCGAATCCAGTGATTGCGCTTCCCATCCCGAAGGTCACCATGAATGACGGGATCTTCAGCCGCGTGTGCAGGGTCCCGGAGACGATTCCGAACAGCGTGCCCACCGTGACCGCGATCAGGATTCCCAGCACTCCGAGGTTCAGGGAGTTCTTCGTGTTCAACACGAGCAGGGCCACGATGGATCCCGCAAAGCCCATGACACCTTCGAGGGAAAGATCGATGCTCCCCAGCAGCAGGACGAAGGTCAGCCCCATTGCCAGCACGAGCGGAGTGGCGACCTGTTGAAGCACGCTGACCAGGTTGATGAAGCTGAAGAACCCCGGCACGAAGGCCGACATGACGACTATCAGCACGATCATCACCATGAGCGGACCCAGCTGGATGATCCTGTTCTTCCTGCGTTCAGCAGCGATTCTCTCGGAAAACTCGGCGGTGACCGTTCGTGAGGTGATGTCACTTCTTCTGCTCGAGTTGTTTTCTTCTGTGGTCATTGCTCCCTACTCCGCAACCCCGCCCAGGTCAGGTCAGGTCGGTATTTGACGAACGAAGCGCAGCCTCGATCGAGCCACGACAGGCACCCGTCCGGCCGTTGGTCGGCGCGTCCCGAAAATGGCCGCGATTATGGGTCACTTCCATTATTCGCTATCACGAGGTGAGATCGCCGCGAGGCGATCTCACCTCCACCAGTCTACTCCAGAAATTACTTCGTCTCCAGCTCGTAGGGGCTCTGAATGGCGAAGTTCAGATCATTGAAATCGTACGTGGGCTTGCCCTTGATGAGGTCCTTCTCCCACTGGTCGACATTCGACTTGTCGACAAAGAGCGCGTTCGTGTTGAAAAGGCGCATGCCCTTGGGCTGCTTCATCGTGTCGATCTTGCCGATGAACGAGGCGTAGGCGAACGCCGTCATGTAGCCACCCTGGAGAAAGCCGTTGTTCGCTATGGTCGCGACGACGTCGCCGCTTCTGATCGCATCAGCCATGGCAGGGACTCCGTCTGTCCCGGTGACCTTCACCTTCCCGTTGAGCCCTTTTGCCTTGAGCGCCTGAACGGCCGCAAGTATCATGTCGTCATTCGCCGCCCAGATACCGTCGACATCCTGGAATTTCGCAAGCCAGGTCTGCGTGATGCTCAGCGCCTGCTGGGGATCCCAGTTGCCCACCTGCAGGTCGAGGAGCTCGACGTCGGGATACTCCTTGAGGGCGTTCTTCAACCCCATGACGCGGTGGATGTTGGCATCGTCGCTCAAGGGTCCCTGGAGCGCGAGGATCTTCCCCTTGCCGGGCGTCTTCAACGACTTGAACAGCGCAACGGCGGTATCATAGCCCTGCTTCACCGTATTCACCCTCGAGTACGCCGCGTAGTACTTGTACTGCGTCGGGTCGAATCCCTGGGGAAGGGCCCACGTGGTAGCGAAATACACGTGCGACTTTTCGAGAAACTCCGCGATCGGCGGAACAGCCGCCGCGCCGCAGGGGTCAGAGTATATGATGACGTTCGGCCCCTTCGATGCGACGAAGTTCTTTATGTTCTGAAGCTCCGTGTTGGGATCCCCATTGGAAATGAGGGCCTGGACGGTAGCGGTTCCCTCGGGGAGGGACGCGGCAAATAGCTTCGCGCCCTCAAGCTCCTGGTTCCAGTACGCGTTTGCAATCCCGTGGATGTCGACGCCAATCGTCACCTTCTTGAGATCGCCGGCCTTGGTGGGCTCTTTCTGCCCGCCTGCGAACAGCAACGAGGAAACCACGAGGAATGAAGCTAGCAGGATCGTTGTCCGAGAACGACCAAATGACATTCGAACCTCCTCTTTCTCGGCGTCTGCGCTTCATCTGAAGCACCAGACGGTGAGACTTGAGTTTCTTCAAGTCCCATAAATGATGTCACGTGTCACCCAAGCGCTGGTGACACCCGTATCCGGGAAATGCGAATCCGCCACTTCTCGGATCTTTCCTGGAATGCGCTCTCTCTGTCTTTCTCCTCTCCTCCTGCGAAAGAAATCTGGCAAGCCACAATGCTCCTGCCCGAACGAGAATCGAGCGACCAGCAGACAGCGACCAATCGAGGTCGTCGATACGATCAGTTTCTCTGGCAGCCCGGTGATTCGTTCGCGCATCCAGTTTCAGCACACTCATACAGATTTGTCAACATAAAAAGGGAAAAAGAAGTGAAGCGACAATCCATTCGCGGTCATTTTCGGGTAAATTCACCGCGCATTCCGAGTCGTTTCGACAGGAGGCCAGGGGCGGATCGCAGTCAAAGGGCGTGTAACGGTACCCTGATAGCGAGGCGCGTAGCATCCAACTCATTACGATACAATAACTAATGGGAAATACCCGTAATTCGTATGGTATGGGTGCTTCCGGACTCGATTGCCGCCTTCGATTTGACAAGCGACGCAATCGATTGACTTGTGGTTCTTGCGGATAGTAGCATGCAGACTGTGTTATTGGCGCCGATTCTCTCGACAAATGGCGGACCCTCCTTGGTTCGTACAGGTTGCGAGGATCGACAGGATCAATCCCAAAGAACGGCAGAGGCTGGAAGAGATGGGACTTGACGTGGTTGCCCCCCCCCTACGCCGAGCTCAAAGGAGTACTTTCTCATCCCGGCACGCCGACCGTCGACGGCTACGTCGATCGAGAAGAATCCGGCGAAGGGGAATAGGGCATCAAACCCGATAGAGAACGCTCAACTCGAAACAGGGGTTCATCTCGGAACGGAATATCACAGCCGTAACTTCCTTTTTCTTTCTTATATTGACAAAACAAAAGACGCGTGATAGACACTTCGTAGGGCGCTCGATGACGTTCTTTCCTTCAAGCAACGAATAACCATACAGAAATCGCAGGCCATTGGTGTGCCCACGCCACATATGACTATGGGGAGACTATATGGATATACCAGGCATCAGGGCCGTTGCGACGGCAGTTAGGACCTTTTCCATGGACGCAGTCCAGCGGGCGGGTTCCGGGCATCCGGGGCAACCCATGGGCTGCGCCGAGCTGGGCGCCACGCTCTATGGCGAAATCCTGAACCACTATCCTCAAGACCCTGCCTGGGCCAATCGCGATCGGTTCGTGATGTCAGCCGGCCATGGGTGCCTGCTCCAGTACACCCTGCTGAATCTTTGCGGCTACGACATCTCCGTTGACGACATCAGGAGCTTCCGTCGGCTGGACTCGAAGGCCACAGGCCATCCGGAATACGGGATCGTTCCGGGAGTGGAGGTGACGACCGGGCCGCTCGGACAGGGGATTGCGAATGCAGTCGGGATGGCCATTGCGGAGCGCATGCTGGCCGCCCGATTCAACACCGAAAGGGCGCTCATCGACTACCATACCTATTGCCTCGCCGGCGACGGTGACTTGATGGAAGGGCTCAGCTACGAGGCCAGCTCCCTCGCCGGGCATCTGGGGCTGGGAAAGCTCGTGGTGTTCTATGATTCGAATGGAGTGACGATCGAAGGATCGACGAAGCTGTGCTTCACCGATGATGTGAGGAAGCGCTTCGCTGCCTGCAACTGGCAGGTCTTCGAGGGAAGCGCCTACGATATCCCGAAGATCATGCGATTCGTCGCCGCGGCAAAACGCGAATCCACCCGTCCGACCCTGATCATCATGAAGTCGGTGATTGCGAAAGGCTCCTGCAACCTGGCAGGCTCACCCGAGGCGCACGGCGCACCACTGGGTGAAGCCGAGGTCCGGGCGAGCAAGCGGGCCATGGGGGTACCGGAGGAATCGGAGTTCTTCGTGCCTCCTGAAGCAACTGAATACATTGCGAACAAAAAGCTCGCGTGGGAAGAAAAGTACAGGCAGTGGCGGGAGACTTTCGAGCTGTGGACCCGCGAAAACCCCGAGAAACACGAGGAGTGGTTGAAATACCAGCGGGAACCGGATCTCAGCGCCATCAGGCTTCCTCATTTCGAGAAGGGGGCCAAGGTGCCGACCCGGGCGGCAAGCGGCGAAATGCTCAAGGCACTGATGGCGAGTTTCAGCAACGTGGTCGGCGGATCGGCAGATCTGTCGCATTCGACCTCGACGTACGTGAAGGGAATGGACTTTTTTTCTTCGGACAATCCCGGGGGAAGGAGCTTCTACTTCGGGATACGCGAGCACGCGATGGCTGCCATCGCCAACGGGATCGCCGTCAGTCACCTGTTCAAGGTGTTCTGTTCGACCTACCTGGTATTCAGCGACTACATGAGGCCCTCCATCAGGCTCGCCGCCATGATGAAGCTCCCCGTCGTCTACGTCTTCACCCATGACTCGATCCTGGCGGGCGAGGATGGGCCGACGCACCAGCCCGTCGAACAGATCGCATCGTTGAGGGCAATCCCCGGCCTTTCGGTGCTGAGGCCGGGCGACGCCGATGAGACCTGTGTCGCATGGAAGATGGCGATTGCGACGGCCAAAGGCCCGACCGCCCTGATCTTGAGCCGTCAGTCTCTCACGGTCTACGAAAAGGACGACCCGCGCTGGGAAGAGAGCCTGAAATCGGGCGCATACGTTGTGTCCGATTCAGTCGGCACGCCCGCGACAGTCATCATCGCCACGGGATCTGAAGTCAATCTCGCATTGGAGACAAAGCGCAGCATGGGCAGGGACGACGTGAGGGTCGTGTCGATGATGTGCAGAGAGCTGTTCCTGAAGGCACCACGGACCGTCAGGGAGGAGATCGTGCCCTCCGCGTCCCGGCGCGTCGTGATCGAAGCCGGCGTTTCGCAGGGCTGGGAAGGCCTTGCGGGCGATTCAGGCCTGATCATTTCGGTCGAAAGCTTCGGGAAGTCAGCGCCGATGAAAGACCTGAGCGTCGCGTACGGGTTTGATCCCCGTGCCATCGCAGAGAGAATCAAAGGGACGGCCGGTCACTGATCGATCGGAGAGAACCGGTAGAGAGGCGGAATGTGGACTGCTCCATAGGAATTGACCTCGGAACTTCGAGCGTTCGAGTGCTTGCACTCGGCGAGGAAGGCAATGTTCTGGCGGTCCAGGGTCGCGACTATGCGATCCGCGAGCCACAGCCTGGATTCGCGGAGCAGTCCCCGGAAGACTGGTGGCGCGCCACGGCCGATTGCTTGCGGCGATTGCTGCAGCTCGAAAGCATGGTGGGGGTCCGCGTCGACGCGGTCGGCCTTTCCGGCCAGATGCATGGGCTTGTGCTCCTCGATCGGGACGGGATCCCTCTTCGGGATGCCATCATTTGGCCCGACAGGCGAACAGCGGACATCTGCAAGGAATGGGCGGAGACGATCGGCACCAGGGCAATCAGTGCAGTTACCGGCCTGCCCCTTGCGACCGGCTTCATGGCTCCATCGTTGTCCTGGGTAAAGAGAAATGAGCCGGATATCTACAACCGGGCGGCACACGCTCTCCTCCCCAAGGACTATATCCGCTACCGATTGACGGGAAAAATCGCAACCGACGTAACGGATGCTTCCAGCAGCCTTTTGTTCGATGTCGCGCAGCGACGATGGGCCTCGGAATTGCTGAAGAAATACGATCTCGATGAACGATTGCTCCCCGCGGTACTGAAGACGACTGCTGTCGCCGGGGAGATCACGGAATCCGCCGCCGATGCGACAGGGCTTCGCGCCGGAACTCCGGTGGCTGCGGGTGGCGCGGATATCGCCATGGCCGCCCTCGCGCTCGGAGTCGACGCACCGGGAACCGTGGCGGTGTCGATCGGCACAGGAGGCACTGTCGTCACCGGAATTGACCATGTGGTGCTCGACAGCCGAATGCACACATTCTGCGGGGCGATTCCCGATCGATGGATTCTCATGGGCGCGTCGCTTTCCGCCGGACTGGCACTGTCCTGGTTCGCGCGCAATGTTGCCACCCCACTGGGCGCCGCGGCAGGTGACGGGAATGTCATCGAGAGGATCTCGCGTGACGCAGAGACGATACCCGCGGGCTCGGAAGGTCTGCTCTTCGCTCCGTATCTCTGCGGCGAGCGGACCCCCTATATGGATCCTCACGCGAAGGGGTGCTTCATCGGTCTCTCGCTGCGGCACACCCATGCACACATGGTTCGCGCTATCATGGAAGGCGTAGCCTGTTCGCTCTGCGAGTCTCTGGACATATTCAAGGAACTGCATGTTCCGGTGAGAACAGTGCTCTGCTCGGGAGGAGGCGCCCGTAGTCCACTCTGGCGACAGATCCTTGCGGACGTATTCGACCGTCCCGTCGAATGGCAGAGCGGTGAAGAGCATTCCGGAATAGGGGCGGCGATGATCGGCGCTCTTGCCACAGGCAGGTCCATTGCGCGCGCCGCTGCCGGGGACCAGTCGCTGGATACAACGCTCCCCGAGCCGAAACGGGTGGCTGTCTATCGAAAGCAACGCGGGATCTACAAGCGTATCTATCCGCAACTCGCCGACATATTTGCAGATCTCTCATAGTCTGTCCGTTCTGCCCTATGCGCAGAACTCCTGTATGACGCCCTGCACGATCCTGCTGCACGTGCGAACGGATTCCAGGTCCACCCACTCCGACTCACCGTGCAGGCCTTCCCCCGAGGGACCGAAGATCACGGTGGGGATCCCCGCATCGGCGAGCAGCGCGGAGTCCATCCAGCCCCCCATGCCGGCGTAGACCGGCTCTTTGCCCGTGGCCTCGCGGATCTGCGCGGCAAGGGTCTTCACGATCGGCAGGTCATGCGGCACCTCGAGCGGATTCCTGGCGAAGGTGCGCCGCAGGGTCGCGGAGAAAGTCGGGTCGAAAGCGGCGGCCGCGGCAAGGACGTCGCGCAACTCCTGTTCGACGTCCTCCACGCGTTCGCCGGGGATGGTGCGCCGCTCGATCGAAAGCAGGCAAGAGGCGGGGTAGCTTGAAAGCTCCTGTCCGCCACGGATCAGCGAGGCATGGATGGAGCCTGCGTGCAGCGTCGGATGCACTTGCGTCCGGGCGAATCGCGCGGCCATTGCGTCGATCGCCGTGAGCACACGGCCCATCTTGGCGATGGCATCGACGCCGACAGACGGCAGCGACCCGTGCGCCGCGGTCCCCCTGGTCTCACACTCGAACCAGACGAAGCCCTTGTGCTCGGTTACGATCGAAAGACCCGTCGGCTCCCCGACGATGGCAGCATCCGCCTTGTAGCTCCGCGCGACAGCCTCTGTGCCGGCACTCGCGTACTCTTCATCAACCACGGCGGTGAGGATCACGTCACCGCGCCTGCGCTTCCCCGCCGACCCGGCGATGGCCACCATGAACGCGGCAAGCGCGGCCTTCGTGTCCAGGGCTCCACGGCCATAAAGCCGGCCGTCCTGCACGGAAGGCACGAACGGGTCCCTCATCCCGGCAACGCCCACGGTGTCCAGGTGGGAGTTCAGAAGCAGGGACCCGCCGCCCCCAGCGGCGCGCAGACTTGGCCCGCGTGCTATGCCGGGCGCCGCCCCGGTGCCCCCGGCGTCTCTGGCGGCGCGCAGGCTTTGCCCACGTGCTATGCCGGGCGCCGCCCCTGCGCCCCTGGCAATAGCGATCACGTTCCGTCGGGCGGGCCGATCGGTTTCCTGCAGCTCGACGTCGAGCCCCGCGCGGCGCAGCCAGTCCGCCACATAGGCGGCGATTTCGGCTTCGCCCTTCGCGCCGGGAACGAGGTCGGGATTCACGGAGTCAATGGAGATGAGATCGCGGAGAACTGCTGCCACGTCATTCATCACGAGCTCCTCCCGACGATATTGACAACGATGTCGGCAATCACTCTAGTGCACCATACAATCTTTTCCGAGGAGTATCGATGCCCCTGCTCTCCCTGTTCATCACGCTTGTCGCCTTCGCCATCTCCGGCAACGCTGTCGCCCCGCTGATCTCCACGCTTTCGGCCAGCATGGGCGTTCCTGCGTCGAGCTTCGGGTTTTTCATCACGCTGCAGTTTCTGGCATTCTCCGTGGCGGCTTTTCTCGGGGGGGTCATCAAGGAACGCCTTCGCCTGACCAACTATCACCTCATCGCCGCAGGACTTCTCATCATCTCCGCCGCGTTCTTCCTCGGGGCGATCGGCCTGCGGTCCACTGCCGCGATCATCATCTGGGTGATCCCCCTGGGTCTGGCCGGCGGCTGTGTTGAGACGTTCTCCTCGATCCAGATCTCCGGGTTGAGCACGCCAGGATCGAGCAAGAGCCTGAGCTTGTCGCAGGTCTTCTATACAATCGGGGCTTTCTCCGCCCCGCAGATCGTTTACTTCATCTTCGGCGCAGGGCTCGACTGGAGAGCGGCCTTCATCATCTTCGGGCTCTTCTCCGTCGCCGTGCTCGCCTTCTTCGTTCTCTACAATGCCAGGAAGGGGAACTTCAAAGTACGGGAGACGCCTCCCGCACCTCCCTCCGAAGCGGTGCAGTCACGCAGCCCGATCTTCTTTCTCATGCTGTTGCTCATGCTCGCCTGCGTCCTCATCGAGAGCCTCTCAGCGGCATGGCTCTCCTACGTTTTCGAGATCCGGGCCGGGCTCACCCCGAAGGACGCGTCGCTCGTGCTCGTCATCTTCTGGCTCGGCATGATGGTGGGGCGCGCCATCATCGTGGCGCTCCCCACGCGCTTGACTCTATGGCCGAGCCTCATCGTCTCCTCCATCGCGCTTCTTGTCACCGCTGCCTGCCTTGCAACCTTCACGGCGCTCCCGGCGCAGTACGTCTTCGTAGCGCTCATGGGGATATCCCTCGGACCGGTGTGGCCGGTGATCGTCATGACGAGCAGCTCGACGTTCCGGTCGGAAAAGGTGACCTCCGTGATCATCGGGGTGGGCGCCATCGGTTTTGGCTCGGGCCCGCTCGTCGGATCGCTCATCGTGAGCCAGCACTGGACGTCCCACTTCTTCCTTGCCCACGTGGCATTGAGCGTCCTCATCCTCGTCTTCTGCCTCAGCGCGTGGAAGCTGCGTCCCAGGACGGCGGCCTCCTCATGACACCCCTCGGTGGCTACTGGCACCCCTCGGTGGCTACTGGCACCCGCACGAGGTCCCCATGCGGATCGTACTGCGGACGCGGACCTCTTTTCTTGCGACAGGACGCTCGTTCATCAGATTGTAGAGCATCCTGGCTGCGGTCTGGCCGATCTTTTCCTCGAATTGCCCCAGCGTGGTAGGGATGGGGCTGAGCGAATCGATCACGTAGGGAGGATCGAATGCCACTGCGGCCACATCCGCCGGGATGGCGATGTTGAGCTTCCGGAAAGCTTTGTATCCACCCAGAAGGGCCATCGAGTTGGCGTAGAACACGGCTGTGGGTGCGGCATTCCGGTCCGCGAACAGATCGAGCGTGGCTGCCACTCCGCCGGCGATCACCTCCCAGTCCGTCACGCGCACGAGCGCTTCGTCGAACGGGAGCCCGTTGCGCTGGAGCGCGTTCTTGTAGCCCTGGAGGCGCTCGGAGCCCGACGTGGCGTTCAGGGGGCCGGTGACGCAGGCGATCCGCTTGTGGCCGTGGCTCACGAGGTGGTCGATGAGAAGGCCGGTCCCGTGGATGTTGTCGTGCAGGACGTAGTGCGCATCGATCCCTTCGCACTTGTTGTCGATGAACACGATGGGCTTCTTCCTGAGCTGCGGTAATATGTCGAAGTAGTCGTTCGCCGAGCCCTCCGGCGCAAAGATGATCCCGTCGACGTTCTTGCCCAGCAGGGAGGTCATCGACTCTATCTCGTTCTCGCGCCTGTTCGACGTGAAGCAGATCAGGGTGCTGTAGTGGCTCTTACGGAAGAAGGAGTCGATCTCCACGCCGACCTGTCCGAAGAAGTCGTTCGTCATGTTGGGAACGACGAGCCCGATCGTCTGCGTTCTCCTGCTGCGAAGGCTCTGGGCGGCCCAGTTCGGCGAGTAGGAGTACTTTTCGACGATCGTCATGACTTTCTGGCGCGTTTCAGCGTTGATGTCGGGGTGATCATGGATCGCCCGGGACACGGTTTTAATGGAAACCCCGGCTTCTTTTGCCAGGTCCTTCAATGTTATGGTCTCACCCTCCACGTCTCGACGCGTTCACAGAGAAGATATTCCAGCCATGGTCATACCTGCAAGGAAGAATGTTGTTGACAAAATCGCCGGCGCATATAGTATGATAATCGTTGCCGACAACGTTGGCAATCGGGCATTCTTACACTTTCGGATTGAAAGGAGCGTGGAATGAAAAGGACGATGGCACTCATCGCGGTCTGTCTCCTGCTGGGGGGCACACTCTTTGCAGCGGGCAAGGGGGAGGCCGCAAAGAAGGACGTCAAGATCGAAGTCATCAGCATGGGCTTCCAGCACGAGTACTGGCAGACGGTGAAGCTCGGCGTCGACAAGGCGGCCAAGGAGCTCGGCCTCACGATCCCCTTCTATGGACCCACCGTGGAGACGCAGGTCGACGTTCAGATCAACATGTTCGAGAACTCCATCGCGAAGAAGGTCGACGGGATCCTCCTCGCGCCCTGCGACTCGGATGCGCTCGTTCCCTACGTGGAGAAAGCCACCAAACAGGGGATCGTGGTCGCGACGTTCGATACGGACATCAACGTCACGGACCACAGGATCAGCTTCGTCGCAACGGACAACTATGCGGCGGGCAAACTCGCGGGAGAGAACACGGGCAAGCTGCTCGGCGGCAAGGGGCTCGTCGGCGTCGTCGGCCACCTCGCGGCAACGATGGACACGCGCGACAGGGTGAACGGCTTCGTTGACGCGATCAAGGCGGGCTTCCCCGGCATCCAGCTGCTGGAGACCGTGTACGGCGACGGGGATCACAAGAAATCCATGGACAAGGCCACGGACATGATCACCGCGCATCCCGACCTCGCCGCCATCTACGCAACCAACGAGGGCGGGGCCATTGGAGTCGCCCTGGCCGTGGAAGCCGCCAAGAAGATTGGTCAGATCAAGGTGGTCGGCTTCGATTCATCGGAGCAGGAGATCGACTATCTGCAGAAGGGCATCATCAACGGGTTCGTCGTCCAGAATCCCTTCCAGATGGGGTACATCGGCGTGATGACCCTCTACCAGCACATCACGGGAGCGAAGAAGGCCCCGGCCCGCATCGATACGGGCGTCGTATGGGTGGACATGAAGAACTTCGACAAGCCCGAGATCCAGAAGGTCCTGTATCCTCTGAAATAGTCTCGTCATGGGAGGCGCCGTTCGGCGCCTCCCTCGTGATTTCATCGCAGCAAGAAAGGGAGTGGGGGCATGGAACGAGAGCCGGGCAAAGGCACGTACGTCTCCTTGCGGGGCGTGACCAAGCACTTCGGGGGCGTCAACGCGTTGAAGGATATCGACCTCGATATCTGTCCGGGCGAGGTCCTCGCCCTTGTCGGCGACAACGGTGCCGGGAAGAGCACGCTCATCAAGATCATCTCCGGCGCCTACGCTGCCGACGAGGGGGAGGTCTTCGTCGAAGGCCACAAGGCGCGCATCGAGACGCCGGCTGACGCCAAGCGCTTCAATATTGAAACGATCTACCAGGACCTCGCGCTCATGGACAATCTCGATATGGCGCCGAACATCTTCATCGGTCGGGAGATCGTCAAGGGCGGCCTCGGAAAGGTGCTCCGGATCCTCAACAATTCGAAGATGGCGGAGGAAACCGTCCGCATCCTCAAGAAGCTCAACATCCAGGTCCCCGACATCAAGCGCCGGGTGTTCAACCTCTCCGGCGGCCAGCGCCAGGCGGTGGCCATCAGCAGGGCGATCTACTTCAACGCGAAGCTCATCATCATGGACGAGCCGACTGCCGCCCTCGGCGTGGAGGAGACGCGCAAGGTCTACGCCCTCATCCGAGAGCTGCGGCAGAACGGGATCGCCGTCATCATCATCTCCCACAACATCAACGAGGTCTTCGACATCGCCGACAAGTTCGTCGTCCTGAAGACGGGCATGCTCGTCGGCGTCCGTCGCAAGGAGGAGACGTCCCTCGACGAGATCCTGCGCATGATCATCGGCGGTCGTGCCGCGATCGCGAGCCCCCAGGAAAGCGCCGCGGAGATGCCTGCCCCGACGGAGCAGAAGAGCGAGCCCGCGCTGAAAAAGGAAAGGTCCACATCCCAGACCATCCAGAAGGCCGCGGCGTTCCTCAGCCTCGTGCTGATGATCGGCTTCTTCTCCATCGGTTCGCCGTACTTCATGACCTTCAACAACCTCATGACGGTGATCCTGCAGACGTCGGTCATCGGCATCCTTGCCGTCGGTGTCACCTTCGTCATCGTCACCTCGGGAATCGATGTCTCACTCGGAGCGGTGCTTGCCTTCGCGGGAATGATCATCGGCAAGTCGGTGAACGCCGGGCTTCCGGTGTGGCTGGCGATCATCTTCGGCATCCTCGTCGCGGGGGTGATGGGATTCACGAGCGGGCTCATGATCGCCAAGGGGCACCTCCCCCCCTTCATCGCGACCCTCGGCATCATGATGATCGCCAGGGGGCTCACCCTCGTGATCAGCAGTGCCCGTCCCCTGTACTTCCTGAAGGTGCCCGGCTTCAAGCTCATCTCCCAGGGCTCCCTGTTCGACGCCATCCCGTACCCGATCATCTACCTCCTCGTCCTGGCCGTGATCGCGAGCTTCGTGCTGCGGCGCCTGGGAATCGGCCGCTACATCTATGCGCTGGGCAGCAATGAAACCGCGGTGAAGCTCGCGGGGATCGACGTCGACAAGGTGAAGATCTTCGCCTACACCGTGTGCGGGCTCCTGGCGGGCATTGCGGGTGTCGTTCTTACCGCGCGCCTGGACTCGGCGCAGCCGGCGGCGGGCATGTCCTACGAGATGGACGCGATAGCCGCCGCGGTCATCGGCGGCGCATCCCTATCGGGCGGCGAAGGCACGATACTGGGGACGATCATCGGCGCGCTCATCATGGGCGTGCTCAAAAACGGGCTCAACCTCATGAACGTCTCCGAGTTCTGGCAGCAGGTCGCCATGGGCGTCGTCGTACTGGGCGCCGTGTATCTGGACATCGTGCGCCGGCGCAAGAACTGAGGAAGGCTCGTGCAGTCATCACGGCCGAAGATCGGCCTGCTCTTCCTTGCGGGCGATTCCTGGTGGGAGATGGGGGTCTGGGGCGCGACCCAGGGCCGCTACGCGGGGTTCAAGGAGAACGTCGAGCAGGACGCGCGCCGCGCCCGCGAAGGCCTGGCCCGGCTCTTCGACGTCGTCTCTTCCGGCATCATCCACACCGTGGACGGCGCGGTCCAGGAGGCGCGGCGTTTCAACGACGAGCGGGTGGATGCGGTCGTCTACTGCCCGATCGTATGGACGAACGATCAACCCCTCGTGGCCTTTCTTCGCGAGGCACGCCGGGTGCCGATCCTGCTCTGGTCGTACGACCCCTACGACAGGATCCTCGACTACTACCGGATCGGCGACTGGTTGAGGGCGAGCGCCCCGGTGAGTGTGCAGCAGTCCACGAACATCCTCACGCGAATGGGCTGGCCGTACGAGTCGTGCTTCGGCAACGAAGATCGGCCTCAGACGAAAGCGGCTCTGACAGCATTCGCGAAATCCGCCCGGGTGGCCGCAAGCCTCCACGGCACGAAGATCGCGGTATTCCCCTCGCCGTGCAGGGTCGTCATCTCGACCTGGATCGACGAGCTGGAGCTCCTCTCCCGGCTCGGCGTCGAGCTCGTCCCTGTGTCGGTGGCGGAGCTCCTCTCACTCATGAGGGAGACGAGCGACGCCGAGGTGGCCGATGCAGTCGCTTTTCTGGAGCGTTATCCCGCGAGCGAGGTGACCCCCCGCATGCTGAGTGATGCCGCCCGGCAGAGCTGCGCGATGGTCCGCATGATCGACCGCTACGGGCTTTCCGGTATCGCCCTAGAGGATTTCAACAGGGAGTTCTACCAGTCCCTCGGCTACCGGCCGCATCTGTATCACCCTGGCTTCGGCGAGCGAGGCTGCACCGTCGGGCTGGAGGCGGACGTGCTGGGCGTGCTCGCCACCGTCATCGTCGGACGATTGTCCGGCGCCACAGGAATGTTCACCGAGTTCTACACGATCGACCCTCACGCCAACCGCGTGCTCATGGGCCACCCCGGCTACGGTGAGCTCGGCTTTGCCGATCCGGGAACGATCGAGGTGACTCCTGACATCGAGATCGACGACTCACAGCCACGGGGGGTCTGGATCTCCTACCGGGCACGGCCGGGGCGGATGACGCTCCTCAACCTGACGGCGGAAAAGCAGGGCCTGAAGGGCGGCGTATGGAGCGGCGAATGCCTGGGCGGTCCGCGCCTGATGGAGGGGTACGCGCACATGCTGATCGCGCCGGACACGGACGCCGAACGGCTCTTTACGCGCATCAACGAATCAGCGTTGTTCCAGCACTGGGGCGCCGCATACGGAGACATCGCCCGGGAGCTGTCCTTTCTCCTGAGGGGAATAGGTGTGAGGGCGGTGGACCTGGCGTAAGGCCCGGCGCCGGGAAGAAGGGCGGCGGGCCGGCACGTGATGATTCAGTCGAGGCTGAAGGACGCGTTGCTCTGGGCCGTGAGCCATTCATAGAGAAGGGGATTCTCGTAGGTCTCCGTCCAGCTGTCATGGCCGGCCTGGGGATACACGGTCAGCTTGACGTTTCCTCCCGCGGCGCGCAGAGCATCGACCATCTCGATGGATCTTTCTATCGGGACGACCTCGTCCTTGGCCCCGTGGAACGCCCAGGTGGGCAGGTGGGAGATCGCACCGACGCGGCTGGAAAGCCCGGTTGCGCTCACCTGCCCGCCGCAGATCGGCGCAATGGCGGCAAAGGCGTGCGGGTTTTCCACCGCGCAATGCCAGGTGCCGAAGCCGCCCATGCTCAGTCCCGTCAGCATGATGCGTGAGGTGTCCACGGGGCATCGGCGGATGAGCTCATGGAGGAGGCCGCGCAGGGCGTCCAGCTCGAGCACCCACGAGGAGTCCGGCGGACACAGGGGCGCGGCAACGAGGAACGGAAACTCCCTGCCCGCTTCGATCAGCTTGGGAGGACCGACCCTCTTCAGCACGGAGGAATCAGTACCGCGCTCCCCCAGGCCGTGAAGGAAGACCAGCAAGGGCATCTTCTGGGCGGCGGCCTGAGGCGTATACAGAAGGTAGGGGAGACGGACGTTTCTTCGAACGACGGAAGAATAGATCCTGGCGTCTCCCTTCATCGGGCCCTCAGATGCCGGCCGAGGCTTCCGCGGCCTCGACGGTCTGCGTGATGAGCGTGGCGATGGTCATCGGCCCCACGCCACCGGGCACCGGGGTGTAGGCAGCGCAGCGTTCCACGAGCGGGCCGAGCTCGATGTCCCCGACGTTTCCCGGATGGTAGCCGGCGTCGACGACAACAGCATTGTCGCGGACCCAGGACGCCTTGATGAACTCGGGCTTGCCCACGGCGCCCACGACGACGTCGGCGCTGCGCACGATCTCCGCCAGCCCTTCGGTCTTCGAGTGGCAGATCGTCACCGTGGCGTTCGCGTTGAGGAGCATCATGGCAACGGGTTTCCCGAGGATCGGGCTGCGGCCCACGACCACTGCGTGCTTTCCCGCCAGCTGGACCTTGTAGTGGGCGAGCAGGCGCATGATGCCCGACGGGGTGGCGGAACCGTAGGCGCGCTCCCCCATGGCCAT
>PLNO01000144.1 GCA_003141795.1 Spirochaetaceae bacterium | reverse complement strand
GTCATGCGCTCGGGGTACTACACCGCCTCCTCGCAGCCGGCTGCGCTCGATTCGTTGCCGTCGGAAGGCATCGCCGAGCTCATCATACGCGAGTTCGACGAGGGGGTCGGGGATACGGGGATCAGGCCGGGGGTCATCGGGGAGATCGGCGTATCGGACTTCGGAAATCCGAAGGAGCGCAAGATGCTGGAGGCTGCCGCCATGGCCCAGCGCCGTCTCGGCTGCGCTCTATACATCCACCCCCCGATCTGGGAGACGCGGGGCCTGGAGATCCTCGACCTGCTGGAACGCGCGGGCGCCGATCCCGGCAAAGTCGTCATGTGCCATTGCGATCCAACGATCGACAAGCCCGATTATCACGATGCCATCGCCAAACGGGGCGCTTTCATCGAATACGACCAGTTCGGGCTGGAGTTTCTCGCGCTGGAGGGTTTCTTCCTGCCGCGGGACATCGACAGGATCCGCGCGATCAAGGATCAGATCGCCCGAGGCAACCTGAAACAGATCGTCATTTCGCAGGACGTGTGCTTCAAGATCTGTCTCATGAAGTACGGCGGTTGGGGCTATGCCCACATCCTGCGCGACGTCATCCCCTTCATGGTGAAGGAGGGCATCTCCCGTGAGGATATTGCCGCGCTCGTGACGACGAACCCGGCTCGTCTGCTCGCGTCCCCAGGATTGGCGTAAATTGAGAAAATTCTGCGTGTTCCGTGCATTTTTTACAGAATTTCAATTTGGTTAAGCAAAATATTTTCTTAATTGCCCGAAAGAAGGTCTATTTTGAGGGTATTTTAGAATAATACAATTAAAATCAACTTGACAATCACGCTGGCAGGACCAATGATCAATCAGAAACTGGCGGAATTGGGCCTGACAGGAGTGATACCATGAGCTACACCAGCAATGATCTCGCAATCAACGGAGGCCGGAAGGCCAAGCCGGGCACGAACATACCCATGTTCCCCGGCGGCCTTGAAATCGGCAAAGAAGAAAAGAAAGAAGTCATGGAGGTACTCGATAACAAGTACCTCTTCCGTTACTACGGACCCAAGGACTCTCCGTCCAAGGTGAAGGCGCTGGAGGAGCAGTACGCCAAGCTGCTCGGCACGAAGCACGGCCTCGCGCTGAACTCGTGCACCTCCGCGCTCATCTCGGCGCTCGTCGCACTCGGCGTCGGCCCCGGGGACGAAGTGATCGTTCCGGCCTACACGTTCTTCGCCACCTGCGCTGCGGTCGTCGCCGCGCGTGCGATCCCCGTCGTGGCGGAAGTGGACAAGTCCCTCACCATGGACCCCGCGGACTTCGAGAAGAAGATCACAGCCCGCACCAAGGCGGTGATCCCCGTGCACATGCGCGGCATGCCGGCGAAGATGGACCGGATCCTCGAGATCGCCAAAAAGCACAACGTGAAAGTGGTGGAGGACGTCGCGCAGGCCAACGGCGGTTCGTTCAAGGGGAAGATGCTGGGCTCGTTCGGCGACATCGGATGCTTCTCCCTGCAGTTCCACAAGATCATCACCTCGGGTGAGGGCGGAATCCTCGCGACGAACAACGACCTGTACTACACGCGTGCGCAGGCCTACCACGACGTCGCCGCCTGCTGGCGCAAGGACAGGTTCGCTCCCCCCGAGTTCGAGGGGGAGATCTTCTTCGGCCAGAACTACCGCATGAGCGAGCTCACCGGCGCCGTGGCGCTGGCGCAATTCCGCAAGCTCGACGACATCGTCGCGCGCATGCGCAAGAACAAGAAGCTCATCAAGGACCGGATCAAGGACCTCCCGAACATCGAGTTCCGCGAGGTCACCGACGAGGCCGGCGACACGGCGATCTGCCTCGTGTTCTTCCTCCCCCGGGCCGACCAGGTGGAAGCCTTCGTGAAGGCGCTGAACGCTGAAGGCGTGGAGGCGGGCGGGATCTACAACAAGGGCGTTCCCGACTGGCACATCTACCCGCACTGGAAGATGCTCATCGAGAAAATGATGCCCACGAAGCAGGGCTGCCCGTTCAACTGCGCGCAGAGCGGCCCTGTCCCTGAGTACAAGCCGGATGCCTGCCCGCAGACCATGGCCTGGCTTGGCAGGTCCGTGCACCTGGACATCCCGCCCCAGCTCAAGGCGAAGGACTGCGAGCAGATCGCCGAGGGAATCCGCAAAGTCGCCTCGGTCCTCCTCCAGGGATAAGGCCATGGCGAAGCTCAGCGTCTGCATCGAGCCGTTCTTCACCGACAAACCCTACGAGGAGAGGCTGCGCAAAATCGCTGCCCTGGGGTTCACGGCGTACGAGTTCTGGTTCCACGACAAGAGGTTCGACGGCGCCGCCCTCGTCCCCGAGATGAAGGACTTCTCCCGTCTGGCCGAATTGAACGAGGAGCTGGGCCTCACGACGACGGACTTCGTCTTCAACCATCCCGATGGCGGGATCTGCGCCTCCCTCATCCAGCGCAAGGACAGGTCGAAGCTGCTGGACAGCATCGAGTCGATGATCGAAAAGGCAAAGATCATCGGGTGTACGACGTTCATCAGCGGCAGCGGAAACAAGGTGGCGGGGCTCTCCCGTGAGGAGGCTGTGGACTCCATGGTGGAGGGGCTCTCCGCCCTCGCGCCCATCCTTACGCGCAGCGGAATGCGGATAATACTGGAGCCGTTCAACTCCCGCGTGGATCACCCCGACTACTTCCTCGACAGCCCCTGGGTCGGTGTGGAAGTCCTGAAGAGTGTCGGAAGCCCCGCGGTGAAGCTCCTCTACGACATCTACCACATGCAGATCATGGACGGGAACGTGCTCTCCTTCGTGAAGAAAAACCTCCCGTACATCGGACACTTCCACGTCGCGGGGGTGCCGGGGCGCAAGGAGCCCGTGCCCTCCGAGCTCGACTATCCCTTCATCCTCAAAGAGATCGATCGCATGGGGTACGCGGGATACTTCGGCCTGGAGTACTGGCCCTCGGGGGATCCCGCACAATCGCTGGCAGGAACGCGGCGCGCCCTGCTCGGAAAGGACGGTTGACATGGCTGAAAGAGAAGTGCGATTCGAGATGCTCCGCCCCGCGCAGCTGCGCAGCGAGCTCGTGCGGTGCCCGCTCGTTTTTCTCCCCGTCGCCCCGCTTGAATATCACGGCCCGCACCTCCCCGTGGGCATGGACCCGATCAACGCGGGTCTCTGCGCGCAGGCGGCCTGCCGAAAGCTCGGCAAGGGCGTCGTGATGCCCACGCTGTACATGGGGACCGAGCGCGAGCGGCCGGCATGGATGCTGGAGAGCCTCGGCTTCAAGAAGGACGACTGGGTGGTGGGGATGGATTTCCCCACGGCCACATGGTCGAGCCACTACTACCAGGAGCATCTCTTCGGGCTGGTCATGGCCAGCCACATCGAGATGCTGATCTCCCAGGGATACAAGGCGATAGTGCTCGTCAACGGCCACGGCGCATGGAACCAGCTGGAAACGCTCGACCGGCTGGCCAAGCACTACTCGCACACCACCGACGCGACGGTGGTGTGGAGTCTCGCCTTCAAGCTCGAGATCTCGGAGAAGAACCTGGCGGGCCACGCCGATCTGTACGAGACTTCCATCATGATGTACTTCGAGAAAGAGATGTTCGGCGGCGCGAAGATCGTCGACCTGTCGGCGCTCCCGCCGCGGGAGAAGCCCATACACTACGTGGATTTCTCCGTCGTCGACGGCCCGGGCTTCAGCGAAAAACCGAGCGAGGGCCGGGTCGTGAAGACCGATCCCCGCGATGCCACGGCGGAGAAGGGCAAGACGATCTTCGACGATACCGTGGCCATGTACGTCGATCTGGCTGCAAAAGCCCTGAAGGAAAAGGGGCTGTAAAGCGGAACAACCCCGGTGGGGTTGCGTGATGACTGGCGGCCGGCCCGATGACCGGCCGCGGACGAAAGGGAGGCTCTATGGCTAAACGAGTTCTGATCCTCGGGCTCGCGCTACTTGTCATGGCGTCGTTTGCCTGGGCCAATGGTCAGGGCGAGGGCGCGAAGAAGCGCATCGTTCACTACCACTGGACAGAGACGAGCTACGACAAGATCAACAACCACGCGGTGGAGATTTTCCAGGCCAAGCATCCGAACGTCGAGGTGAAGATGCTTCTTCTCCCCGATGCGGACAGGGCTGCGAAGATCCGCACCACCCTCGCCGCCAACGGTGAGATCGACTCCTTCGCTCTCAGCAACGGCGAATCCGCCGAGTTCCTGCAGACGGGCCAGATGGTCGAGCTCGATCCGAAGGGCTTCGGAAAGACCTCCGTCAAGGACGTCGTCGCCATGTGGAACCCGGGCGCCATCGAGACGAGCGGCGGCACGTGGGAAGGCAAGTACTACGGGATCCCCTTCGAGCTTTCCAACTACGTCGCGTGGATCAACGTCGCCGACATGAAGGAAGCCGGACTCAACCCCGCCACTGACAAGCCCAAGACCTGGGACGCGTTCACGGTAGCGGCGAAAAAGATGGTGAAGGAAGAGGGCGGGGCGCGCGTGCGCAACGGCTTCATGGCCAACCCCAAGGACGGGATCTTCAGCTTCCTCATCATGTCCACGATCATGGAGCAGCTGGGACTGGACTGGGGCACCGAGAAGGGCCTTATCGCCAGCATGGACAACACCGCAGCGCTGTCCCGCGGCATCCAGACCTACACCGACTTCGTGGTGAAGGACAAGATCTGGGATCCGGGCATGGGCGGTGAGGATCGCCAGGGATTCGCGACGAACAAGACGGCGACCTTCCTGACCGGCGGAAGCTGGTACTGGGGAGTGCTCGACACCGGTTCCGTCGCCCGCAAGGACGTCGAGCCCATGGCATATCCGCGCTTCGCGGACGGCAAGGACATCGGCGGCGTCGGTTACGGCTACTGCGTGTACGTGTCCAAGCTCGCCAAGGACAAGACGCTGACCTTCGAATGGCTCGATACGCTGGCCAGCCAGCCGAACGAGTTCATCAAGCTCGGCTACAACCAGCCCCGCAAGACCCTCTCCGACGGGACGCCGGCTCTTGACGCATCACTGGCCAAGGCCTCCATCCCCTACTATGATGAGGTGTTCAAGGGCGAGCTCCAGAAGACGGCCGTCTGGCTCTCCTCCACCAAGGGGAAAGAAGTCAGCGACGCCAACTGGGCAGCCATCTCCCGCGTGATCTATCAGAACGGGAACGTGGCCGATTCGGTCGCTCAGCTGCAGAAGGACATCAAGGCGATCTACGCCAAGTAAGGCATTTCTACGGAACGTCCTCGGGCAACCGAGGACGTTCCTTCTTCAGGGGGACATGCATGCGAAAGGCCAGTTATTCGGTCAGCAGGATCCAGCGGCACGGATACGTTTTCATCGCGCCGACGCTGATCTTCTTCCTCGTTTTCCTCATCTATCCGATGCTCAGCGCCTTCCAGCTGTCCCTGTACCAGTGGAACCTGCTCAGCCCCAAGGTATTCGTGGGGCTGAAGAACTTCGCCCTCATGGCGGCTGACGAAAGGGTCATCAACTCGTTCTGGCGCACGATCCAGTTCAGCGCCGTGAGCGTCGTCTTCATCAACATCCTCGCCTTCATCTTCGCGATCATGTTCGGCAGCAGGCTCCTGCGGTTCAAGAACTTCCTCCAGTCGATGATCTTCCTCCCCGTGGTGCTCTCCATCATCGCCTGCGGAATCGTATGGGAGTTCATGTACCAGACCAACGGGCTCATCTCCATCATCTTCCGCACCCTGTTCAGGGCGCAGGTGCCCTGGCTCACGAACACGAACGTCGCCCCCTACAGCATCATCATCGTGTACGTCTGGAAATCCGTGGGGTACTACATGGTGATGTATATCGCGGGGCTCATGGACGTCCCCATAAGCTACTACGAGGCCGCGCGCATGGACGGGGCGGGTTTCTGGGGACAGATGCGCTACATCACTCTCCCGTCGTTGCGCAACACGATCGCGCTTGCCGTGGTGTCCAGCATCATCTTCACCTTCGGCCAGTTCGCCATCCAGTACACGATCACCCAGGGAGGACCCAGCCGATCCACGGAGATCCTGGCCCTCATGATCTACAAGGAGGCGTTCGAGTTCAGCAAGTTCGGCTACTCGGCGGCCGTGTCCGTGCTCTTCTTCATGACGCTCCTCATATTCTCTTTGTTCCAGCTGCGCCTGTTCAAATCAGGCACGATCGGAGAGTAGCAGAATGCGCAGTTCCTACAACAAAAGCGAGCACGCCAAGCGCACGATCCTCTATTTCTGCGTCATCGTGATCGGGATAGCGTTCGTCTTCCCCTTCATCTGGATGGTCCTCTCCTCGTTCAAGCTCAACAAGGACGTCCTGGCCATCCCGTTGCGCTTCTTCCCCCCGCAGTGGAACTGGAAGAGCTACTGGAACGTCTTCTTCGCGTTCCCCGACTTTCAATTCCCCCGCTACATCCTCAACAGCTTCATCGTATCGATCGCCGCGGTGGCACTCTGCCTGTTCTTCTCCGCGACCTCGGGGTACGGGTTCGCGAAGTACAAGTTCAAGGGCAACAATGTCCTTTTCACGATCGTCCTGGCCACGATCATGATCTCCTTCGAGGCCATCGTGGTGCCCCTGTTCATCCTCATGCGACAGATAGGTCTTCAGAACTCCTACCTCGGGCTCATTATTCCCGAGAGCCTCACCGCTTTNNGTTCTTCTACTCCGTTCCCGACGAGTACATCGAGAGCGCCCGCATGGACGGGGCGAGTGAATACACGATCTTCGCCCGGATCGGTCTTCCCATGGCGCGTACCGCGCTTCTTGCCCTCATCATCTTCCACGCCCAGTGGGTGTGGAACCTGCTCCTCTGGCCCCTTATCCTCATCTCCACCCCCGAGATGCGCGTGCTTCCCCAGGGAATCGCGCTGTTCAAGGGCGGGTACAACACGCCGTTCCCCGAGCAGCTCGCGGTGAGCGTCATCGCGTCGCTGCCATTGCTGATCCTCTACATGTTCCTCTCCAAGTACTTCGTCCAGGGGATCGCGATGACGGGATTGAAGGCGTAGAAAGCGACTGAAGATCGCAGGTGGGCCCGAGGCCCACCCGCGGGATGCGCAGCGGCGCGGGGTTCGTTTCCAGGTTGTGCCCGACCCAGTACTGTGAGAACGCGAGCCCTTTGTTCGCGAGATTGGTATAGCCGTCATAATACCAGGGGGAGGTGGTCTTCAACTGTTCCAGGTCGAGCGACAGGCGATGATGCCCGCCGTATTTGATGACGAGATCGATGTACGGAAACCTGTCGGCTTCGATTCTCCGAAGCTCCGCTGTATCACCCGCCTTTTCGAGCGTCTCATGCAGCCAGTCGTAGGTGATCGCGACGGAGCGCTCGTAGTCGATCACCTGGCCGACGCCGATGTACGCGAAGAAGCAGTCAGGGTGCTCGGCTGCGAGCCTCAGGCCTATGACGCTTCCGAAAGAATGCCCGAGGAGAAAAATCTTCTCCTTGTGGAACGTCCGCATCAAGTACCGTGAGAGCTCCAGGGCGTCGTCCTGGATCTGCACTTCCGAAACCAGGATCCCGTCCATTCCGTCGTGATACGAGAAGGCTGTTCCCCGCTGGTCCCAGTTCACGAAGATGAAATCGTCGAACAGCTTCTCGGAGTAGAGGTGGGAGAGGGTGAGAAGCGACGAACCGGGTCCTCCATGGAGATAAAGCAGGACCGGCTTGCTCTCGTCATTGGACTGCACGAGGATCCTCTGCGGGCAGCCGTTGATGGTCACATCGTAGAACTCGTTCAGAGACGGGACGGCACCGCCTGCGCAGAAGGCACCCAGAGGGGTCATGACGACGAGCAGAATGACGATGCCGATGAGCACAGATGTTCTCGTCACTGTTCAAAGCCCTGCGTAGCCGGCGTTTCCCGTCTTGAGAAGAGCCCCGGGATCGACCGCGGTACCCTGAACCCAGACTTCGTAGTGCAGATGCGGACCAGTGGAAACTCCGCTCGTGCCCACGGTGCCGACCTCCGTGCCGACACTGACGAAGTCCCCCGTGGCGACGCGGACACTCTTCAGCTTCTGGAAGCATACCTCGATGGCACCGTTCGCGATGACGACGTACCGTCCCTTGCCCTTGTCGGTCCCTGTCTCGATGACACGCCCGGCCATGGTGGAGCGCACGGTGTCTCCCGACCTCCCGTCGGTGAGATCGATTCCCCTGTGGAGATAAGGCTTGCCGGTGACTGGGTTCGTCTGCCTCCCGAAAGGCTGGGACACTCTCCAGTCACCCGTCAGCGGCGCCGCGCAAGGGAGG
The DNA here is from genome assembly GCA_003141795.1 of Spirochaetaceae bacterium. The sequence continues at coordinate 16,311 of PLNO01000144.1, read as the reverse complement.
TCTGTGAGATCGGTCGGGATGCTCTTCGACACCCCTTCGGCCGTGATCACTGAGATTTCGCGCCCGCCCTCACCGCCAGACGGCCCCACGGCAAAGAGGGGCGGCAGGCCCGTCAGCCCGATCAATGCGATGGCGAGGACAATCCCCGCGGCCGCGGCGCGCCGGATACGAGGCGTGCCTTCCGCGGCGCGTTTTTCGTTGATGATCATTCGTATTCTCCTTTCTATCTTCGCAGGCCTGTCCAATGACCGGCCCAACATCCCCTGAGCTCCGGGTATCGGCCATGACCGATGCGATGCCGCCATCTCCAGGAGAAGCGACGCGAGCTCCGAGGGATCAGCCCCCCTCTCCACCGCAAGGGCATCGCACGCCTCCTCCCTGTCCTCCACGAGCGCCTTCACCGCCGCATGCACGAACGGAACGCACCAGAACGCGGCCGCGATGATCTCGATGAAGCCCATCAGCAGGACGTCGCTACGTTTCACGTGCGCCACCTCGTGGAGGAGGATCGCGATCCGGCTCTCGCCGCTCCATTCACGGACGTCGACGGGAACGATGATGGTGCGACCAAGCAACCCCGCAGTGAACGGTGGTGATGCGATGCCGTCGAGAAGCACGATGCGGCGGGTCACGCCATGACGTTTTTTGGCGGCCGAAAGCGCCTGCAGCCACCGGGCGTCACGGCAGGGCGCCAGACGTCTCAGCGCAAGGGCTGAAACGGCCCGCAGCACCGCCGACTTCGCTGCGATGAGCGCCGTAAGGATTCCCCAGCCGAGAACGAGAAAGTGCGCAAGCCTGTCCGGCACCTCGATGCGCGGAATACTCAGGCCACGATTTACGGTGGGATGGAGAACAATGATTCCCTCGTCTTCTCCAGCTGTACCGAAGGCGTGCTGCGCCGTTGTAGTGGCTGAACTGCGGGCCAGTGCATCATAGGCGGGACCGATGGCGAGCAGAGGCAGGCATTCCATCACGAGAAAGACGAGCCGGAAGCGCACCGCCGCGGAAAGACGGTCCCGCACCCTTCGACGCGCCATCGTCACAGCTGCCAAGAGGAGAGTCGACTTCAAGAAAGTGACCACCATGGCGGTAAAGAGCACGTCAGCGCCCCTTCCTTCGCGCCTGCTCGATGAGCGCCTTCAACCGGACGTACTCGCTTTGGGTGAGCGGAATATCGTCAGTCTCGATGAGGGCGGCTATCGCCCGCCCCTTCGATCCCTTGAAGAATGTGCGCGTCGCCTCCACGATGAGCGAGGCTCCCGCCTTCTCGGGATCCGAGGCAGGCGACCAGAGGTAGCGCTGCCCGTCGCGGCGATACGTGAGGAGGCCTTTTGCTTCGAGCGTCGTGAGAAACGTCCGTACGGCGGAATAGCTCGTCCGGTCATCAAGCGCTTTCTGGACGTCCCGCGCCGTCGCCTCACCGAGACGGAAGACGACCGACAGGATTTCGCGCTCGCGTTTGGACAAACCATCGAAGATCGGCATATACTCTCCCTGCTAAGTTTTTAGCACGTGCCAGTTTTTTAGCATCTTATGGCGGACATGTCAATCGAAAAAACATGTCGTCCGCGCGACGGCACACCGGCAACAGTTTGTTCGAATTCGGGAGTTTCCCTCCGCTTTGACGCGGGGTGCGGGCACTGTATAATCGAGTGCGATACGAAATGTTCGAGCAAAAAAGGAAAACCCATGAAAGCCGCCATACGGATACCCCTTACGATAGGTGCCTCTGTGCTTGCGCTTTTCCTGCTCATCGTTTCCGGCTGCGCAACCAAGCCCACGAACGAACGCGCCCCCATCGAGATGACGACAGATCCTGCCGGAGCCAAGGTCTACATAGACGACACGTACATCGGTGAGACGCCGCTGCAGGTAAGACTCGATGGCTCGCGCGATCAGATCGTGATCTTCCGAAAGGGCGGCTATCGTGAAGAGACCGTCCATGGGTTCAATTGCCTCGGGCCGGTGCTGTTGCACCTCTCACCGGCGGTGGCCCCGGCGCCAGCGCGGCCTGTGTTCGACGCTGTCTCGCGCAATGACGAGAAAACCCTGCGCGCGCTCATCAGCCAGGGAGTCAACGTCGATGAGCCCGGCGGCGCGATTCCTCTGCACGAAGCCGCGCGCCGAGGATTTCTTCCCCTAGTCGGCCTGCTTCTGGAGGCCGGCGCCGATCTGTCCAGCAAGGACCCGGTCACGCAGAGGACCGCCCTGCATGAGGCAGCCGACGGCATGCTGGTATACGATCCGAGGGCCGGTTTCTGGTATGAGAGTCCGCACGAGATGGTGCGCTTTCTGATCGCTCGGGGCGCTCCCGTCAACGTACGTGACAAGGACGGCGCCACGCCCCTGCACTATGCCGCCAGGGACTTGCAGCTCTTGTCGGTAGCCGCCCTGGTCGAAGCAGGGGCGGATGTAAACGCCGTTGCCAACGACGGCAGCACACCGCTGGGAAACGCCATGAAGGGGTGGCGGTTGGTGGACATGAACCACGACAACCGTGGGAACGACGACGACGTGCTCGACTACCTGAAAAGCAAGGGCGCGAACCCCAAAAGCGTCGACACGATCGGCATGGGCACCAACCGCTTCCTCGAAAAAGCACCGCCCGGTGTCCTGGCCCGCTGGGACGAGCTGCACAAAGCGAACCACATAGACCGCCTGCCTTCGCTGGCCATGGGCCTCGACCGCGACGCGGTCATGCGCATCGTCGGTCCAATGCATTCCTTCAGAAACAAGGCGAGCTTCATCGACGGCCGGCTCGTGTATACCGCTGTCTGGACATGGTGGGACGTCGGCACGGTGCACCGCTGCTTCTTCGAGATCCCCGAGCCTGCCCAGGGAATCCTGAACGTTGCCGGTAGGGGAGGATCGATGCAGCTCGCTCTGCCGCCGGACGAGATGAGTGGAGGCCGGCTGGTCCGTTACACCCTGAACGACCAGCGTGTCGACCTGCCGCGGCTGGAGCTCGCGCCGGGCCAGATGACGCTTCAGTTCTACGAATCGGACGAGAACCGCTTGCCCAAAGACAAGCGCAGCTATGCCACAACCTTCAGTGCCGATGCCGTGCGGTATATCAACATGGAGGCGAAAATCCCCAATTCCGACCCTTCCCGTCGCATCGACTTTTCCGTAACCTGCGTTTACCGCAGCCCCGACGGAACCGAGTTTGCCCGGTTTGTTTTGACCAGCGCCTTCGAACAAGGCTGGAAATACGCCTGGTACAACAAGGGCTGGGGTTCGAAAAAGGCCGGTACTTCCTACAAGCAGCGCGGCCGCTACCAGGTCGAGCTCTTCTATCAAGGGGCTTCAGTCGCAACGGGAGAGTTCGAGATACAATAGAACAAGCGGTAGAGTCGGGCCGACGGCTCAGTCGCTGAAAACGTCGCTGTCGGAAACCGACGGCGCAATCTCCCGGCGCATCAGGCCCCCGATCGCCCCTCTGCTGCCGAACGCCACCGTCATTTGGATTTCGAACTCCTGTACCTCTCCCGGGCGCAGGCGCACGGCGGGCGCGTGCGCTTCCAGCTCGCAAAAGGCCATGGCCCCGACGCCGGGGTCATTGTAGGCCTGCACGGGATCACCGTTCTCGACAGGCCCCCCGAAGAAGGGGCGATCGACATAGGTCCCGGCGCGGTCCACGGAGAAGCGCAGGTGAACGAGGAAGCACTTTTCCCCGCGAGCTCCCACGAATGCGATCGCCCCTGCAGCAGCTTCCGCGCCGCACCCGACCTTGTACTTCACCCCGGGCCGCGTCGTCAGGAGCGCGGCGCCTCCCTCCGTGCGGAGCACGCCGTCGGGGAGGGGCTCGAAGTAGGGATGAACGCTGTCCGCGCCGTGACCGGACGAGAGTGGAATGACGATCGTTCCCCGCTCCTCGCAGGGACATTGGGCGATGCACCACAGCCCCACGCGGCGATCAAGCGGAGCGCTTCCCCGGTTTTCCAGCGAATGACGGAAATCGATCCGCAGAACACCCGTGGTGCCGGTCAAAGCGGGACCCGTGGAGATACGTACACTCCGCTTGATCGCAATGGGAAAGCTTTCCCCGTCGAGACAACGCGCCGTGAAAGTGGTCTGCCAGCGCGCCCAGCCGTCGACAGCGGGAAGCGCGGCAAAATCGGCGGGATCCAGCTCCTCCGGCACACGCCACGAGGACGGGTCGTCGGTGTAGAAAAACCCGTGCGGTCCGCCCTCGGGGGCGATCCACGTGCGCTGACCGCCGACGTTCCCGCCCTCCGCCCAGGAGCGCCGGCTGAGGACCGGCGCACTCCACAGCGCGTTCTCCTCTCCGACGCCGGCGCCGAGGATGCGTGCGCCCAGGGCGGGCGCGACGATGACCCATCCCCCATCGCCGCCGAGGAGGGTGAAATCGATCCCCGCGCCCCGCAGCGCGGACACAAGCTCCGAGCGCATCCTCACGTTACGGGCTCGCTTCCGTGGGCTCTCGCTGTCCGCTTCGCGGCCAGCTGCCGCCCTTCGCACGCCTGCGGCGTGCTACGCATCCCTGCACTCGCTCGCCCTCGCCTTCCATGGCTAGGGTCCTCCTCCCGTCCATCCCTGGACTCGTCGGACCTCGCCTTCCATGGCTAGGGTAACAGCTTGAAGTCCGGCATGTAGCCGTGGATGCGATAAGCGCGGAAGCCTTCCGCGTACTTCTTGCCGATGGCAAGACCGCGGAACTCGCCAATGATCTTGCTATGCTCGGTGAGGCTCGCCGCCTGGAAGTTCTCCATCCACGCGAACTGGCTCTTGTGGGCGGCGAGGGACTTCATCTTCTCGTCCATCGTGTCGCTGATGTCGACGTACACCTCGGGGTCGAAGTGCAGCCCCGCGCCCGTTTCCCAGTAGAAGAGCGACGGCACCTTCGTGATGGGCGGCACGTCGGCGGGGACGTTCTTTCCCGGGAGGGAGAGCATCATCCTGCCCACGAGCGTCCCCGTGACATTGTGGTCCGTGCTCATGTCGCCGGGGAAGTTCGTGAAGATCACGTCGGGGTTGGCCCAGCGCATGGCGGAGACGATGTCCTTGCGCAGCGCCTCGCTGTCCACGAGCCCCTCGTCGTTATAGCGGAGGAACCGTACCTGGCCGCCGTAGAACTTCGCCGCCTCGATCTGCTCCGCCTCCCGGATGCGGGCGATCTCTTCCCGGCCCACGATGACGTTGGACCCGATGTTGCCGCTCGTGGTCAGGGCCACGAAGACCTTGTGCCCCGCCCGCGCGTACTTGATGAGGGTCCCCGCGCACGTGAACTCGATGTCGTCAGGGTGCGCTCCGAATGCGAGTATGTTCATTTCGTTTCCTCCTTCAAAGGTTGCAGGGCCGCCGTCATCGCGCGCGCATGGCGCCAGCTCAGGTACATGAGCGCGAGGACGACGGGGATAGCGGCGAACGCCCAGACGTTCCCGCGGAACAGGTAGAAGAACCAGAAGCGCACGGGGTTTCCCCCGTCGGTGAACGCGGTGATCTGTCCGGCGTAGCTCTGCACCGCGGCGCTCCCCGACTGCGCGGACAGCGTGGTGTACATCGGCGCGAAGTGGGTGGAGATGAGCAGGTAGCTCACGATGATGGGGATCCCGATCAGCACCGCCCGGAACACGTTGCCGCGCGTGCACAGCACTATCACCGACATGACGGACAGCAGGTTGGCCAGGTCACCGAGGGGCAGGACCTTGTTGCCGGGCAGGATGAAGGCGATCCCGATGCTGATGGGCATGAGGAGAAGCCCCGTGACGATCACCGACTTGTTCTGCATGATGACCCCGGAATCCATCCCCATGTACAGCACGGTCTTGTTCGGGAACCGCCGCTGGATGATGCTCTTCAGCTGGAGGGAGACGGGCTGCATTGCCTGCCCGATGAGCCCGCCGCAGTGCGGGAGGAGGAACATCACCGCCGCCACGTTGATGGCGAGCTCGAGGATCCGCTTTATGTCGTAGCCGGCAAGAACGCCGAACAGTGCACCGACGAGCACCCCGATCATCATGGGGTCCACGAGGATGGAGAGCCGCCCTTCCCCCTCCCGCGGAACGAGTGAGATCCTGCGAAGACCGGGGATCCTGTCGATGAGCGCGTTGGCCGCCACGCCGTAGGGGAGGAGGCCGTTCACCGACAGCGTCGTGATGGAGATCCCCTTGAGGCCGCACTCCTTCTCCACCATGGGGGCATTCCAGTCCGCCACGACGATGGAGTACACGGCGATGAGCACCGATGCCGCGAGCCCCAGGAGGAGGCTTCCGGAGGCGGCCTGCACGAGTGCGCCGATGAGCGCGNNGCGAAGTGCCAGTAGTTCCAGATGTCGATGTTGATCGTGCGGGTGAGGTTGAGCGCGAGCATCGCGAAGTTCACGCCCAGAACGAGCGGAATTGTGAGGGGCGCCACCGCAGAGGCCCACGTGATGCCCGCCAGGGGCGGCCATCCGACGTCGAGCACGGGGAAGTTCAGCCCGCGGGTGCTCACCATCGCCGTGACGGCAGGTGCGATCTGCCGGACGAAGAAGTCGAACGCGATGAAGATGCCCGCGAACCCCACCCCGAGGCGCAGCGCGGACAGGAGGGACTGACCCACCTTCATCCGTATGACGAGCGCCACCACGAGGATGACCGCGGGGAGCATCACGTATGCCTTGAAGCTGAAGATGAAGCCGATGACCCGGCCGAGTGTTTCCATCCCCCTAAAGTGCCACTGACGGGGCCATGCGGCAATGCCCCTTGAGGATGTCCGCAAGAGGATTCCCGTCCCTCAACATGAAGCCTACGTGCGAATGCCGCCGCCAGCCCTCGGCATAGGCGAAGGACCCTGCCATGCGTCCGACAGCCTGTGCGTTGTCGCGCATCGACTTCAGGTAGGAGTCCTGGCCCTGCGTCTTGTCCAGCCATTCCTTCTGGCTCGCGTGGCATGCCAGGAGGCGTTCCTTTTCGTCGATCACGGAAGTGACGTCCACGTACATCTCAGGCTGTATGGGCCTGCGCATCATGTCGGTGAGGATGTGCGGCGTGGAATGGTAGAGCATCGCGTCCTCGAAGACCGCCGGCGCGTCGGGGATCGACCGGTAGTTCTGAACGTTGCGCAGGAAGGTGCCGCTCACGGCGAGCCGTGACGCGTTCATGTGGTCCTCCATGTAGTCTTCCATCGAGAGGGTGAGGACGATGTCAGGCTTCACCTGCCGCACGAGGCCCGTGATGCGGCGTATGAGGTCCTGCGTGTAGAAAACCTCGAGGTCATCCACGAGGCATTCATGGAGGACCGCGCCGAGAAGCTTTGCTGCCTTCGACGCCTCCTGCCACCGCAAAGCTGCGATTTCCTGCGGCCGCAGCTCGGCGCTCCCGACGCTCCCGTTGGCGATGTTGATGAGATGAATGGCGCACCCGGCTTTCTTCAGGAGAAGGATGGTGCCCATCATTCCGAACTCGATGTCGTCGGGGTGACAGGAGATTGCAAGGACAGTCATGGAAAACCCTCCCTCTATTTCGCATTATAACGATCTATTGGGAGAATGCAATCACTATCGTCCTTTAGATTAATTGAAATATTAGTCTAAATATTGATAATAAGTCAAATATTTCAGGCATTTACATAAAATTCGAGCTAAAAATCATTGACACCTCAAGTGAGGGGTCTTATACTCCCTTCATCTTTCTTCAATAATGGAGGAGTCATCGATGGCAGGCAAGGCGGTTTTCCGGTTCTCCTTTGGCCCATGGAACATCCACGAAGGCGCCGACAATTTCGGCCCGACGGTCCGAGCGCCCATCGCGCGGATGAAGAAGATCGCCATGATGAAAAAGCTCGGCTTCGACGCCGCGCAGTTCCACGATGACGACGTCGTGGAGAACCTCGAGGTTCCCCATGACCAGATCGTCAAGGAAGCCAGGGAGATGAAGAAGGTCCTCGACAACGAGGGCCTCGTGGCGGAGTTCGTTGCGCCCCGCATGTGGGAGCACCCCAACACGATCGACGGCGGCTATACGGCCAACGATCCCAAGATCCGCGCGTACGCGCTGGAGAGGACTCGCAAGGGTGTGGACATCGCGAACATCATCGGCGCGCGTAACATGGTGCTCTGGCCTGCGCGCGAGGGCGTCTACGTCAACGAATCCAAGGACCACGTCAAGTCGAGCGAATACTTCGTCGAAGCGGTGAACATGATCCTGGACTACGACAAGAACATCCGGGTGCTCGGAGAGATGAAGCCGAACGAGCCCATGGATCACGCCTATCTGCCTACGACGGGTCATTTCCTCGCCCTCGCCTACACGACCCATGACCCGAGCAGGGTCGGCGTTCTCATCGAGAGCGCGCACGCGCTTCTTGCCGGCCTGGACCCCGCGATCGAAATGGCATACTCGATGTTCCACAAAAAGCTCTGGAGTGTACACCTCAACGACCAGAACGGGGAGAAGTTCGACGAGGACAGGGCCTTCGGTGCCATCAACCTGAAACGCGCGTTCGACCAGGTCATGGTGCTGTACGACAATGACTTCGGCGCGAACGGCGAATACGTGGGGCTCGACGTGAAGGCGCTGCGCACTCAGAAGGACGACGTGGCCATGCGCCACCTCACCAACAGCCTGAGGATCTTCAACGACCTGCTGGAAGTGGTGAAGAAGGTGGACCGCAAGCGCATCGCCGAGCTGCGCGCATCGCGCAACTACGAGGACCTGGAGTACTACATCATCTCCTGTATCATGGGAAAAGCATAAGAACAGACATGCGGGGTCGGGATCTCCCGGCCCCGTTCCTTCCCGCGTTGCACGGGCAGCCCCCCGATGATACTCTCGTGGAGCCGAGAGTGATGGATGAGTGAGGTCGACCCCGTTCTCAAGGAAAACATCCTCATTGTCGACGACACCCCCGAGAACCTGCACGTCCTCACCCAGATGCTCAAGGAGGCAGGCTTTAGGCCGCGGCCTGCCGCCAGCGGGAGCTTCGCCCTGCGTGCGGCCCACGCGGAGATTCCGGACCTCGTGCTGCTGGACATCCGGATGCCCGAGATGGACGGGTACGAGGTATGCCGACGGCTGAAGGCGGACCCGACGCTTCGCGACGTTCCCGTGATCTTCCTCAGCGCGCTCACCGACACCATGATCAAAGTCGAAGCATTCGAGGTCGGCGGGGTGGACTACGTCACCAAGCCCTTCCAGCTGGAGGAGATCCGTGCGCGCGTCGAGGCGCATCTGAGAATCCGCCGTTTGCAGAGCGATCTCGTGCGGTCCAACGCCACGCTCGCCCGCACGAACTCGGAGCTGCAAAGACTCGAAACCCTTCGCGACAACCTCTTCCACATGCTCGTCCACGACATGCGCTCTCCGCTCACCGTCGTTTCGGCGGCCCTCGAGCTCATCCAGGAGTCCGATGCGGAGCGCCTCTCCGGGGAGGCGCAGTCCCTCCTCCGGCACGCCCGGGGATCCGTCAACGCCCTCATCGGCATGGTGAGCTCGGTCCTCGACGTGAGCCGCATGGAGGCGGGCAGCATGCCTTTGGAAAAGGAGAGATGCGATCTGTCGCGGCTCATCCTCGAGGCATCGGAGCAGCTCGCGCTCCTGCGCGGAAAGAGATCCCTCACCGTGAACGTTCCGCACGATGTGCCGTCGGTGCATGCGGACCGGGACATCGTCGGAAGGGTCATCCAGAACCTCCTCGGCAATGCCATCAAGTTCACCACGGAAGAGGGTGGGACCATTCGCGTGGAGGCGTCCGCCAGTGGCGCGATGGTCAGGGTCAGCGTCGTCGACAACGGAGTCGGGATCAGCCCCGAATACCAGCAGCGGATCTTCGACAAGTTCGTCCAGGTGGCGCCTTCGGCGGAGATCAGGAGAAAATCGACCGGCCTGGGGCTCACGTTCTGCAAGCTCGCCGTCGAAGCGCACGGCGGACGGATCGGCGTCACGAGCGCGCCCGACAAGGGCAGCACCTTCTGGTTCGAGCTGCCCTGCTACTCCGCCGCCTCGCCCAGCAGCGCCATCAGCGCCGTGTAGTCGTACTGGGAGGCGAGATTCCTGATGAGCCGCGTGGCCGCCGGGTCGTGCGCCTCCGCATCATCGGCGCACTGCAACACCTGTTCGATATCGGCTTCAAGAACGGCCTTGCGCAACCTGTCGCGAAGCGCTTCTGGCAGAGCCGCTGCGTCCACGAGGGTATCCTCGGGTGGCGGGTCCGCGATGTCCTCCATGGGGACGGGCTCTGACTCCGCCCCCTGCCCTTCTTTGACGAATACGTGGAACATGAAGATGCTTCCCTGACCGGGAGTGCTGCTCACGGAGATCTCACCGCCCATCAATGTCACGTACTCGCGGCAGATCGCAAGGCCCAGGCCGGTCCCCGTCCCGGAACGTCGCCCCGCATCGGTCTGCTCGAACCGGTGGAAGAGCTTGTCCTGCTCGTCCCGGGAGATGCCCGGCCCCGAGTCTTCAATTTCCGCGTTGAGACGGACGTTCCCTTCCTCCGTCCTGTGCGTCCCGATGCGCAGCTCCACGAATCCCGCGCTCGTGAACTTCAGCGCATTGCCCACCAGGTTGATGAGGATCTGCCGCAGCTTCCCGTGGTCGGTGACGATGTGCCGGATCGGTTCTCCGTAGCGCGCGACACCGAGGCGCAGTCCCTTCGACTCGGCCTGCACCCGGAACAGATCGCGGATCCCGGAGAGCAGGTCGACGAGGTCGACGGGGACCGCTGCGAGCTTCGCCCCGCCCGCCTCGATCTTCGACATCTCCATGACGTCGTCGATGAGGGAGAGGAGATGCTCGCCGCTCTGCGTGATGATACGGAGCATCGACTTGTTCGCCGCGGACAGGCCGGTATCCCGCTGCAGGAGCTGGGTGAAGCCGAGGATCGCGTTCATCGGAGTGCGGATCTCGTGGGACATTTGGGCGAGAAAAGCGCTCTTTGCCCGGGCCGCGCCCTCCGCAGCCTCCTTTGCCGCGGCAAGATCCTGCATGGAACGGCTTCGCTCGGTGATGTCCTCCTTCACTGCGACAAAATGCGTGATCGCCCCCGATGCGTTGCGAACAGGACTGATGGAGGCGTGCTCGAGGTAGATCGTTCCGTCCTTCCTCTTGTTCAAGAACTGACCTTGCCACTCCGTCCCGGCAAGGAGCATCAACCACATGCGCGAGTAGTATTCCTTGCTCTGCGCGCCCGAGCTCAGGACACGTGGGTTTTGCCCCACCACCTCCTCCTTGCTGTAACCGGTGAGGCGGCAGAACTTGGGATTGACGTATTCGATCGTCCCGTCCCTGTCTGTGATCACAACCGAGGCGGGGCTGTTCTCCGCGGCGCGGGAGAGCTTCAGCAGCTCCGCTTCCGCTTTTTTCCGCACGGTGATATCAACGCCGATGCCAATGTAGCAGTCGATGCTCCCGTCGGGCGCCGGGACGGTCTTGATCACCATGTCCAGCCATAGCGGCCCCCCGGATTTCCTATGAAGGAGCACGTCGGAGCGGAAGCTTCCGCCTTTGTTGAGCGAGTCGAGAATGGCCCCGGTCATCTTTGGATCGGTGCCCGGGCCCGCCATCAGGTCCCAGGGATTCAGTCCGATGGCCTCTTCCAGCGAGTATCCCACGATCGCGGTGAAAGCCGGATTCACCCAGGAAATTCCTCCGGCAGAGTCGGTGATGGTCACGGCGTTTTCGGTCTCCTGTACGACAAGCGCCAAGGCCTGTGTCAAAGAAGGCAGGGGCATCTGGATCCTTTCAGCAAGAGAGTGCGAGGCAATGCGGTTCACGACAACAGCCGGAGCGCTGCCCCTGCCGCCGCGCCAAGGCCGACGACCATCCACGGTCGTACCTTCTTGACGGCAAGAAGGGAGAAGCAGGCAAGAGCGATGCAGAAATCCTCTGGAGTTCGGACGGCGCCGGACCACACCGGCGCATACAGAGCGGCGACGAGCAATCCTACAACGGCGGCGTTGACCCCTGCAAGTACCGATTGGAATCCGGGCCTTGCACGAAGCGATGCCCAGAAGGGGAGCACGCCCACGAGGAGGAGGAAGGAGGGGAGGAAGATGGCGCCGAGTGCCAGAAGCGCACCGGGGATCCCGTTCGGCGTCGGGCCCTCGATCGCACCGAGGTAGGCTGCGAACGTGAAAAGCGGTCCCGGCATCGCCTGCGCCGCTCCGTAGCCGGCGAGGAACTGGGGGTCGCTCACCCATCCTGACGGCACCGTTTCCGCGTGGAGGAGCGGCAGCACCACGTGCCCCCCGCCGAAGACGAGGGACCCCACCCGATAGTAGCTCTCCACCAGAGAGATCCAATGGGTTGGGACGAGCTGGCGGAGAACGGGAAGCCCGATAAGGAACAGGACGAAAAGCGTGAGCGCGCCGATGGAAACGGATCGCGGGATAGCGATATGAAGATATTCGCCGCGGACAGCGCTGTCAGACGGGAGAAGGAGCCGACCGGCAACCCCGCCTGCAACGATGATGGCGAGCTGTGCGAGGGAAGCCGGCACGAGCAGGCTCACGATCGCCGCCGTCACGGCGAAGAGCACCCGGGGAGTATCGGGCGTCAGCCGACGGGCCATTGCGACCAAAGCCTGCGCAACCACGGCAACAGCGGCGAGCATGATGCCATGCATCCAGCCCGAATCGATCAGACCGCCCGTACCGGCAACAAAGGCGAACGCGGTCAACGCGACAGCCGACGGCAGCGTGAAGCCGATCCATGCGGCAAGCGCACCGGGGAGTCCGGCACGCGCCATGCCGATCGCCATGTTCACCTGGCTGCTTGCCGGCCCGGGAAGGGACTGACACAAGGCGACGATGTCGGCGAACCCCTCGTCGCTCACCCAGGCGCGCCTCGTCACGTATTCATCGCGAAAATACCCCAGATGCGCGACAGGTCCGCCGAATGAGGACACGCCCAGGCGCAGGGATACGAGCAGCACTTCGAGGGCAGACCCACGGGGGTTCCCGTTCGACGGCATTCTTCTTGAGAACGTAGGAATTCTCCCCCGAACGGGCAAGCTGTTTTCCCTCGATAGACTTTTTATCCATTATAACTCAAATTGCAATTTTGCCAAAAAGGTCTATATTTATGGTGGAGGGTGAACCATGTCCCATCGCATTGGGGATTTTCTTGTTCAGATCGGCGCCATGACCCAGGAACAGGTGGAGGAAGTGCTGCACAGGCAGCGCACCGGGGACAGCCGCATCTTCGGAGAGATCGCTCTGGAGCTGCGCTTCCTCAACGACGATGCGATCAAGCGCTACGTGGATCACCTGGAGAAGTGGAAGTCAGGCGTCGCCGAAGAGGAGACGGACATCAAGCGCTGAGGACTGGCGCCCACTGCGCGCTGAATATTGGTATATTACGCGCAGGAGCCGACAGGCCATGACATATCACTTGCTGCACCTGGGCTGCCAGATGAACCAGTCCGACGCGGAACGCGTTCGGGCCGTGATCGAAGATCTGGGATACAGCCCCACCGACAATGAAGAAGAAGCGGACCTCCTGGGCATCGTCGCCTGCTCGGTCCGCCAGAAAGCCATCGACCGTGTCTATTCCCGGATCCATACGTGGAACTCGTGGAAGAACGACCGCACCCTGCTCACCTTCGTGACGGGGTGTATCCTCCCCGCTGACCGTGACAAGTTCCTCACCCTTTTCGACCTCCTCTTCGACATCACGGAGCTCCCCCGGCTGCCGGATTTCATACGGCAGTACGGCGTGGTGACGCCGGCAGCGGCAGGCTCCGTCATCCCGCCGGAGAGCCTCGAGGACCCTGCAAAGGGGTACTGGTGGATCGCGCCCCGCTACTCCTCCACGTTCGAAGCGTACGTTCCGATCCAGAACGGCTGCGACAAATACTGCACGTTCTGCGCGGTGCCTTACACGCGCGGCAGGGAGGTCTCCCGTCCGTCGCGGGACATCCTCGGTGAGGTACGGCGCCTCGTGGAGCGGGGCTACAAGACCATCACCCTGCTCGGGCAGAACGTCAATTCCTACGGTCAGGACAGGCCGGGGGAGGAGCCGCGCTTCGCCGAGCTCCTGCGGGAGGTCGGCGAGCTGGGCCTGCGGTCGGGAAAAAGGTTCTGGGTCTACTTCACCTCGCCCCACCCCAGGGACATGACGGACGAGGTGCTGCAGGTCATTGCCTCCTACCCGAGCCTTGCGAAGCAGATCCACCTCCCCCTGCAGTCAGGGGACGACAAGGTGCTCCTCCGCATGAATCGAACCTACGAGGTGGATCAGTACCGCCGGACCGTCCATGCGATCAGAACCATCCTCCCCCAGGCGACGCTGTTCACCGACATCATCGTCGGGTTCAGCGGGGAGACGGAGGAGCAGTTCGAGAACACGCGCAGTGCCATGCGTGAGTTCGCATACAACATGGCCTATGTCGCCCAGTATTCGCCCCGTCCAGGGGCGGCGAGCTTCCGATGGCCCGACGACGTCCCCCACGAGGAGAAGTCGCGGCGGCTGCACGCGCTGAACGAAGAGCTCAGCACCGGCGCCCTTGCCCGCAACACGGCACTGATCGGCACGACGTGCCGTGTGCTCGTGGAAGGCCCCGACCGCAAGCCCGGCTATCTGGCCGGACGCACGGAGGGACGGATACCGCTGCGGTTCGCTTCAATGGATGCCGCGCTCGTCGGTACGTTCGTCGACGTGAGAATCCTGTCCGCGGCTCCGCTGTCCCTGCAGGGAGAGATCGTGCCGATATCTGATGCCGCGCCGTCTCGCCCGTCCGCCGTACGAACAGTCTGACGACGCTAGAAAATAAAAATTGACAGATCCATTCGGCGGGTGTACTCTGTGTGTCTAATTTTCATTTTTATGAAAATTGGAGACGCTATGAAAGACCTGCACACACTGTATTCAAAGAACGGCGCGGCTCTCGTCGAGATTGCGGGAAAGCTTCTGTCCTGCAAGGTGGGGGACCGCATCGATTCTATACCTGCGCTCTCTGTTGCCCTCGGCGTATCCATAGGGACGATCAGCAAATGCCTGGATCTGCTGGAGAAGGACGGTTCCATCGCGCTGGCCAAGAAAGGACATCTCGGCAGTTACGTCGAGAGGATCGACTACGCGGCGCTTTGGAAGATCGGGAACTTCGGGAGCCTCTTCTGCGTCATGCCACTGCCCTACACGCGCAAATACGAGGCCCTCGCCTCCGCTTTGAGCACGTATTTCGCGTCGCGCCACCTTCCCTTTCAGATCGCCTATATGCGGGGCGCCACGGTACGAAAGGAAGGAATGCATACGGGCAGATACGACATGGCGGTCATGTCGCTCCTTGCCGCCAATCGTCTCCGCGACGAGGAGGGGAACGTCGAGATCATCGCGCGTTTCGGAAAGGGCAGCTATCTGGAGAAGCACGTACTGATAACGCCGAAGGAGAGCACACGGGTGAAGCGCATCGCCGTGGACCCGGATTCGATCGACCAGGCCATCCTGACGCGCCTCTACTTGAAATCGCAGCATCGCAAGCCCGCCGTCGTGCATGCCTCCTACGGGCAGACCATCGACCTCATAGCCCGAGGGCACGTGGACGGTGCCGTCTGGAACTACGACTACATCGTCGAGCACAAGGTGGCGATGCATACCACCGACCTGGAGGGTATCCGCGAGGTCGATGACGCAAGCGAGGCTGTCCTGGTCTGCTCCGCGCAAAACAAGAGCCGGCGCCTGCTCTTGAGGGAGAACTTCGACGGAAAAGCGGTCGCCGATTACCAGCGCAAATACCTCGCGAGTGACCTCGCGATCCAATTCTGAGGGGATATGCGCCAATGCTCGAGATGAGACTCAGGCTTTTGAGGGAATCCAACCAGATCGACGACTGGATCTACGAGCGGATGCTGCGGTTCATCGCCATGGTCGAACGGGACTACGGTGTCCCTTTGACGGAGAAGAACGGTGCGCGAATAGTGACGCACCTGTCGAAATCCGTAGCACGGATCAACAGCGGTGAGGATATAGAGGACGTCGATTCGGAGGAGTTCGAAGAGGTCCGGGCGAGCGCGCAATTCCACCGGGCCGTGCAGGCCGTGCACGACACCGAGGCCCTGTTCGGATTGGAGTTTCCGGCGGGTGAGTCGCGTTTCATGATCATCAATTTCGTCCTCGTCCTCGAGGAATCGGGAGGAGAAGGAAAATGAAAAAAATCGTGGTCGGCGGCGCGGTGGACAAGCAACGCATCGCCAAAGAGGTTGAAAAGCTGGCGGGCGACGCCTTCCAGGTTGCCGTAATGGGTGATATCGAGGCGGCCATGGCCGTCAAGACCGGAGATGCCGACTACTACCTCGGGGCCTGCAACACGGGCGGGGGTGGGGCGCTCGCGATGGCGATCGCGATTCTCGGCATGGGGAAATGCGCG
>PLNO01000156.1 GCA_003141795.1 Spirochaetaceae bacterium | reverse complement strand
ATCTCGATCATCAGCTTCCAGTCGTCTCTATTCCAGAACCTGTGGAAGCAGGTCAACCCTGACCTTGCCGCCGCCGCCCTCTCCCTCTTCGGCGCGACCCTCGTCGCGATCAGCTCGCTGTTCAACGGCGCCGGGCGCTTCCTCTGGGGATGGATTTCCGACAGGATCGGAAGAGCGCAGACCTTCCGGCTCATGCTCGCCACGGAGATCGTCGTTTTCGCGGCGCTCATCATCACGCAGAACCCGTGGGTGTTCGCCGTCCTCGTGTGCTGGATCCTCCTCTGCTACGGAGGCGGATTCGGGACGATGCCTTCCCTCATCGGCGACGTCTACGGCCCCCGCCTCATGTCGTCGGTCTACGGCGTGGTCCTCACCGCCTGGGCAGCAGCGGGCGTCGTCGGACCTCAGATCTTCGCCGCGTTCCAGGATCGCATGAGCGCACGCAACGCGTCGCAGTGGTCCTTCATCGTCGCAGGGTGCTTCACGGTCGTCGGCCTCGTGCTCTCCTTCCTCCTGTCGAACAAGACCGTGGAGGAGAAGAAATAGACTGATCGGTCTCGGGCGTGCAGAAGCGCGCCCGAGACGTGTTCTGATACTTATCAAAAAATCAGGATTTCAGAAGATTTCAGCCTGCTTTCTCATCAGCTTTCTTGAACAAATCATCTAAACGGATATACTCGGGTCATCACAACCGGAGCACCCGAGGGAAAACCCATGAGCGACCACAAGGATCGACGACGCATCATGATCATCCAGCTTCCCTTGGACCTGAAGGTCGTCAAAGGGCTGGCCTCCGACGTCCGCCTGGGAATTCTGGAGATATTGAGGCGGGGGGACCGCAACGTCAACGAGATCAAGAATGAGATGGGGCTCCCGCAGTCGACGATCGCCACCAACATCATGATCCTCGAGGAGGCGCACCTCATCGAAACGCGCAACCAGAAGGCCTTCAAGGGTACGCAGAAAGTCTGCTCGGCCCTGTACGATGAGTTCATCGTGGAGTTCTCCAAGCCCAAGGAGACCAACGATGCGATCGAGGTGGAGATGCCCATAGGGCTCTTCATCGAATACAAGGTCTCGCCGCCCTGCGGGATGTGCTCGGACGAGAAAATCATAGGATACCTGGACACCCCCGCATCGTTCCTCGAGCCGGAACGGGTCAAGGCGGGGCTTCTCTGGTTCGAGAAGGGCTACGTGGTGTATCAGTTCCCCAATAACGCCCTCCACCAGCAGAAGCCTGTCCGGAAGCTCGAAGTCACAGCCGAGCTCTCCTCCGAGACGCCCGGCACGAACCCCCACTGGCGCTCGGACATCACGCTCTGGGTGAACGGGGTGGAGATCGGCACCTGGATCTCACCGGGAGATTTCGGGGACAAGCGCGGCACCTACACCCCCGAGTGGTGGAAGCTCGAGGGGTCCCAGTATGGCCTCAACAAGGTGTGGAGCATCACCGACAACGGCTCCTACATCGACGGGGTGCAGGTTTCCAAGGTGACCGTGTCGGATCTGAACCTCGCCGAGCACCATTCGATCAAGGTGAAGCTCGGGATCAAGGACGACGCACCGAACGTCGGCGGCATGAACATCTTCGGCCGCGGTTTCGGCAACTACGACCAGGACATCGTGCTCAGGCTCTCCCTCTAAACGTCTGCCCGTCCCGTCACGATCCTTATCACGTTCCACGAAAGCGGTTCAAGGGTCGCGCTGAGCCGGCCTTCCTTGACCCGAGCCTTCCCACTGACCGCGTGCGGTACGACCTCGTGCGGCCTCTTCGCAGTGTTGACAGCTTTGGGATCGTGGTGGTTGAGCTCGATGTGCTCGACGACCTCAAGTCCCGTGAAACCGCCAAGAACGCCTTCAAGCTCGAGCTTTTCGTCTTGCGACCGATTCACGGCAAACACGGTCATTGAGCCGGAATCAGCATCCGTTACAGCCACGGCCTCAAGGAAGGGCACGTCACCATAGTGCTTCGTGGCATAGGTCGGCGAGCTGACCCTGAGATCCAGGACCGTGCCACGGCCATACTTCGACGCATGCAGGAAGGGATAGAAGATCGTCTGCTTCCACACGCTCCCGCCGTTCTCCGTCATGATGGGCGCGATGACGTTCACGAGCTGCGCAAGACACGCGATCTTCACGCGATCCACATGTTTCAACAGCGTGATGAGAAGGCAGCCGACGACCAGGGCATCCTCGAAAGTGTAGACATCTTCCAGCAGGGCAGGGCCGACCGTCCACGGCGTGATCTCCCGGTCGGCGTCGTTGGAGTGGAACCAGACGTTCCATTCGTCGAACGAGAGATTGATGGTCTTGCCGCTCCGTTTCTTCGCCTTTACGTGATCGCAGGTTGCGACAACGGACTTGATGAAACTGTCCATCCCGATCGAGCACCCGAGGAAGTTCCCCAGGTCGTCATCACGGTTCGCGTAGTAGCTGTGCAGGGAGAGGTAATCGACCGAGCCATAGCACTCCTCAAGGACCGTGGCCTCCCACTCCGGGAAGGTCGGCATATGGTTGTTCGAGCTGCCGCACACCACAAGCTCCAGCTTCGGGTCGAAAAGCTTGATCGCCTTCGCCGCTTCGTTGGCAAGCGCGCCGTATTCGCCCGCCGTCTTGTGGCCGACCTGCCAGGGACCGTCCATCTCATTGCCCAGACACCACAGCGAGATGCCGTACGGCTCCGTTGCGCCATGGCTTTTTCTCAGGTCACTCCAGTAGGATCCGCACGGGTGATTGCAGTATTCGACGAGGTTGCGCGCCGCGTCGATTCCGCGTGTTCCCAGGTTGATCGCCATCATCGCCTCGGTGCCGGCCTTCTTCGACCATTTCATGAACTCGTCGAGACCGAAGGTATTCGGTTCCACCGCGCGCCACGCGAGGTCGAGCCTGCGGGGCCGCATTTCCACCGGCCCGACCGAGTCCTCCCAATTGAAACCCGAAACGTAGTTCCCGCCGGGATAACGGATCAGGGGCACGCCCAGCTCGCGAATCAAATCGAGCACGTCCATACGGAATCCCTGCGCGTCGGCGCGAGGATGTCCGGGCTCATAAATCCCGCCATAGACGGCCCGGCCCAGGTGCTCGATGAACGACCCGAAGAGACGTTTGTCTACATCGCCAAGACGGTATTCCTTGTCGCTGTAGAACATGGCTTTCATATTTTCCTCCAAAGATCGGCTCAGTCAAATCCGAAGTCCTGCTGGTCGAGGTACGCCAGGCCGATCTTCTCATCAGCCCATATCTCGTCGTCATAGCGGGCGCCATTGTACCAGAGCATCCACGTGCCCTTCTCCCGGAGCACGAAGGGCTTGTAGACGGAGAGCCCGTCCCACGTGCCGACATCGGGGGCAATGACGGGATTGTCCGGATGTCTCTCCCATCCGCGGATGCCGTCCCGGGACCTGGCAATTCCAACGGAGGCCCTCTCCTCGTGCATGTGGCCGATATAGAACATGTAGTAGAAGTCCCCGTGCCGCAGCACGTGGCAGGCACAGACTTTGAGTTGCTCCCAGAGGTTCTCGGGTGCTCTCTCCAGAACGGGATTCCCCGCGTATTTTGCCCAACGAAATCCGTCTTTGCTCGTGGCGTACCCGATTGCATCAGGCTCGTGGTTGCTTCCGGCGGAATACCACATCTTGAAAATCCTGTCCTGCTCGTCATACATGACGTGGGGACACATGATCGCGTGCTTTTCCCACCCGCCGTCAGGCTCCATGACAGGTCCGTCGACCGTACGTTCCCAGCATTTTCCGTCAGTGCTCTCCGCGTATCCCAGTACGGATCGCCCTTCTTCCCGGTAAGGATGCATCTGACCCGAGTACCACATCCTGTACGTATTCCCGGTTTTGACGACGGTGGGACGGTTCAATTCATCCGCTTCCCAGGCACTGCCCTTCACGGGGCTCAGGACGACGATTGGCTCTCCCCAATGGATTCCATCCCTGCTCTCACAATACCCGATGCTGACTTTTGTCCGCCATGAAAACCACATCTTGAACAGACCGTCTTCTTTCAAGATGGACACATCGAAGCACACTCCGTACCCGTCTCCGAACACCGGGTTGTTCTTTTCCTTTTTCCACCCACCTCTGGTTCCGTAGAGATAATGCACTGTATTTTCCGGCATCTCGTAATAGGCGAGCTTTTCAGCGTTGCGAAGGCCTTCCGGAGCTTTCATTTTCATGTCGATTCTCCTCTGGATTTGTTTCCGGGGCACGCGTCAGCCCTTGACGGCTCCGCTCACCAATCCCTTGATGATCTGTTTCTGAAAGAGGCTATAGATGATGACTGACGGGATGAACATGCAGGTGATACCCGCGGCCAAAACATTGTAATTGTCCGAAAAGGAGACCCTCAAATTGGATACCGCGACATTGACCGTCTGGAGGTCTCTCGTGGGTGCAATTATCATTCCCAGCAGCAGGTCGTTCCACGTGTTGATGAAAGCCAGCGTCCCGACGGTCGCCAGCCCCGCCTTGCTCAATGGCAGGACGATCCGCCAGAAAACCTGGGAGCCATTGCAGCCGTCAATGATCGATGCGTCCGTCAATTCTCTGGGAATTGACCGCATGGTGGCGGTGAGCAGAAACACGCTGAGTGAAAGCTGCAGGACGATATATGCGATGATCAGCCCCCATCGCGTATGGCCGAGATGGAGCTGGTTCAGAATGACGTTCAGGGGGATTATCACCGCATGAATCGGGATCAGCAGACCGAACGAGAAGTATGCATACAGGGCCTTGTTGGGTCGGACCTGCGCCAACACGAAGGAGACCATCGCCGAAAGGAGCATGACGAGAACGATCGAAACCGTGCAGTAGAACAGGCTGTTGAGCATCGACACGCCCATGCGGGCATTGTTCCAAGCCGTTATGACGGCGTCCATCGAAAATGAGGTCGGCAACCCCAATGGCCTGCCGAATATGTCGTTGTTCGATTTGAACGAGGAAATCATCACCCAGTAGAAGGGGAAGAGCATGGTGACGGCGACCAGACACAAGAACACGAGCTTCACGGCCGTAGAAAGCGTCATTCTTCTTCTGTTGTTGGATCTGCTGTTGGCCGACATGTCATTCACCTGCTATGTGACCGAGTCCTTGTCTCTTCCGTAGAACACTCGATTGACCACTCTGGTCCCGACGAGGGCCAACAACAGGATGACGATCCCGACCGCGGTCCCGGTGCCGATGCTCGACTTGAGGAAGGAGACCTTGAACATGTAGATGGCAAGGAACGTGGAGGCCATGCCGGGTCCGCCCCAGGTCATGACGTAGGGGACGTCAAAGGCCTTGAAGCTGCCGACGACGGCGAGAATGAAGCATATCTGCAGCATGTCCTTGCAGAGCGGGATGACGATGCCAAAGAGGATTCTTCCCGAAGAGGCCCCGTCTATCGAGGCCGCCTCCAGCAATTCCTCGGGTATGGACTGCATTCCGGCAAGGATGATGACCATGTGATATCCGATGTACTGCCAGATCATCACGGTGCTCGTGACAGAGAGCACGGTGTTCTTATCCGACAGCCAGTTCTTTGCGATACTGCCCAGTCCGACGCCCTTCAGGATGTAATTCAGGGGGCCGAGGTCTGCGTTGAGCAGGAGACTGAACATCACGCCAACCACCGTAGCGGCTATGGCAGCGGGCATGAAGTAGATGGCGCGGAACACCTTCATGAATCGAGGCGTCCTGTACAGGAGATAGGCCAGGAAAAAAGCAACCTGGATCTGGATCGCCACGCTCATTGCAAGGAGTACGATCGTGTTCTTGAAAGTGATCCAGAACTCCGCGTCCTTCATCAGACCGACAAAATTGCCCAGTCCGACGAAGGTCATTGCGTTTGCGCCGTCCCATTTCTGCAGGGAGATGTAAAGAGAAATGAAAATGGGAAGGATCATAAACACGGTGTAGATGACGAAGGCAGGCGCGGAAAAAGAGAACGCAAGAGCACGTGCATTTCCCCATACACCTGCTGCAAGGTTTTTCCGCGTCGGGGTTTTCCTGCCGATGTTCAATCGCCCTCCCGTTGAAATCTCCGGTGGGCTTGCGGCCGACGGCCGAAGTCCACCGGTAGGATCCGTGTTACCTGTTCTTCTTCATCGAAGCCTGGACGTAGTCGACATACTGTGCGGGTGTCATGTTCTTGGCAAAGAACTCGTCGAGCCCGCTCTCATAGTCGACCCAAACGCTGGAAACGGGAATCGTGCTCAGGTGGGTCAGGAACGGTTTCCGCCCTTCGACATACTTCATCACCTGTACCACGATGGGATCGAGCTTGGAAGCGTCATAAGAGACGTTCTGTCTTGTCGGGATGACGCCGTTCGAGTACAGCATCGTCCGCTGCATGTCGTCCGAGAAATAGAATTTCACGAAATCGATGATCGCCGCCTGTTTCTTGGGATCGTTGAAGCTCTTCTTGCTGATCATGATACCGGCGCCGCTGTAAGCGTACAGATCTTTCGAGGTGTCATGATTCGTTCCATTCACTTGCGGCTGATCGATCAATTCCCAATCGAATTTCGCGTCGCGCAGTCCCGCGATCATGCCGGACCAGCCCCACGAGATAGCCGCTTTCCCTGACGTGAAAAGCGCCCAGTAGGGACCCCAGTCGCCGTTTGCAACCATGTCGTCGGGGAAGGCATGCGCATTGATGAGGTCTTCGAACAGCCCCAGGGTCTTTCTGAAGCCGTCCGTGTCGACCGTCCACTTGTTGCTGATGTCCAGCAGTTCCTTGCGGGAACCGGGATACTGGGAGTACACCATGTCCACGACCCAGTTCGACGGATTTCCGCCTTTGGAGCCGAAGCCCAGGGTGATGATCCCGTGCTGGTTGAATGTCTTGGCCAGCTCCATGACGTCACTGTAGGTCTTCGGGTAACTCAATCCGTACTGTTTGAACAGGCTCTTGTTCACCACCCATGACGAGATCAGGTTGTCGACGGGAAGGCAGTAGTTCTTTCCGTCGACGGTCACACCGTCCCAAAGGTCCTTGAAATCCGCACGTGACATTCCGCTTTTCGCAAAAAAATCATCGACGTTGAGGACCATGCCGCTCTTTACCAGGGCACTCGCATCCGAGGCTGCACCCCAATACCACATGATGTCAGGCAGGTTGTTGGAGGACATGTCGATTTGAATCTTCGACTTGAGCGTATCACTCGGAGCCGTTTCCTGTACAAGTGTATACTTGTTTGCTACAGTCTTCGCATAAGCCCCGATGGCATCGTAGATCGGCTTCGTGCTCGGGCTGCTCTCCGCGTCGTGGTGGACGAAACGGATTGTGACAGGCTTTTCCGTTCCCCCTGAGGCAAACAAAGGAAGAGCAAACAACAGTAGAAGTGAGCCAACCATCAAGAATCCCTTCGTTTTCATAAACCTCCTCCTTATAGTGCATTTGGCTTGAATAGGCATTCATAGTTCACCTTATTTGATGTATATCCATTTGTCAAGATTAATATCCAAAGAAGGCCCTCAAAACAACCGAAGTGCTGCTATCTTCCTATTAATATCACTTTCTATGATATACATATCCAATTCGGCGCGATACAGGGCAAACATAAGACTCCGCCGGGCTGGACAGCCCTCGGGCTCCATGCTCTACTGCCGTTGTCATGACACCGACCATCGCTCCCCTGGGGAGCCTCGGGCTTTCGGCACTGGCAGCGCTCATTCCCCTCGCTGTCCTCTTCGGGCTCCTCGCATGGGGGCGGTTCCCGGGGTGGGTCCCTCCGCTCGCCGCCGCTGTCACCTCGCTCATCGTCGCTGCCCTCGTGTGGAAGGTCCCGCTAACAGCGGACCTCTCCGCGGCTCTGGAAGGGTCCGTCACCGCGCTATTCCCCATCCTCTGGATCGTGGTGAGCGCTCTCTGGGTCCATTCGCTGGCAGTCGCTTCGGGCCAGTTCGAGGTGATCCGCTCCACCCTCGCATCGATCACCTCTGACCGTCGTCTGCAGGCGCTGTTCATCGCTTTTGCCTTCGGCGCCTTCCTCGAAGGCGCGGCAGGCTTCGGTACACCCGTGGCGATATCAGCGGCAATGCTCGTGAGCCTCGGGTTCGAAGCGCGGTCCGCCGCGTCCCTCTGTCTGATCGCCAACAGCGCCCCGGTTGCCTTCGCGGCCGCCGGCATCCCGGTTGCCGTTGCAGCGGGGGTCAGCGGCATCGACGTCATGACCCTCGGACGGATCATCGGCCGGCAGGTGCCCCTGCTCTCCCTGATCGTTCCTTTGTGGCTCAGCGTCGTTCTCTGCGGCTGGAAGCGCAGCAAGGAGGTCCTCCCTGCCGTCGCAGTTGCGGGCATCCTCATGTCGGTGAGCCAGTTCCTGATAGCGAACTACAGCGGGCCGTGGACCGCCGGCATCCTCTCCGGCATCATCACGCTCGCCGGACTGTGGCTCTTCCTCAGGATCTGGAAACCGCGCACCGAGTGGGATTTCCCGGGGGCCGCACCGCGCACAGCCGAGGTGCAGCGCTACCCCGTAGGCGTCGTGACACGCGCATGGATGCCGTACATCCTCATGTCCCTCATGGTGCTTCTGTGGAGCATCGGCCCGATCGCAGGCGTGCTGCACCATGGAGACCTCGCTTTTCCCTGGCCGGGGCTGACGGGAACGCGATTCTCACTCCCTCTGCTCTCCACGCCGGGCACGGCTATTTTCCTCGCAGCGGTGCTCTCCTCGTTCATCCTCCCGAACCTCGGGGTGCGGAAGGCCCTCGTCTGTCTGGGGACCACGATCAAGGGGCTCACGGGGACGATCCTCACCGTCTGCCTCATCCTGGCCACGGCGTACGTTATGAACGTCTCCGGCATGAGCTCCACGCTCGGCAATGCCCTTGCCGGCACGGGAGTGCTCTTCCCGCTGTTCTCTCCGTTCCTCGGCTGGCTCGGGGTGCTTGTCACGGGCTCGGACACGTCATCGAACGCGCTGTTCGGATCGCTCCAGAAGACGACCGCTGAACGGCTCGGTCTGAATCCGGCGCTTATGGTGGCATCGAACGCCTCAGGAGGCGTTGCTGGAAAAATGGTCTCCCCGCAGAGCATCGCCGTGGCCGCGGCCTCGACGCATCTGGAAGGTCAGGAGGGGTGGCTGTTCAGGTCCACCGTCGGGCACAGCCTCGCCATGACCCTCATCATCGGCATCATCGCTTTGGTTCAGGCGTATCTGTTGCCGGGAATCGTCCGTTGAGCCCGGGGTTCGTGACGCTCCTCGTGCCGCCGCCGTCAGCCTTGGTTCCTTAAACTTTTACGACGCCACTCGACGTCGTTCGACGCGATCATCACCACGACCATCCTACGACGGTAGAGGATGGCGCGAAGGAGAGGACCGGGAATGCGCTCATTGCGGCAATCCCGAATCACCTCGATCAACCGATCTGGAAATTGAGGGACCACCAGCCCGCGACGCTGCTGATGCCCTTGAGGGTGGCGATTTCGTAGACTGTCATTTCGACGGAGAGGAAGGTCGCCGCAGTGGTATTGAGACGCACGGCCACCAGGTGCGCATTCGAACCGTCGGAATACAGGATCAGGAGATAGCTGCCGCGCTGACGGCGGCTGGGAAGGTCAACTGGTTTGTCCCGAGGATGGCCAGGCTCATCATGAGGTCTGTTGAGCTCGCGATGGTGTTCGAGAGGCCGATCAGTACGATGGGAGTGCCGGCATTCCCGTCGAGATGGTTGGCCTCTACCGATACTGAGGCTCCAGTCGTGGAGGTGACCGTGGTTCCGGCCAGGGAGACGAGGTAGCCGTTGAACGTGGAAACGATCAGTTTCAGGGTGTCCGCCGTATAGTTGAAGTTCGAAATGCTGTCCACGCCCGTGAGTGAATTGAAGACGAGGGTGTCGGCTCCCCCCGACGAAGACAACGTGATCGTGTCGCTCCCGGGGCCGCCGCAAATCCAGTTCGTCCCGGTGCCGCTGACGATGGTGTCGGCCCCCGAGCCGCCAGTGATGGTCGCGTTGATGCTCCCGGCCGTGATGGAGAACGTGCCATCCGTCTCGGCCGAGCCGTCCCAGGTGAAAGCGTGGCCGCTCGTGAGGGCCGATGCATCGACGCTCAGGGCCTTTCCCGCGGCGACCAGCGATTCCTAGGTCGTGATGGAGACGGGAGCCGTGTCTGAGTAGGTGACGGTGTCTCCCGTGACGGTGCCACCGATGTCAGTGCCGCTCGTGTCGCTGGCCGTTGGCGATTGGCAGGCAGAGAACAGGATGAGCGTCCCAGCAAAGAGGGCCGCGTAGATTCCAAACCTTTTCTTCATTATTGTGCTCCTGATCATGGATGCTCCTTTAAAGTCGGATACGCCACTACGACTCAACCGTCTCCGAGTTGGCCACGGAGAGGTACATCCGCGATGCCCACCGCTCCCACAAGCACTAGTATCCAACCATCTTGGTGGAATAGGCGCTCCAGTTGGTGGCAGCCTTGTAGGCGGTGAGGCTCGCAGAAGGGACATAAAACGTTGCGAGGGTACTATCGAAAACATTTTCGCCTAGTGCGGGGGGCGTCGTTGCCCCGACAAGAACCGCACTCAGACTATTGCATGCAGCGAATACACGATCCCCGATCGATGTCACGCTCGAGGGGATCGTCACGCTCGTCAGACCACTAAGGGCGCTGAATGAGAGACTCGCGATCGAGGTCACGCCAGGTGGAATCGTAAAAGCCCCAGTCGGTTCAGTAGACCAGCCAGATAGTCTGATGGAGGTCACACTGCTATTATAGTCAAGCGTCGTCGGAATCCAGACCGCATAGAGCGTCACATCTTCGGATAGTGTGAACGTGGCCCCGGCGGCATAGCTTGCACTCGTCCCGGTCGTCGCCGTGTTGGTCGTCCAGCCGGCAAGTGAATACCCAGAATACGTCAGGGTGCTGCCGCTGCTCACCGTGACGGTGGCCCCCGAGTCGTAGCTCGCGCTGTCCGGGACCGTTCCACTGCCGCCGTTGCTTTTGTACGTCACCGCGTAGGTCGTCTCCGCGGTGGTCGTCACAGTCGGAGTAGCGGCATCCTGGCACGCCTGGAAGCTCAGGCACACCGCGATCAAACCAAGAGCTCGTATTTTCGCAACTCGGGTCGAAATCATGGGTCCTCCTCGTGAGTCGGATACACCATTGCAGCTCACTCGTTTCCGAGTTAAACCACGGAGGGAATTCATCCATGGTGCCCCCCGAGGTCGGGAAAAACATCTACCAAAGTGTAGATTTTGCGCAAACTCGCCCCGTGGAGATCGATACGGGGGAGGGAGAGCATACTCAGGGGTTTTCTGGCGTATCACATCGCGTCGGTCGTGATCGGAGCGGCGGCAACGGTCGTCGTGCTCACCCTTTACCCCAAAACTGAGAATCCCAAGCTTCCTCCCCTCCTCGTCTCGAACTTCCTCCTCCTGCTTTTCATCATTGGCATGAGCTATGAGCTGTGTTGCGACGTCATCGGTCTGGAAACAGTGGTCCACGGCGTTGTCCACGAAGCTGAGCAATTCGTCTGTCTGGGGCTGTGCGTAGCCGTGCCACGGGTGAGCCGGCCGCCGATTGTGGCGCGCTTCCCCCGGCGCATCGAGCGGGGATTTACCGTTGCTTCAGGCCTCGTCGCCCTGGCCTTCGGCGCTTTCTTCCTCTTTCCCTTCAATAGGGCTGTGTACAATGCTTTCTACGGGCTGATTTACCTCGACTTGAGCCTCGTGCTCCTGTACTTCGGCCTCAGCTTCATTTTCTTCGGCAGGCGGTCGACGGCTTCGTCATCCATGCGCCACTACAGCGTGGCCCTGTCCATCCTCCGCGCCCTGACCATCGCCCTGTTTCCGGCGCTCTTTGTCGTAGACTTCATCGGCTGGATGGTTCCCTTCCTCACATCGCGCATCCCGGTGGATTTCAGCCTCCTGCCCGCCTTCTATATTCTCATGAGCCTCATCATGCTCATAGGCTCGATCAAGGAGATACTCGAGCCGGAGCCACTTCCTGAGCCGATGAAGCCGGGTGAGGATATGATTCGAAAACACGATCTCAGCAGGCGCGAAGCCGAAGTGCTGCCCTACGTTCTCCAGTTCCTGACCTACAAGGAAATCGGCGAGCGGCTCTTCATTTCAAGCGGCACCGTCAGGACTCACCTGGTTCACATCTATCGAAAGACCGGAGCGCGGAACCGTCTGGAGCTTTCACGCATCATCCAGGGGGGGCGCGGTGCGGTCTCACCGACTCCGAGATAGTCGCGCACGCGACCGTAGGGACCTCATCATCGGCATCACCGCTTCGGTGCGGGCGTATCTGCTGCGGGGAATTGCCCGTTGAGAACCGGGCCGGGCTGGCGCGCGTACTTGTCGGCCGCGCGGACCAGGCCCGTCGCGGCCTTCTCGACGTTCAGATCGCACACGAATATTGCCATCACGTCCTGGATCATCGCGAGCCACGCCTCGGAAGCCGCCGCGCCGTGCGTCACGCTGGGCACGATGGTGTCGGTGCGGAAAGAATCCATCGCCGATTTCTGATAGTCGTCGTACAACGCCCGGTTCCCGTCGGTGCGGGAGGGGATGGAGCCCTTCTTGGGATTGAAGGCGTCCTGACCCTCGCGGGAGGCGGACAGCGTGAGCCACCGCACGGCGGCGGCGCGGTCGGGTGCGCCGCGGGGCAACCCGAACGAGTCGGAGAGCATGATGAAAGAGCCCTGTGTACCGGGTGAGGCGGCCCATCCGAAGTCGACGTTCGGAATCAAGCCCTTGGCCTTGAAGTAGCCCTCCGCCCAGTCGCCCATCACGGTCATCGCGCATTTGCCGTCGATCACGTACTGCACGGCCCCGTCCCAGCTCAGAGCCGCATGGTCGGTATTCACGTAGCGCATGAGCACGGCAAACCGCGCAAGTGCAGCCTTGACATCCGGCCCGTCCCACGGAGCTTCCCCCGTCCAGAGCTGCCTGTACTTTTCCGGGCCCATGGTCCCCAGGAGAACGCTCTCCAGAAGATGCACGGACGCCCAGATCCCGTTGTCCCCGAGGGCGAGCGGGGTGATCCCGCGGCGGGCCAGGGCGTCACAGACCTGGACGAGCTCGTCGAGCGATTTCGGCGGTTGCAGATGGGCGGAGGCGAAAAGCCGCTTGTTGTACCACAGCACGTTCGAACGGTGGATGTTCACGGGGACGCTGTAGATCTCCCCCTTGTAAGAGATGATGTCGATCAGCCCCCGGGGGAAGCTGTCCAGCCAACCGTTGTCCTTGAACACGAACGTGATGGGCTCCATCTTGCCCGCAATGACCCAGGAGTCGATGAGCTCGTGGCCGGCGTGCACCTGGAAGGAATCCGGGGGGTTGCCCCCCTGCATGCGCGTGGCAAGCACGGCCTTCGCGTTCGAGCCCGCTCCTCCCGCGACAGTTGCATTGATGAGGAGCACGCTGGGGAACTTCTGCCGGTAGATGCCGAACATGGCGGCAAGGCCCTCCGCCTCCCCCCCCGCCGTCCACCAGCTGAAGATCTCCAGTTTCTTGTCCTGGGCCGGCTCCCTGCGTCCCTCTGCGGAACCGCCGAGGGCGGGAAGCGCGAGCAGAACGACAAAGAGCAGGACGTTCGAACTCCGCAGAAACGCGCGTGCTCTCATCATGCCTCTCCCAGCTCGTGCCGGCGGATCTTCTCGTAGAGGGTCTTGCGGCTGATGCCCAGGCGGATCGCGCTCTTCGAGATGTTCCCGTTGTTCTTCTCCAGCACCGACCTGATGATCCTCTTTTCGATGTCGGTGGCGTAGCGGGCGACGGTAGTGTGAAGGTCCGTGTCCATGCGGATCTCCTCCGAGATCGCCTCCCCTTCCCCGTATTCGAGCCCCGAGATCTCCTCCCCGTCGCTGAGGATGACCGCGTTGGCAATGACGTTCTTGAGCTGGCGGATGTTGCCCGGCCACGGGTGCGCCATGAGGCTGTGCATGATGCGATCCGGGACGGTCCTCACGCTGCGGCCGTACGCCGCGTTCGCCTCCTCCACGAAAAGGCGCACGAGGGCGGGGATGTCGCGGCTGCGCTCCCGCAGGGTGGGGAGCTTCAGCGTCACCGTGCTGAGCCGGTAGTAGAGGTCCTCCCTGAACCCGCCGCGGGCCCGCAGCTCCGTAATGTCCTTGTTCGTCGCGGCAATGAGCCGGCAGTACACGGAGACCGGCCTTGTGCCTCCGACACGCTCCAGAGTGCGCTCCTGCAGGACGCGAAGGAGCTTGGACTGCATCGCCAGGCTCATGTCGCCGATCTCGTCCAAAAAGAGCGTGCCGTTGCCGGCGAGCTCGAACCTGCCGATCTTGCGGGCAATGGCGCCGGAGAACGCCCCCTTCTCATGTCCGAAGAGCTCGCTCTCCATCAGGTTCTCGTTCAGCGACGCGCAGTTCAGTCCCACGAACGGCCGGTCCCGGTAGACCCCCGTATAGTGGATGGTCTTCGCGATGACCTCCTTGCCCGTCCCGGTCTCCCCGAGGAGGAGAACAGGCACGTCGGAATCTTTCACTTTCTCCACGACCCGCTCGATCTCCTTCATCTCCGCGGAGGTGCTGGGGGCCAGCTGCGTGCGCGTCGTGGAGCGCAGCGTCTCCCTGAAGGCGAACGTGGCCAGCCTGTCACGCAGGGCGAGGCGCTCCTTCTCGATGATGGAGAGAAGGAGACCGTGGTCGATCGGCTTGGGGATGTAGTTCGTCGCGCCGGCTTTCATACACTCCACGGCGCTGTAGATGTCGCCGTGACCGGTGATGATGATCACCGGGATGGAAGGCTCCTCGGTCTTCAGCTCCTTGAGGAGCACCAGGCCGTCGTCCTGCCCGAGCCGCAGGTCCAGAAGGAGGAGGTGGACCTCGGAGGCGGCCAGCGCCTTGCGCGCCTCCGCGGCATTGGACGCTTCCAATGCGCTGTAGCCCTGGAGGGTGAGAAGCTTGGCCAGGCCGCTGCGCAGCCCCGGCTCGTCGTCAACGATGAGAATGTTCATGTACACGGAGCGTCACCTCCACTTCGGTTCCCCTGCCCGGCGTGCTCGAAACGCGGATGTCCCCTCCTGTGCGCTTGACGATGGCATAGCAGATAGACAACCCGAGGCCATTGCCCTGGGTCGCGAGCTTCGTCGTGAAAAACGGATCGAAGATGTTCTTCATGTCCTCGGGATCGATGCCGATCCCGTTGTCCACGATGGAGAGGATCGCTCCGCCGTCGGAATCAGGGGAGGTGCTGAGGCGGATGGCGCCTTCCTCCGGGCAGGCCTCGCACGCGTTCAGGAGGATGTTGAGGACGACCTGCTTCAGCTCGTCGGTGGGACAATATACCGGGCCGGGGATCTCCCCCAGCCTCATGACGAGGGAGAGCCGCTTCTTCTCCAGCGTGAAGCGGAGGACTTCCACCGTCTCCTCCGCAACGCGGTTGAGGTCGGCATGCATGTCGCGGCGCGCTCCGGGCGCCGTATAGACGCGGATGCGCTTGATGATGGCGGCGATGCGGTTCGTCTCGCTCTCGATCCAGTCGAGGGAATCGATCTTGTCCTTTTCCTTCTCCACCGCCTTCAGGTAATTGACGTGGGAGAGGATCGTGCCCAGGGGATTGTTGATCTCGTGGGCCACGCCGCTGGCCAGGGTCCCGATGGCCTCCAGCTTCTGCTGCTGGCGGACCCGTACTTCCAGTTCAATCCGCTCCTGCTCCAGGCGCTTCCGCTCGGTGATGTCTTCAATGGTGACCATCGTCCGCACGGGCTGGCCATCGGCGCCGCGGATGACGGTCATGTTCACGTT
>PLNO01000172.1 GCA_003141795.1 Spirochaetaceae bacterium | reverse complement strand
GCTTGCCCTTGAGCATGTCGGAGAGGGACTTCAGCGGCCTGTTGGCGGCGCCCTTCACCACCCTCTTCTTCTTGGAGTTGTCGAACAGGGCGTCGACCGCTTCCTGCAGCATCCGCTTCTCATTGCGGATGATGATGTCAGGGGCGTTGAGCGCGAGAAGCCTCTTCAGGCGGTTGTTCCTGTTGATGACCCTGCGGTACAGATCGTTCAGATCCGAGGTGGCGAACCGTCCGCCGTCAAGCTGCACCATGGGCCGCAGCTCGGGCGGGATCACGGGGATGACCTCGAGGATCATCCATTCGGGCTTGTTCGTCGATGCGCGGAACTTCTCCACGAGCTCGATGCGCTTCAGCAGCCTCTTGTCCGCCTTGGCGCCCTTGTCGATCATCTTGCGGCGAAGCTCTTCGGCCAGGGAGTCGATGTCGACGGATTCGAGCAGCGTGCGGACTGCCTCCGCGCCCATGCCCGCGGTGAAGGACATTCCATAGCGTTCCCGCGCCTCGAGGTACTCCTCTTCGGTGAGGATCTGCATGCGCTTCAGCTCGGTATCGCCCGGATCGATCACGATGTACTTCTCATAGAAGAGAATCGAGCGGAGAGCGGCGATCTGGAGGTCCAGGAACAGTCCGATGCGCGACGGCACTGAGCGGTAGTACCAGATGTGGGCCACGGGCGCTGCGAGCTCGATGTGGCCCATGCGCTCCCTGCGGACCTTGAAGTGCGTGACTTCAACGCCGCAGCGGTCGCAGATGACGCCCTTGTAGCGGATGGACTTGAACTTGCCGCAGTAGCACTCCCATTCCTTGGTGGTGCCGAAGATGCGCTCGCAGAAAAGGCCGTCCTTCTCGGGGCGGAGCGTCCTGTAGTTGATCGTTTCCGGCTTCTTCACCTCGCCGTAGGACCAGGCACGGACCTGATCCGGTGAGGCGAGCTTGATCATTATGTGGTCGAAATCCTGGAGATCTCTCATCAAAAATCCTCCCAGCACCAAACGCTATTCGGGCGCCCTCCGAACCTATGCGCGGAGTACCGCGCAGGGTTCGGCTGTGCGTGTCAGCTCGCCGCCTTCCGCTCCTACGGAGCGGGCGGCTCGCTCGACGCGCACTAGAACCTGCTCATCTGCCTGTCGATCAACTCTTCGTCGCGTTCGGTGAGCGCGATCTGCTTGTTCTTCACGTCGAAGATGCTCACGTCCAGCGCGAGACCCCTCATCTCCTGGACGATCACGTTGAACGCCTCGGGGATATCGGGAGCGGTGGACACTTCACCCTTCACGATGCTCTCGTAGATCTTCGCGCGTCCGACCATGTCGTCGCTCTTGATCGTGAGGAGCTCCTGGAGCGTATTCGAAGCGCCGTACGCCTCCAGCGCCCAGACCTCCATCTCTCCGAGCCTCTGGCCGCCGAACTGGGCCTTGCCGCCCAGCGGCTGCTGGGTGACCAGGGAATAGGGGCCGGTGGATCGCGCGTGCATCTTGTCGTCCACGAGGTGGTGGAGCTTGAGGATATAGATCGTTCCCACGGTGATCTTGTTCTCGAAGGGCTCACCACTCTGGCCGTCCAGGAGGACCACCTTCGATGAGGTGGGGAGGTGGGCCTCCGTCAGCTTCGCCTCGATCATCTCATTGGAGGCGGACTGGAACACGGGAGTGGCATACCACTCATCCAGCGCCGTGGCAGCCCAGCCCAGCTCGGTCTCCATGATCTGGCCGAGGTTCATGCGCGACGGAACTCCCAGGGGGTTCAGCACGATGTCGATGGGCGTGCCGTCTTCCATGTACGGCATTTCCTCTTCCGGAAGCACCCTGGCCACGACGCCCTTGTTCCCGTGGCGTCCCGCCATCTTGTCGCCCTCCTGCAGCTTGCGTTTTGCCGCAATGAGGACCTTGACGACCTCTTCCACTCCGGGATCCAGCTCGTCGCCGTTCGTCCTCTTCAGACGCTCGACGCCGATGACGGTTCCCTCCACTCCGTGGGGAACGCGCAGAGAGGTGTCACGCACCTCCTTGGCCTTCTCACCGAAGATGGAGTTCAGGAGCTTGAACTCGGGGGTCGAATCGGTTTCGCTCTTGGGCGTGACCTTGCCGACGAGGATCGAGCCCGCCTTGACGCTGGCCCCGGTCCTGATGATCCCCTCCTCGTCGAGCTGCTCGAAGGCGTGCTCGTTCGTGTTGGGGATGTCGCGCGTGATCTTCTCGGGTCCGAGCTTGGTTTCGCGGACCTCGACGGAGAACTCCTTGATGTGGATGGAGGTGAAGGCGTCGGCCTGCACGACCTTCTCCGAAACGAGGATCGCGTCCTCGTAGTTGTAGCCGTTCCACGGCATGAACGCGCAGAGGAGGTTGCGGCCGAGGGCCAGCTCTCCACGGAACGTGGCCGGTCCGTCCGCGATGACCTCTCCGTCGTCGATGTGCTGATTGGGCAGCACGATGGGCTTCTGCGTGTAGCAGGTGTCCTGGTTCGTGCGCTGGTACTTCAGGAGCGAATAGACGTCTTCTTCCTTCTTTGCAACGTCCGGCTTGATCCTGATCTCGGTGGCGGTCACGTAGGAGATGATCCCGCCGCGCTTGGCGATCACGCACACCCCCGAATCGTAGGCGGTGCGGCCTTCCATGCCCGTGCCGACGCGGGGAGGCTCAGGGTTCACGAGGGGCACGGCCTGGCGCTGCATGTTNNTCGTCGTGCTCCAGGAACGGGATGAGGGAGGCAGACACGGAGATGATCTGTTTCGGCGACACGTCCATGTACTGGATGTCTTCCGGCGGTCGGGTGATGTAGTCACCACCCTTCCTCACCGAGACCTGCTTCTCCTGGAACTCGCCCTTGGGCGAGAGCGGCGCGTTGGCCTGGGCGATGTAGAACCTCTCCTCGTCCATTGCGGAGAGGTATTCGATCTCCGTCGTGACCTTCCCGTTCTTCACCTTGCGGTACGGGGTCTCGAGGAACCCGTACTCGTTGACGCGGGTGTAGTTGGCAAGGGACACGATCAGACCGATGTTCGGACCTTCGGGGGTCTCGATGGGGCACATGCGGCCGTAATGGGTGTAGTGGACGTCGCGCACCTCGAAGCCCGCGCGATCCCTCGAAAGGCCACCAGGGCCGAGTGCGTTCAGCCTGCGCTTGTGCGTGAGCTCGGCAAGGGGGTTGACCTGGTCCATGAACTGGGAGAGCTGGCTGGAACCGAAGAACTCCTTGATCGTGGCCACGATGGGCTTGATCGAGATGAGGTCCTGCGGCTTGATCGTGTCAGCCTCTTTCAGTGACATGCGCTCCTTGGCGATGCGCTCCATGCGGGTGAAGGCGACCTTCAGCTGGTTGGTGAGGAGCTCTCCGACCGAGCGCACGCGCCTGTTGCCCAGGTGATCGATATCGTCGACGTTCATCTCACCGATGTAGACCCGGATGAGCCAGGTCATCGTGTTGATGATGTCTTCCTTGATCAGGGTGTGGGTCTTCACCTGCTCCTTGTAGTCGAACTTCTTGTTGAGCTTGTAGCGGCCCACGCGGCCCAGGTCGTAGCGCCTGCTGGAGAAGAACATGGAATGCAGGTCCTTCTCCGCGTTTTCGATCGTGATCGGCTCACCCGGCTTGATCACCGAGTAGACCCTGAGGATGGCGTCGTCCTTGGAGATCTCGTCCTGCTCGGGTGTCTCCTTTGTAAACTTCAGCTCTTCGCGCTCGAAGCAGTTGAGGATGATGGGTGAATGCAGCGAGCTCTCGTGGTCGAAGTCGATGAGGAAGACCTCCTTGATCCCGGCGTGCACGAGCTCCTCCACGTCGTGGGGGTGGACCTTGTCGCCGGCCCGGTAGAGCTTCTTCTCCGCCTCCCCTTCCTTCACGTTGACGCCGCGGGCGAAGTTGCGCCCGACAATGCGCTCCTTTTCCTCCCTCGTGTCGGTGATCTTCACCTTCTCCACGTGGTAGAAAAGCTCGATGATGGATTCGCGCGTTTCGAAGCCCAGGGCGCGCAGGAATATCGTGGCGAGGATCCTCTTCTTGCGGTCGATCTTCGCGTAGATGAGCTCCTTCTTCTGGTCGATCTCGAACTCCAGCCAGGAGCCCCTGTAGGGGATGATGCGGGAGGAGTAGATGCCCTTCTCATGGGAGAAGATGACGCCGGGAGAGCGGTGGATCTGGCTGACCACGACGCGCTCCGCGCCGTTGACGACGAAGGTCCCCTTGTCCGTCATGATGGGGATGTCCCCCATGTAGATTTCCTTCTGCCGGATCTCGCCGGTGTTCAGGAAGATGAGGTTGATCTTCGCCTTCAAGGGGATCGCGTAGGTGAGCCCCTTCTGTTTGCATTCCTGCTCGCTGAACTTGATGTTCGGCTCGTCCAGCGTGAACCCGCAGTACTCCAGGAGCATGTCGCCGTTGGGGCTCTCGATGGGGAACGTCGACTGGAAGACCTCCTCCAGCCCCTGCTTCAGCGGAGGCTCGCCCTTCAGCAGGGTTTTCCTCTGGAGAAACTTCTCGTACGAGGAGATCTGGATGTCCACGAGATTGGGGATCTCCATGACGTCCTCGTAGCCCCTGCCAAAGAGGATCCGCTTGATCTTCTTGGTCTTGTCCAGATTCATTCAGTCCCCCTCGGCCGTGCTCTCAGTACCACAGGG
Source organism: Spirochaetaceae bacterium (assembly GCA_003141795.1). The sequence continues at coordinate 8,487 of PLNO01000172.1, read as the reverse complement.
CACAGCCCAAAGAATAGACCACCGGAGACGCCTGTCCCCGGTGGCATGTTCATGAGTCGATGCAAAAAATGTGCGGGCAACCCGAGGCCCGTCCCGCGCTCCGAGGCGCCTTACTGGATCTCGACAACGCCGCCGGCAGCCTCAATCTGCTGCTTGATCTTTGCGGACTCGTCCTTGGAGATGTTCTCCTTCAAGGTCTTTCCACCCGCCTCAACCAGGTCCTTGGCTTCTTTCAGCCCGAGGCCGGTGATCGCGCGCACTTCCTTGATGACGGGGATCTTCTTGGATTCGTCGAAGCTCTTGAGGACGACGGTGAACTCCGTCTTCTCTTCAGCCGCCGGACCTGCAGCCGCTGCCGCGGGGCCCGCCATCATCGCCATGGGCGCTGCCGCCGTGACGCCGAACTTCTCCTCCATCGCTTTCACGAGCTCGGAGACCTCGAGGACCGTCATTGCTGCGATCGCGTCGAGAATCTGTTCCTTTGTGAGTGTCGCCATTTATCTTCTCCTTCCTGTTTTTTACGGGACCAGCTGGCACTGTGTGTGAAGACTGGTACCGTTAATGTGCTTCTTTTCCCTTCTTGTCGGCAACCGCCGCAAGAGTGCGTACGAGCTTCGAGGGCACGCCGTTCATGGCGTACATCATGTTGCGCAACGGCGCGTTCATGGTGCCGGCGAGCATGGCCAGCAGGTCCATGCGTCCGGGCAGCTTGGAGAGCGCCTCCACGTCCTTCGCGCTGAAGAGCTTCCCGCTGATCAGCCCGCCCTTGATCTTGAGCGGGGCCGACTTCGTGAAGTCCATCATCACCTTCGCCGCGGGGCTGGGGTCCTTGCCGAGGAACGCCAGGGCGGTGGGCCCTTCCAGCCAGGTCGAGGCGTCGGGGAGCCCGACTTCCTTCATGGCGATGCGCGCGAAGCTGTTGCGCACGACGCGGTACGCGGTGCCCTTTTCCGTCAGCTTGGCCCGCAGCTCCGTCATCTGCGGAAAGCTCATGCCGCGGAAATCGCTGAATATCAGATCGGGCGCGTCGGTGAGGTTCTTCTTCAGCTTGCCCACCGCCTCGATCTTGTAGGTCTGGATCTTGTTTGTCGTCTCTGCCATTGTCCTCACCCTCCTCAGGCGACGAAGGCCTTGTCCTTGGGGGACAGGCGGATGCCGGGGCCCATGGTGGAGGAGACGACGATCGACTGAACGTAATCCCCCTTCAGGTCGGAAGGCCTCTTGCGCACGACCTCCTGGATGAAGGCAGCCGCGTTGGCCGCGATCTGCTCCTTGCCCATCGAGAGCTTTGCGACGGCGAGGTGCACGACCCCGCCCTTGTCCGCGCGGTATTCCACGCGGCCCTTCTTCAGCTCCTCGAGGGCCTCCTTGATGTTGAAGGTGACCGTCTGTGTCTTCGGGTTGGGCATGAGCCCGCGCCGGCCCAGGATCTGGCCCAGCTTGCCGACGTCCTTCATCATGTCCGGTGTCGCCACCGCGATGTCGAAGTCCAGCCATCCGCCCTTGATCCTGTCGATCAGGTCGGTGTCGCCGACGAACGCCGCGCCCGCCTTGCGGGCCTCCTCCGCCTTGTCGCCCTTGGCGAAGACGAGGATCTGCTTCTCCTTGCCGAAGAGGTGCGGCAGGGCCATCACGTCGCGGATGGTGTGCTTGCTCTTGATGTTGAGCTTCATGGAGACTTCGACCGTTTCGTCGAACTTCGCGTAGGCGAGCTCCTTCACGAGCTCGACCGCCTTGTCCAGCGGATAGGTCTCATTGGGGTCGACCTTCTCCACCGATGCCCGGTATTTCTTTCCGTGCGCCATACGCCTTTAGCCCTCCACCGTCACGCCCATGCTGCGTGCGGTCCCCGCGATGATCTTCATTGCGGCGTCGATGTCCTTTGCCGTGAGGTCCGGCATCTTCTGCTCGGCGATCGCCCGCAGCTTCTCCCGGGAGAGCGCGCCGACCTTGGTCTTGTTCGGCTCACCGCTCCCCTTTTCCAGACCGAGTGCCTTTTTGATGAGGACCGCGGCGGGAGGGGTCTTGGTGATGAAGGTGAAGCTCTTGTCCGTGTAGATCGTGATGACCACCGGAATGAGCACACCCTCTTCCTGCTTGCGGGTCCTGTCATTGAATTGCTGGCAGAACTGCGCTGCCTGGACGCCGTGGGGTCCCAGAGCGGGCCCTACGGGGGGGGCCGGCGTGGCCTTGCCTGCAGGGACCTGCAGCTTGACCATTGCCTTGACTGTCTTCTTTGCCATAGTTCCTTCACCTCCGTGGTGCTATCGCTTCCCGTATCGGGGAAGCTCCCAATCGGACTCCGTCACACGGACATCGTCCCAAGAGGGTTGTCATGTCAAGCCCGCCGCGAACTTGCGGCATTCTTTTGCCACGCTACTGCGGGGCATTTTTTTTGGGCACCATCGCGGCGCCCCTGAAAGTCACAACTCAAATGTCGCAAGGTCGCGACGGGTCAGATCTTTTCCACCTGCAGGAAATCGACCTCCACAGGCGTCGACCTCCCGAAAATCCCGACCATCACACGGAGCTTGCCCTTCTCCGTGTTCACCTCTTCGATGCTCCCCGTGAACGAGTCGAAGGGGCCGTCGATGATCCGCACCATCTCTCCGACGGAGAAGCTCTGGCGCGGCTTGAGGATCCTGTCGGCCTTGATTTCCCCCGCCTTCTGGAGGATGCTTCGCGCCTCGTCCTGGGAAATGGGCTGCGGCTTCTGATTGCGGTTGGAACCGACGAAACCCGTGACACCGGGGATCTTGCGGATCTCCTGGCACACCTCTTTCCAGCCGAGGTCCGGGAGGTCCATTTCCACCATGATGTAACCGGGGAGGAACTTCTTGGCCGTGACCTTCTTGTGGCCGTCCTTGATCTCGACGACCTCCTCCGAAGGCACCTTCACGTCGAAAACATGGTCCTTCAGCGTCCCCTTGTCCACGAGGAGTCGGACGTGCTTCTGAACCTTGTTCTCATACCCCGAATAGGTATGTACGACATACCATGCCTTTGACATGCAGCCTCGCGTCTAAAACAGCCAGTCCACGATTTTGAACAGGACAAAATCGACAAGACCGAGCATGGCGGCGATCATAATCGTGGAAACGAGTACAACCTTGGTGGAGGCGACCGTCTCTTCCCTGTTGGGCCAGGTCACCTTTTTGAGCTCTGCGAAGCTCTCCTGAAAGAACGTGATGATTCTTTTCATGTCCTCCGTCCCTCGGATGTCCCTTTCATAAATACAGGCCAGGCAGGACTCGAACCCGCAACATCCGGTTTTGGAGACCGGCGCTCTACCATTAGAGCTACTGGCCTATGGTATCGACCCTACTTTACCTTTGCTTCCTTGTGGAGCGTATGCTTCTTGTCCCACTTGCAGTACTTGCTGAACTCCAGCTTCCCCTGCGTATTCTTGCGGTTTTTCGTCGTCGTATAGTTGCGCCTGTCGCACACCGTGCACTGCAGCGCGACTAGCTCCTGATTTTTCGCTTTTCCTTTGGCCATCTGGGTCTCCCTAATGGTAGTTGAAGGACGAATTTACCTGCTTTGCCGACCGCGTGTCAAGTAGGGGGAAGTCTCTGACAGAACCCTCCCGCAATGAGCCCTCGATCGGATTTGAACCGATGACCCCGTCCTTACCAAGGACGTGCTCTACCAACTGAGCTACAAGGGCTTGAAACGGAGTCCTGTCTGCCGGGCCCCGAAGGCAGCAGACGCACCGTACCCGCGGCGCATCCCCACCGCAAACGGCAGCGGCATCTTACAGAATACCGTCCCCATCGTCAAGCTGCGGGGCCCCCTCCTCAGGCTCTTTCCGGCGGAAGAAGAGCAGGAGCGACTGCCCGTACTCCCGTCGGTCCACGAGCTCCAAACCCGGCCTTTCGGTGGGCAGCTTTTCCGCCGTATGGAGGTGGATGATGGCGAGCCCTCCCTCTGCAAGATGCGGCTTCTGGCACGCGACATCGAGGATGGCCCCCTTCCCTTCGGCAGCGAACGGTGGATCGAGGAACACGATGTCCCAGCTCCTCAGGTTCGAGCGCAGGAATCGTTCCACCGGGGCAACGACAAGGTCGATGTGGCTCTCCACGAAGGAGATGTTCTTCACGATCGTCGAGCGTTTCCTGGGGTCCTTCTCCACCAGAAGCACGGGGCTCGCCCCCCGGGAGGCGGCCTCGATGCCCAGGACCCCCGTGCCGCTGAAAAGGTCGAGAAAGGAGCTCCCTTCCAGGTTTCCGAGGATGGAGAACAGCGACTCCCGCATCCTGTCCATGGAGGGTCGGATCTCCCCCGGCGGACAGAGAATCGTGCGGCCCCTGTACAGCCCGCCTGTGATGCGCACCTTTAGCCTCCCTCCAGCGCCGTGTCGAATCCGGCTGCCACGCCACCGGGCTTCTGCAGCGCCCGGGCGATCCCGGCGTGTGACGGGGCAAGGAGCCCCGGGTCCTCCTCCAATACCGTGCGGGCATCGTCGCGCGCCTGGAGGAGCAGTGCGCCATGCATGAGGAGATCAGCCACCTTGAAATTGAGGAAACCTGCCTGTCGAACGCCGAGCAGCTCGCCGGGGCCCCTCAGCTGCATGTCGCGTTCGGCGATCTGGAAGCCGTCCGTGGTCTCCATCATGATCTTCAACCTTTCCACGCCCTCGGTCGTGAGCCTGCTCCCGTAGAGGAGAAATGCATAGGACTGTTCCCTTCCGCGTCCCACGCGTCCCCTCAGCTGGTGCAGGGTCGAGAGCCCGAACCGCTCGGCATGCTCGATCACCATGCAGGTGGCGTTGGCGACGTCCACACCGACCTCGACGACGCTCGTGGCAACGAGGATCTTCACCGTGCCCGCTGCGAAGCCTGCCATCGCCTGTTCCTTGCCCTCCTCGGGGACGCGGGAATGGATGAGGGCCATGGGGATGTCCGGATAGACCGCCGTCTGCAACGTTCGAAACGCCCCTTCGGCATCCTTCACGGCAAGGGCCTCCGACTCCTCGATGAGCGGATAGACGAAGTAGGCCTGCCGCCCCCTGCCGATCTCCTCACGGACCCTTTTGTACACCTTCTCCTCGTTGCCCTCGCGCGCCAGATGCGTGATGACCGGCCTGCGGCCTGCCGGCATGGTCCTGATGGCGGACACGTCAAGGTCGCCGAACGCGGTGAGCGCGAGGGTGCGCGGGATCGGCGTCGCGGTCATGAGGAGGAGATCCGGGCTGCGGCCCTTGCGGAGGATCGCCTGCCTCTGCAGGACGCCGAACTTGTGCTGTTCGTCGACGATCACGAACCCGAGGTCACGGAAGGCGACGTCCTCGGAGAAGAGCGCGTGCGTGCCGAACAGGAGGTCGATCTCCCCCTCCTTCAAGGCCGCAAGGAGGAGCCCGCGCGGCTCGCCGGTCACCGAGCCGGAGAGGAACGCGATGCGCACGCCCAGCGGCTCCAGCAGCCGGGCAGCGTTTTCCGCGTGCTGCCGCGCCAGGAGCTCGGTGGGTGCCAGGAACGCCGCCTGCTCGTGGGAACCGATCACGAGAAGCGCCGACAGCAGCGCGACGAGCGTTTTGCCGCACCCCACGTCGCCCTGGAGGAGCCGGGCCATGGGAACGGGGGACCAGAGGTCCTTCTCGATTTCGGCGCACACCTGCGTCTGGTCGGCGGTGAGCGTGAAAGGAAGGCGGAGGACCAGCCCGTCGCGCAGCGCGGTATCGGGAACGCGCGCGCGCGCGCGCGTGGCGGCCTGGGCACGCTTACGGCGGAGCACGGAGATCTCGAAATGGAAGAGCTCCTCGTAGGCAAGGCTCGCCCGGGCCTTCTCCGCGGCGGGAACACTCGACGGGGCGTGCACGCCGCGCAGCGCCTCGGCAACGGTGAGCAGCCCACGCGCGCGCGAAAGCTCGTCCGGCAGCGTCGACTGCACGGAGGGGAGCGCTGCGGCCAGCGCCTGCGCCAGGATCCGCCGCACCGCGGGTTGCGAGAGCCCTTCGGTCAGCGGGTACACGGGGAGGATCCTGCCGAATCCCGACGGGTTCGCGCTCCACGGCTCCAGCTCGAAATCCGAGCAGGAAAGCTCGGCGCGGCGCGCGCGGAAGCTCCCCCAGATGAAGAACCGGGCCCCCGTGACGAGCGTCTTCCTCAAAAAAGGCCTGCCGAAGCAGACCAGAGCGGCCTCGGCGGAGTCGTCGGAAACGAACGCCTTCAAGGTCCTGGATCGGCCCCAGCCGATATCGGTCACCGCTCCCACGGTCACGGCGACGCACGCTTTCTCCAGGCGCGAAGCCTGGGCAAGCGGGACGACGACGGACCTGTCCTCATAGCCGCGGGGGAGCAGCAGGAGCAGGTCGGCAACCGTGGCCACTCCCAGCCGCGCCATGCGCTCCGCCATGGCGGGGCCTACGCCGTGCAGGGAGGAAATGTCCTGGGTCAGCTCGGAGAGGATCACGGAGGGCTCCCCGGATTCCCGTCCCGCTCAGATGGGGAGCATGCGGAGCAGGTCGACGAGCTTGGCGACGACCAGCTCTCCCAGCAGCCACACGACGAACACGAGCCCGACGGTGAGCAGGAGATGCTGGATGTAGCCCGACCTGCGCCCGAGGCGGAAGAGGCGCATCACCCACGCCACGACGGGCTGCATGATCATGTCGACGACCTTCCAGAGGCTCGCCCCCGCCGCCGCCCGGAAGATGAACGGGATCATGCGGACCACCCCGACCACGAGGAAGAAGAGGAGGAAAAAGCGCGCGCCCGACCACGCTGCGGAGAACACCGCGGCGAGGAAAAAGCCCAGCGTGATGCGGCCCCACTCCAGCAGCTGATTCACGAGGGTCTGGACAACGACGATGGTGATGATGGCCGCGATCGGGGAGAAATCGAAGATGGCGCCGCGGAGGAACTTGATGCGGCCGAACAGGTTGAGGTACGGGTCCGTGACGGCGGTGAGAAAATCCCATGCGCGTCCCAGGGCTCGCGGGGCGAACCAGCCCAGCACGATGCGGAGCATGAGAACGAGCATGTAGGCGATGAGCAGCACATTGACGATGGCGAGCGCAATCAGCACGGGACCCTCCTGACGGTGTCTAGGCGAAGAATGTCGACGGAACGAGCTTTTNNGAGGCCCGCGCCGAACGCGACCTTCTCCCGCCAGTTCGGGGTGAGAATGTCCGACGGGGCATGCGCGTCGGAATCGATGACCAGGAGCGCACCGACCTCCCGGGCCAGGGCTACGACCCTCCCATTGCCCAGTCCGTGCGAATAGCGGGCGGAGACCTCCAGATGCACGCCATTGGCCGCGGCCATGCGCACTTCCTCTTCGGAGATGATCCCCGGATGGGCGAGGATGTCGATGCCTGCCTCGATGCCCGCCCTGTTCGTGCCGAAGGCCACCGGCTCGCAGACCGTCTCACCGTGCAGCACCACGAGGCGCGCGCCGAGCTGGCGCGCCCTGCGCACGAGGCCGCTGATCTGGCCGGGGGGCACATGGGTGAGCTCGACCCCGGGGATCACCCTGATCTTGAGGAAGGGTTGCGTCTCCTTCACGAACTGCACGAGGGAGGAGATGATCGCATCCAGGTTGGAGGCGTCCGCGTGATCGGTGATACCGATTGCACGGTAGCCGGCGTGCTCAGCGCGCCGCACCAGCTCCGCCGGTGACAGCTCTCCGTCGCTCAGAAAGGTGTGGGTATGCAGGTCTATCATGTCGTGCCCCCTCCGGGACTCGAAAGGATCCGCAGATAGTGGGATTCAGGGTAGATGCCTTCGGCGTTGACGATGCGGGTGAAGGCACGTCTCACCTGGTTCTCCTCCGCCTCGTCGACGAGAACGTAGAGGTCCGAGGGCTTGGACTTGTCCTCCCACTTCTGATGCACGCTCTCGATGTTGATCCCCGTTTCAGCGCAGATCCCCGTGACCAGGGCCCAGATGCCCGGCCTGTTGGCGGTCACGAAGTGGAAGTAATACCTGCTCCTCATGCGGTCCACGGGGAAGGGAGGCACGCGCGACAGCGCCGCGCCCGGCCGTGGTTCCTGACGCCCCAGGATGCGCCGCAGGAGGTCCCCCAGATCCGATGCGACCGACGACGCGGTCGGGTCCCCACCCGCCCCCCTCCCCTCGTAGACGGAGGTGCCGAGGTAGTCGGAATCGACGAGCACGCCGTTGAACTCATTGCGCACGCCGGCAAGCGGATGGCCCGACGGCACGAGCGCGGGGTAGACGGTGACGAGCGGCGCGTCCTCCAGCATCCTGGCCTGGGCGATGAGCTTCACGACGAAGCCGCTGGCGAGCCCGAACTCGATGTCTTTCGCTTCGACTGAAGTGATGCCTTCGCAGAGCACGTCCGCCGGGGGCACCCAGCAGCCGAAGGCGAGGCTCGCCAAAAGCCCTATCTTCTGCGCCGCGTCCCCTCCGCTGATGTCCAGCGTGGGGTCCGCCTCCGCGAACCCCTTTTCCTGCGCGAGGGCCAGTGCGTCGGGGAAGGACAGCCCGTCCTCCGACATGCGGGTGAGGATGTAGTTCGTCGTGC
>PLNO01000216.1 GCA_003141795.1 Spirochaetaceae bacterium | reverse complement strand
CCGGAGCCTGACGGCCCCATGATTGCCACGAACTCGTGCTCTTCCACGTTCATGGACACCCCGCGAAGGGCAGGCACCTCGAGCTTTCCCATGCGGTAGATCTTCTCGATGGAATCCAGCAGCATCATCATGGCTCAGTCCTTGCGCAGCGTGACGAGGATGCCGTCGCGCATCATCTTGAGGTTCCCCGCCACGATCCTGTCACCTTCGGCGAGTCCCGCAGTAACCTCGACGCTGTTCACGTCGCTCGATCCTATGGTGACCTGCTTCTTGGAGAGCTGGAAGACCTCCGCTCCGGCCTGGTTCTTCTTCCCCGTCGGCGTGAGGCGGAACACCGAAGTGACGTTCTCTTCCGTGGTGAAGCTTGAAAGCGGAATGAGGAGCGTGTCCTTCTTGATGCTCGTCGTGATCCGCCCGGTGCACGAGGCGCCGGAGCGCATCGTGACGTCGCCCGCCGCCCGCAGGCTCGCCCTTGAGATGCGCACGTCGACGAGGCTCACACGCGTGGAGCCGAGCGTCGTCACGGTGGGCGCGATCGTCTCCACCGTCCCTTTCAACGTGACGCCGATGAGGGAGTCGCTCGTGACCTCCGCGGGCTGGCCGAGATGGATCTTGCCGATGTCCACCTCGTCCACCTGGATCTCCGCGAGCATGTCGCCGAGATCCTCGATGCGCACGAGGGGCGCGTTGAGCGCCACCATGTCGCCGACGGAAGGGTTCACCTTCGTCACGACCCCGGCCGCCGGCGCGGTGACCGTGCATCGGGTGACATTGTCCTGCGCTGAACGCACCGATAGCAGGGCCTCCTCCATCTCCGGGGATTGCTCGACGATCCGATCGTCCCCGGAACCGTCCGTCGGCGGCGAGGCCGTCACGGNNGGCCGCATCGCAGGTCCAGCTGCTCGCGGACCGACTGCCAGTTCACCTGCGCTGATTCAAGCGCATCGGCGGACTTCTGGTAGGCCTCCTCGGAGATGGATCGGGCCGCGAAGAGCTCTTTGTTCTTGCCGAACGTCCGCTCCGAATCAGTCAGCGTGGAGACGGCCCCGCGGTACTGGGCGCGCAGCGTGACCAGGGACTGGCGGATGGTGCGACGGGTGGAGTCCACGGACGCCTTCGTCTTCTGCAGGGCAAGCCTGTAGTCGTCGTCGCGCAAGGTGAGAAGGACGCCGCCCTGACGGACGGGGTCGCCCTCTTCCACGCGGACGGAGCTCACCGCGCCCGAAACCTGGGCAACGACCGTCACGGTGCTCTTGGGGGTGAAGGTGCCGTTGCCGCTCACCCTGTCCTCCAGCGTGCCCCGCGCGACGAGGAAGCCGCGCACGGGGATGGCCGTCTCGAACTTGCTTCCCTTGAGCGTGAAGTTGACGATGACCACGGCAACTACCAGAACGAGGATGCCGCCGATGATAAAGAGGACGCTTCGTCGTTTCATATCCCGTTTCCTTCGATGAGTCTGGCGAGGTTGTCCCCCGCCAGAGAGTAGAGGTCCAGCACCGTGAGGTACAGGTCGGCGCGGGCGCGCCACAGCTCGTTCGCCCTGGCCTCCGCGTCGGCGGCCTTTCCCGCCACCAGCAGGTCAGTCGATTTCCCCAGCGTGAGGAGGTTCTGCTCCGTTGCATGCCGGCGCTCGGCAAGGGCCGAAGCGTCGACGAGCAGCGCCACCTTCTCCTCGAGGCTCGCCTTCTGCAGCAGGTCGAGCTCCACCTGGTCCTGCACGGTCTGGCGCTGTGCCACGAGGCCCTGGTCCGCCACGGCGCGCAGGGCATCGCCGCCGGCCCGGTTCTCCGCCTGCTTGCCTCCGTCGAACAGATGAATGGTGACCCCCACGGTCAGGGCGTAGTCCTGCCCCGACCCCGACGCAAAGAGGTCCCCGAAGGACGAAGAAAGGCCCGCCATGTACGGGCTGTTCGACGAATCGTACGGGTAGCGCGGTGACCAGGAGAAGCTCACGTTGAGCGTGGAGGCGAACTGCTGGCCGGCGAGCACCTGGTCGACGCGCTTTTCCTCCGAGGCGAGGCCTTTCTGCCTGATGAGGGGGTGCGACGAGAGCGCCTTGTTCAGGATCTGCTCGTGGCTGAAGGCGAAGTCGAGCCTCGGCAGCTCGTCGGCCAGCTCGACGCTGCCGATTTCCTCGATGCCCACCGAATGGGAGAGGAGGCGCTCGGTCTTCGCGAGAGTCGATGCGAGCTCGAGCAGGGCCTGCCGCTGCTGCGACAGCCCGATGCGCGCGTCGATCAGGTCGGCCTCCGCGACCGAGCCCAGCGCGAAGTTCTTCTCCATCGTGGCGAGGTTGCCCTGCGTGACCTCCACGGTCTTGCGGGTCTGCGCCACGCTCTTGCGAAGTTGCACGATGGAGAGGTAGAGCTGCGCCGCCTGTCCGAGGGTCTGGTTGCGTTGCGCAGCGTCGGCCGCGTCCTGCTCGAGGTAGCCGAGCTGGGCCTTGCGGAGCGTCGCAGGGAAGAGGTCGAGATCGAGGAGCTTCCCGTTGAGGAAGAAGGGCTGGCTCAGAGAGAGGCTTACCCGGGGCCTCTGGCTGTAAACGGGATCGGCGGTGGTCGATGAGCCCCCGTTGATCGTCTTTCCGCCTTCCGTGTCGACGGTCATGAGGTCCTCCAGGCTCATGTACAGGCTTCCCGCGGTGGGGAGGAGCTGGGAGACGGAGAGCTTCGCGCTGAGCTGGTGATTGGCCTGATCGGTCGTCGTGAGGTCATACACGTTGATGAAGGGGAGGCTGCTCGTGAAGTAGTAGCTCTGGCTCTGGATCCACGGCGTATAGCCCAGCGTATAGCTCGTCGAGAAGTCGATCTGGGGAAGGGCCTCGGCCACGGTGCCCTGATAGGTGTGCAGAGCGAGCAGCGTGCTCTGCGCGGAGATCGCGGCGCCGGTGTCGTGTCCAAGAACGAGGCCCGGGAGCTCGGCGAGCTGCAGCCGCCGAGGGTCCCCGCCCGCCTCCGCCCGCGCTTCGGTCGCCGTAGCGAACAGAGGGATGATAAGAACGAGGAAAAGGGTTACACGACGCATTTTCACATCTCCCACGAGACGCCCATGCGGGCAAGGAGCGCGGTCTGGAGCCCCAGCACGAGGACGAGAACGAGCGACAGGAAAATCGAGCTACGCAGCGGGATGCGGTACACCTCTCTGCCGCCGAACCAGAGGATTGCAAGGGACCAGAGGAAGAACGGATCGGTGAGGAGCCTTCCGAGGGCGGAGAGGAATTGGTTCGACTGACCGAGGGAGAGGAGGCTCCAAAGATCGAAATGAACGGCGCTCAGGCGACGGTAATCGGCCAGCGTGAGCGCATTGCCGGCCACCTCGGGGTCACGGAGCGACATCACGATCCCCTCGACGAGCTTCCGCAGCGCCATGGGCACGAACGCCACAGGGAATAACGTCCACGAAAGCCTGTCTTTCCCACGCCGCTCCTCCTGGCCTCCGAAGAACTGCGATGCCACGGATGCCACGAGGCACAACTCGATGACCACCAGGAGAAACCCGATGCCTGAAAATGCGATGGAGAAGGAGGTCATGAGCCCGCTGCGCTGGCCAAGGAGGGAGTCGAGCATCTGGCCGCGCGCCTGGTCCTGCACCTCGGTCGGCGCGGTCTCCATGAGCCCGCTCATGCGGGTGGTGGCTTCCTGGATGGCGAGGGTCTTCGCCTGGGGGTTCTCGTAGTAGCCCTGGACGAGCCTCGTCCCCGTGACGTACAGGATGAACAGGAGGAGAACGATCAGGGTCTTGGGAAGCCCGTGGACGGACTGACCCGCGAAAGCCCTGTCTGGCCTGATCATGGCCAGAGGGAGAGTGATGAAACCATTTTTCACGTGCTTTGCAGGAAAAATGCGTGAACTTCGCAGTGAATGTCAAGGGTGCCGGGGGTTGTATGGTGCATTCGACCTTTTCAACACCGCCTAAAGCAGCTTGCGTTCCCGCGCATCCTCCATGATCATGCGGTTCCACCGGTTGCGCCAGAGGTAGGAGCTGCGCTCGGCCGGAGCGTCGATTCTGCTCGCGCGGGCCTGCAGGCTCTTCAGGCTCTTGCTGAGGACGGTGAGCTTGTCGTCCATCTCCTCCGCGGGCGTATCCGGCAGGATGCGCTGGTAGAGAAAGTTGAACCACGACACCAGGGGGTCTTCGTCCATGGCCTTTTCTCCGCGGGTGAGCTGATGCAGCTCGGCGATCCCCTCGGCGGCGAAGCCGCGCAGACCCTGGAGATATGCGCGCATGCCGGTGAGCGTCCTTCGGAGAAAGGCGTCCCCCCTGCTCATGCGGAAACACCTGCCCTCGATGCTGCAGAACCCGTCCTGCCACGAGATTCCCTCAGGAGAGGGGAAACGGAAGCTCGTGGGACGCGCCAGACCGCGCTCCACGAACAACGATGCGTTCTCCAGACTTCCCGAGAAGAGGGCGCCTTCGGCCTGGAAGAGCAGGACCTCCCGAGTCTGCACCGAGAGGCTCTCCAGGAGCCTCGTCCCCGAGCCGATTTCCCCCAGGTGGAGCAAAGTCCGCCCGAGCCAGGCTCGAAGCACCTGCGCTGAACCTTCCATTGGATAGAGTGTTGCCAGGCAGAGACAGGACTGGAGGGTGAGAGAGCACTCTTCGTACGAGCCGAGCTGGAACCTGATCCGCGCCTGGAGGAAGAGGAGAAAGAGCTCGATCTCCCGCCGGTACAATCCCCGTGCGCGATCGAGACCCTGGTCGATCGCTGCCAGCGACTGCGTATAGCGGCCGTCGATGAACATGCAGACCGCGAGGTAGACCACGGTCCACAGCATGCCCGGGGCATCGCCGGCCTCGTGGCAGAGCCGTTGCGACAGGCCGAGGTACTCCACCGCTTCGCCGAGCCGTCCTTCCGCGAGCATGGTGGCGCCGAGCCACAGGTAGCACGCCCGTTCGCCCCGCTCGGCCGCGGGAAGCGGCGAGCGGGGGTCCCGCTGCTCCTGGTAGAGGAGGAGCCCTCTCTTCAGCTCCTCCAGCGCGGTGCCCGCCCCCCCCGNNGTCCCCCGCCGTCCATTTGAGAGCCTCCGCCTGGGCGGTCTCCGCGGCGTCGTCGTTGCCCTCGATGAGAGCCGCGCGCAGCCGTCCGAGCGCCGTGACCGCTGCGAGGGTGCGTGCCTGATCGGGGGTCGGCGGCACGGCGAACTCGATGGCGCGCGGATCGCAGAACGCGCGTGCGCCGGCAGGATCGCGCTCGTCGAGCTTGCGGCGGATGATGTCCGGGAGGATGGACAGGGCGAGGTCCGTTCTCCCGTTGCGCGCGAGGAACGTGAAGAGGAGCACCGGATGTCGGTAGCGCCCCGAGGTCCAGAGCGTCACCATATGTGCGATGAATCGGTCCCGCAGGGCGCCGCCCTCGGCACCCAGCAGCTCTTCCAGCTTGCGGCGGAGCGCGGGAAACCGCGGGATGAGGGCGCGCTCGTCCGACATCAGGCCCGAGGAGAGAAGCCCCGAGAGCGTCCGTCCTGCGGTAGCTGCGTCGAACCCCGCCTCCCCGAGGAAGGAGAGGAAACCCTGACGGTCGAGGAGCCCGCCGGCGAGGTGCAGCGCATAGAGCAGGAGGAAAGTGTCGTCCTGGAGCGTGCGGATGAGAAACCATGACACCGATGCCGGATGGGTCGGGAGAACCGCCTCCTCCTGCCCCTCCTGGATCCATACGTTGGATTGTCCGACGGTCCGTACGTGCCCCGTTTTCAAGAGATAGTGAAGGTAGGACACGCTCGACACGTACTTCCCGCCCGAGCGGCGGCGCACGCGGCGCGCCACGGAAGGGGGGATCTCCAGACCGGGAAAGACGTGGCGGCCAAGCTGTCGAATCTCCCTCTTGCCCAGGGGAGGAACGTACAGCGGACGCAGGGTGAGCGCGGAAAGTTCCTCGGGCGGCTCGGGGGAGATGCTTGAGATGAGCGGCAGGAACGAAGGCTGCACCAGGAGGTCGTCGAAGAGCCCTGCGACGATCTTTCGGGCCGCGGGGTGGAAGGCATCGAGGCCTTCACAGAGAAAAACGGCCGGAACCAGCCTTGATTCCGCCATGCGCGTCCAGGCCATCAGATACAGCCGGTAGCCGAGGAGGAAATCCTCAAGGATGTTGTCAGGCAGAGGAACACCGCCGCCGCGCTGTTCGAACGCAGCGGGGTCATGCAGCCACGAGAGCAGCCCCCCCACCTCCGCCCACGTGCTCCTCTCCGGTCCCTTCAACATCCCCGGCACTGCCGCGAGGAGGGAGGGCTGGAGGCTGGAAATGAAGGGGTGAAGCGGCGATCTGCGCTTGAAGACCGTCCTCATCCGGAGGGAGGGGTGATCGCACCCGCGCAGGAGCCGCGCAGAAACCTCGCCCAGGAGCGCCGTCTTTCCAACGCCCGCCGGTCCGTGCACCCACAGCACCTCCCGTGATCCCCCGTCATTCAGGCGATCGGAGACGATATCCAGCGCCTTGCCGACGAGGCCCTCGCGGATCCAGGGTTGCGGGGCTTCCAGCGATTGTTCGACCGCTGCCGCCTGCTTGCGGCCGGTGACCCGGTACAGCGGACCGTTGCCCGTGAAAGAAAGCGCATCCGCAAAGAGCGTGGCGCAGTCCGACGCCAGCCAGAAGCGCTCGTCCTCCTCCACCCTCTCCAGGAGATGCAGCGCGCGGGAGCCGGTGCGGGCGATCTCCCCTTCGGGCATGCCGGCCAGCAGAACGGCGTACCCGAAGAGCTCTTCTCGACGGGAGGCGAGGTAATCGTTGATCCTGAACGCAATGGCCGCGGCGGCCTCGATGTCGAGATCCTCCTCCGCGCCCAGCGGCGCGACAAGCACGCCCTGTCCCGAGGCGGTTGCGCGCGCGGCATGTGCGCCCAGCACTGCGAGCAATCCGGATTCCAGGGCGGGCAGGCCTGCAGCCCGGAGCTTCGCGAGCTGCCTGTAATTGCGCAACTCAGCGATAACATATACCATGCCGACATTATCCACGAATGCGTCACAGAGGGAAAGGGACGGACGGGATGGACCCCCTGCGGATGAACGGAAAACAGAGCAGGACGATCAGGTTGTCGGTGGCTCCTGAGGCTGATTTCAGGGAGGTCATCAGAACGCTTGAGTCCATCACGATTCCCCCTTCCCACGTGAGCGGCGAGCATCTCAGGTTCGCGATCCTGGAGCTGCTCAACAACTCGATCCGCGCGC
The DNA here is from genome assembly GCA_003141795.1 of Spirochaetaceae bacterium. Next base: position 5,752 of record PLNO01000216.1, on the reverse strand, counting down.
ATCGTGAGCGCTCCGAGCCCCGCGACATCTCCATCGACATGACCGTCACCGACGGAAGGCTGATGATCACCATCCGCGATTTCGGAGGCGGGTTCGACACGGGAAAGCTCCCCTACGACATCGAGGAGGACGCCTGTCGGCTGGACCTGCACTCCTCGCCGTTCGCGGAATATCAAAAAAAGAACGACTACAAGCGATTCGGTATGGGCATCTACGTCGCCAAGAAAACCTTCGACGAGTTCCGGCTCGTGTTCCTCGACGACAAGGACCAGCCCTCACCGTGGGTCCCCGGGCGGACCGTGGGCACGCGGATCACCCTGTCCGTGGGAGTGGAGCCCGAATCGGCGACTGGAATGGAGACGGCAAATGGGCAGTGAACAACGCATAAACCCCCGCGTGCCGAGCTATGCGAAGGCGATGCTGGTCGAGCCTCTGATCCCCGGCTACATCCGCGATCTGAGCCGCTCCGGCTGCCAGGTCGCCTTCATGCAATCCATCACGGCGGCCGTCGGAGACCTCATCGCCGTGCGTGTGATCGCGGAGCACGACCCGACCCTGCCTCCGTTCCTCATCCACCTGCGCATTCGATGGAAAAAGGCGGACGCGCCGTGGTCCACGCTCGGCGGACAGATCGAACCGATGGACAACGCGAAGGAAAAGGATACCTTCGAGCGGCTGGTCAGCTACTACGCCGGCACGCAGGCGTAGGGCACACGCTCACCAGTGGTCTCTTGCGGAGATCTGCTTGATCGACTTGCGGGGGGTGGGCTCGGGCACTTCGTTGGCGTGGCCGATGAGGATGAGAAGGACCACGCGCATGGAGAACGGAACGGTGAGCAGGTCCTTGACCTCCTGCTCGTCGAAGGTGGTGATGCAGCAGGTGCCCAGGCCCTCGTGGACCGCCTGCAGCACGATATGGGCGGAGGCGAAACCGAGATCCACGGGGTAGGAGGGCTGCCCATTGGGCATGCGGTAGTCGATGTTCGTGGTGCACACGGCCATGATGATGGGCGCCTGGCCGACGTAATCCTGGGTGAAAGCGGCTTCCATCAGCTTCTGACGGACCTCTTTCTTCTGAATGACGATGAAACGCCACTCCTGCCGGTTCTTGGCGGAGGGGGCGAGACGGCCTGCCTCAAGAATGCGCTCAACCTGTTCTTTCTCAACCGGTTGGGCGGTGAACGACCTGACGCTTCTCCGCTGTATTATCTCAGGCAGGACTTCCATGACCGTCGTTGATAGAGTAATGGAATCAGCGGCACTTTGCAAGGTTCGATGCCATTCGCTTCGATTGACCCTCCCCCCCCCTTTTCCTATGCTGGACCTTCCATGGTCGCCGCACTCCTGCTGACTGTACTCCTCACCCTCGTGCCGGCGGATCTCTCCGCCCAGGCGGCGGCACCCGTCGGGGAGATGTCTCTTGCCGGCTCCCTCGAGGCGGTCTCCCAGCTCTCCCCGCGGCACGAGGGCTCCGCGCAGGAAAAGGCCCTTATCACGTGGATCAGTGCCCGCCTTACTGCAATGGGCGTTCCCTACAGCTCGTTCGATTTCAGCCAGTCGGATTTCGAGCACTCTTTCTCGACGTGCCTCCGCGTCGACCTGCCGGGCCGATCGCCTGACACGCTGATACTCGCGGTGCCGCTGGACACGCCTCCCGACGCCACGGCTGACTCCGACGGCTCGGTCAGCATCGCGCTCGCCCTCGACCTCATCAGCCACGTACGCGGCACCACGACCGGCCTGAGCCTGACGGTCCTGTTCCTCGGCGCGGAATACGGGCAGACGGACGTCTACCCGATGGGGAGCACCCTGTTCCTCCGCGACTTCCAGCCCGACTACAAGGCGGCGGTGCTCTACTTGAACCTGCGCTCGGTCCCCCGGACAGTGCTCGTGCGGGGCGGAGCCAGGGGAATCGTCAGCCCGTATTGGATCATGAACAGGTGCGTGGACGCGCTGCAGGCAGCGCACGTGCCCTTCCGCCTGGAGGGGGAGACGACGCAGATCTTCCGCATGGGCGCGACGGACGAACGCACCATGATCGAACCCTGGCTCAAGGCAGGCTATCCCGCCGTTGGCCTGGAAGGTGAGTACGGTGCAACGGACGGCGCGTACGACGCGCAGTGGATGGAGTCTTTTTCGACGTTCCTCCAGGGCGCCGTGAAGGCCGGCACGACGGGGATTCCCGACGAGTGGGACCGCCACTACCTGCTCCTGCAGGCGGCGGGTGTCACCCTCATCGTGCGCGAGGAAGTGTACGTCGGGATCCTCGCCGCCGTGCTTGCAGCCCTGCTCCTGTATTCGCTCGTCTTCCGCAAAGGCCTGAAGAAGTACCTGCGCACGCTGCGGCGCAACCTTCCGGCCATCGTTCCGCTCGCCCTGCTGTGCTTCGTATTCCTCGTGGCCGGAACCTACGCGGTGCAGGGGATCCTCTCCCTGCGGAGGTTCCCCGAGCTGTGGCGTTACGCGCCCCTGGAGTTTCTGGCGCTCAAGGTCGGGGTCGCCTGTTTCCTCTATGCCGTGCTCTACAACCTCTTCCGAAGGCTTCCCTTCCCCCGCAATGGGAGCTTCTACTCCGCGGCGGCGCTGTTCTTCCTGCTCATCGACATCGTCGTCGTCGCCGTGTTCAACGTATCGTTCACCTACTACTTCCTCTGGGCGTTCATCTTCGTCTTCCTCTCCGCCCTCGTGCCCAACAGATGGGGAAAGGCGCTTCTGATCCTTCCCGCCCCGCTCCTGGGCATCAAGGGCATCATTACGGTGTTCCTCGCCCCTGCGCTCCCCTTCTGTCACTTCATTTTGCTCTCCCCCGTGAAGGGAAACCTCCTGGTGGCCGGTGCCGCCCTCCCCTTCGTCCTCGCCGTGCTCCGACTGGGGCTGATCTTTCCCGGAAAGGGCGTGCTGCGAAAGAGGGTCCGCGAACCGGTGATGGCCGCCGTCCTGCTGCTCGCCACCGGACTGCTCGCCGCACGGCTTTTCACGTTCTCCCCCTTCTCCCCCGAGCACCCGCAGCCGGTCAACGCGACTCAGACCATCACTGTCGACACGGCCGGACGCGTGGCGCTGACGACACTCGCCTTCGAGAGCCCGGCCCCGATCAGCGGCCTCTCGGTGACCGATTCCCGCGGATCGAAGAACGTGGCCCCGTCGGGCCCGTCGGAATCCTTCGCTCTCCAGGATCCCGAGCCTCCCGTGAGCGTCGCCCAGGAATCGTACGCCTTTCTCCAGCAGCGCAACGTGACGGTCACGGTGACGATGGCGGAAAGCCCCCGGGTGGTCTCCCTTTCCCTCACCTCGGATACCGATTTCATCCTCTACGACAGCTCCTTCCCGCCCGTCCGCGTCAGTCCGCGGGAATACCGGCTTCTCGTCGGCGCCTTCCCCCCCGACCCCCTTCCCCTCCAGCTCTCCCTGCCGTCGAACGGAACCTACATCCTCACCATAACGATGGAGTTCGACGCTCCGCTGATCGGTGTCGAGGTGGCGGGAAAGTCGAACGTCCGCATCGCGACGCGCGTCCGTGTCGTCAGAGCGGTGAACGTCACGACATGAGCGGGGAGGAGGTCCGGCCCGTCGTCTTCCACGTGGACCTCGACGCGTTTTACGCGTCCGTCGAGCAGCGGGACAATCCCGAGCTCGCGGGACGACCCGTCATCGTCGGGGCGGCGCCGGGGCACCGGGGCGTCGTGGCAGCCTGCTCGTACGAGGCGCGACGCTTCGGGGTGCACTCCGCAATGCCGATCTCCGAGGCCTACCGCCGCTGCCCGCAGGGCGTGTACCTGCCGGTGCGCATGGAGCGCTACCTCCAGGTATCGCGCGACGTCATGGCGATCCTCGCCGGGTTTACCCCGCACATGCAGCAGATCTCCGTGGACGAGGCGTTCCTGGACCTGAGCGGCACCGAACGTCTGTTCGGCCTCCCGCACGACACCGCCGCGCGCCTCAAGGCGGAGGTCCGCGGAAAGACGGGCCTCGCCATCACTGTGGGCATCGGCCCGAACAAATACCTGGCCAAGCTCGCCACGAATGCCGGCAAGCCTGACGGTCTCCTCGAGATCCCGCAGGGCGGGGAGAAGGCGTTCCTCGACGGCATGGCCTTGAAGGACCTGTGGGGAATCGGTGAGAAGACGCTCCAACGGCTCACCGAGTGCAACATCACCTCGGTGGCGATGCTGCGGGGGATCGCGCAGCCCCAGCTCGCACGCCTCCTCGGCGAGGGCGCCGCCTCGTTTCTCGCAGGCGTCGTGAGCGGGACCGACCCCGGCATCTTCTCGGAGGAGCCCCGCAGCAGGTCTCTTTCCAGCGAAACGACCTTCGAGCGCGACCGGAAGGACCGCACGGGGATCGAGCTCGTACTGCTGGACCTCTGCCATCAGGTGATGTTCCGCATGATCGAGGAGGGGTGGAAATCCAGAACGGTGGCGCTGAAGCTCAGGTTCCACGATTTTACGACGGTGAGCGCCCAGAAGACCCTGAAACACTGGGTTTCATCGGCCGAGGAGCTGTACGCCGTTGCGCGTGAGCTGCTGTCCTCACGCTGGTCAGGCGGGACGCCGGTGAGGCTGATCGGGATCGGGCTTTCGAACCTGAGCCCGTCCGAATCGCAGGACCAGATGGATCTGTTCGCCGACGATTTTTCGCGTCAGAAGAGAGTGGAAGAGGCGGTCTTCCGGATCCAGAGGAAGCTCGGCGACGGCACGCTCACCAAGGCGAGCCTCATGCGCCCGGAAGACCGCAGGAAAAATCCTAGAATGTCTTCAGGACCTCGACCGCCTTCTGAAGGTCCTTCTTCTGAGGGGCGTTGAGGCTCGGAAGGCTGCCGAGATCACTCACCACCGACTGGACGATCACTTTCGCCTCTTCCCTGTCGGAGACCGTGCTCAGGCTGACGGTTGCTTCGTAGAGGGACGCCGTGTCGAGCGGTGTGACGGCTGAGGAAACCTTGCCCGCCTTGTTCTTCTGTTCAGTAAGACGGGTCGCCGACGACCAGTTCCTCTTGTACAGCGTCTTCGCGAGCTCCGTGGAGAAGTTGTACACGTAGTCCTTCTCCGTTCCGTTCTGCAGCTGGGCTTTTCGCAGATCCACGGCTTTGCGGCCGAGGGATACGGCGGAATCGATGTTGCCGAAAGACACGGGCCATCCCGGCAACTCCCTGTAGAGCTGCCCCAGGACGAAGTAGGGATCGGTCCGGTTGGCGTTGAGGGAGAGCTCCTTTACCAGGAGGTCCTTCATCGGCCCGGCGAGGAACAGCGAATTGAGAACCCCCTTCTCCTGACCGCCGCGTCCGATATTCGACGATTTCCAATAGTAGCCGAGGTCGTTCTGCGGGTCGGCGGCTATCGCCTTGTCGGCGTACCCCTCCCCCTGGCTGAACAGCGCGAGGATGTCCGCCTGCGGCTTCTTCGACTCGTCGGCGATGTCGCCGAGCTCGAGGGTTTCGCGGGACGCCCGCCAGTACAGCTCGGCCTGCTCTTTCGCGTTCGCGGCCGAGCTCATGGAATCCAGAGCGAGGGATCTCGCCTCGACGTACATCCCCTTGTCATGCAGCTGGTCGGTCTGAAGGGCGATCTGCGTGATGTCGGCGGCTGCCGTTCCGATGGGCACGACGAAGAGCAGCAGGCTCAGGACTCGTCTCATGAAGGGGCCTCCTTTTCGCTTGAATGAGGCCATGGTACGTTCCCCTCGCCGCGCTGTCAATATTGCTGACCAAAATAGAAAGGTTTAGGCAGAAAAGAAGGGGCTGTCCAGGAAGTAA
>PLNO01000220.1 GCA_003141795.1 Spirochaetaceae bacterium | reverse complement strand
AGCCTGACTTCCTCGGCCTCACAAAGACCATCAAGTACGGCGACTATGCATCCGTTGTTGCTCGGATGAATCACATCTACGACAAGTTCCTGCGGGTCCGTACGCTCATCAGTGGGGAATCGACCCCGAACCTGAGCATCACCCTGACACGAGATTTCATCGGGCGGATCACTTCTCGTGTGGAGCCGGCACTTTCTCCTGCTCCAGCTATCAATAACACCTATGTGTACGATGGCATGGATCGCCTGATAAGTGGAGAAGGCGTCTCCGAGAGCTATGATGAGCTCTCCAACCTGATCACCCAGGGTGTGGCAACCTATGTCTACCAAGATCCAGACGACAACTCTATCAACGATCAGATGCGGTTGGCGACATTCAACAACGGGCTTGGGACGGCTTTTGGCTACGTTTACGATGCGAACGCCAATCCAACAAGCGTATCCAACAAGTTCACATCCCTTTCCTACGACAACCTGAACGCTCTCAGGCAGATCGTCTACAGCCAGACGGACAACTACTGGTACAACGGTGCCGGACTGAGGGTGAAGAAGACGGAGAACGCCGCGGGGACGTGGAAGACCATATATACTCTGTTTGATGGCGACAACCCCTTGATGCAGGAAGTATACACGGCATCGGGTTGCATTCAGACCACGTTCAACATCATCGTTGGGGGGAGGATCCTTGCGCAGTACAAGATGGTCTACCCGTCAACGAGCTCAGTGGTCTACTTCTATCTGGACAACCTCAACTCGAGGCGAGTTGTGCTCAGTTCGTCAGGGACCGTGGTGGATAGGTATTGCTACTCGGCGTGGGGTGTTGCGACTCAGGATGTTGGATCGGATGATTATCGAAGCTTCACTGGCAAGGATTACGATGCGACGGGGCTGATCTACTTCAACGCTCGCTATTATGACCCCACCACCGGCCGCTTCCTCACTGAGGACCCCTCACGACAAGGGGTGAATTGGTATGCCTACTGCGGGAATAACCCGATCAATAGGGTTGATCTCAGCGGGAAGCGCGAGGTTGAAAGCTCCAACAACGGAAGGCCCACCTACGTTTCAAGCAGCGATAGCCTATACGGCGGGCCTCAGAACACGCCCCGCAGGCAGTCGAGCCCGAGCAACGCTCCCGGTCCATCTACCCAATACGGAAAATCTGTCGTCCATGCGCTCGCCGCCGTTAACGAGGCAGTCCGAAATTTCGTAGCAGAATCATCGGGGGCGTATGAGGAGCGCGCGGATGCTATGGCAAATCGATCCTTGAATGACCTAAAAGATGCCGCAAGGCAGGTGGCGCTAAACTACCGATATGAGGCGAAAGGTGTCCCGGCTTGGGGTGAAGGTGGACAAGGTCTCCGCATTGTCGGAGATGTGGCGAAAATAGCCGCTGGGGCGTCAACTGGATTTCTGGCCGATGTTGTTCACTCCGCAGCCGAAGAAGGAGTTTTGCACACGGCGCATGTTGGGGGCATGGTAGAACCTGTGGTCGAAGGTGTTCGAATAATGATGGGCGCAGAATGAAAAGATGCGCGGCCCTACTGTTGCTTGCTCTTTCTGCCTCTCTGTCCACTGGCTGCTCGCGAGGTGTTACGCCGCTGATGACCGCTGCCAAAGACAAGAGTCCTGCAGCGATCGCTGAACTTCTGAAGGCAGGCGTAGATGTTAACGCTCAGAGTAAAGACGGCTGGACTGCTCTCATGATCGCAGCCGAATACAATCCGGATCCCAAAGTACTAACAATGCTTATTGATGCGGGTGCTCAGGTCAATATGCGCGATAGGCTTGGAGCCTCGGCCCTAATGGCCGCCGCTGCAAAGAATCAGAATCCTGAAGTGATCAACACATTAGTTCGAGCTGGAGCGGATATCAATAACAAAGCAGACAGCCGTATTACGTCGGCGCTCATGCTCGCAGTAATGAATAATCGCCTAGAAGTTATTACCTCACTATTAAGCGCAGGTGCTGACGTAAAAGCGCAGGATCTCGATGGGCTTACACCTTTGATGTACGCCGCAATGTACAGCAATAATCCGGATGTGCTTGTGCTGCTCCTGAAAAGCGGTGCCGACGCCAAGGTTAAGGATAAGAAAGGGAAAACTGCTTTTGACTATGCGCGCACTAATGAAAAGCTGAAAGGCTCCGACGCATATGCTGCGCTCGAGGCAGCGACAAGGTGAAATCAGTTTGGGGCCTTGCCACGCATGATGTGGGCTCCGATTTCCTACGCAGCTTCACGGGCAAAGACAATGATGCCAGCGGGCTTACTTAAGCGCATTCTTGACGCTACGGGCTACCCTCGCTCCCCCGCCGCTCCCCCCTCCCTGGAACCCACCCCCTGGGCTACCCCCCTGCTAAGGTACCAATGGTCGTCCAGGGAGGGGGACGCTCATGGGGGGGCGAGGTTTCCTACCGCTCCTCGCTCGCGGGCGTCCATGCCCGCTCCCTCGTCGCTACGGAAAGCACTCCGCTGCGTTGGTGATAACAAAGGGCAGAAGAGGGCGCCGTGCGTTGAGCCATTTGTAACGACCGTATCGGTTCGCTGACCGACATGGTGCCGGCCCTTCGCCGAAGGCGCCGCCGCGGTCGACAACCGCCGAACGCTGATGTGACAGTAAGGACCGGAGCGGAGGGCTTTCTGTAGCGCTGGAGCGAGGCGAATGTCGGGCGCGTACAGAAACCGTGGCCCCCCTGCCGTCTCCCCCTCNNGAGGGGGAGACGGCAGGGGGGCGAGGGAAGCCCGAAGCGTCAATAGGTAGTGGAGCTGACCCCCGCCGCTTGTATTATGTCGGGCCGAGGGATCGTTCGCCGTTGGAATGGAGTACAAGCTCGGGGCTTGAAAGCTGCTATTATCTGTTTGCCACCTTTTTCTGCAACACGGTCTTTTTCATGGGTGTCTTGCGTCGAACACGACCAAGGCGAGCAGGTTCCCCTCGAAACTCTTCCCGTAGAATACGTCGAAGTGTGGCTTCCAACGGCTCTGCGCTATTTTTTACATGCTCCCGAAGGGCGAGATTTATCAGGCTCTGGTAGTTACCGCCGCCCGTCGCGTGCACCCGGGCACGGAACCACCGCAACACCTCGTCGTCCAAGCGGATAGTGATCCTTGTTTTTCCAGTCGTGACGGGTGCAATTGCCCCTCGTTTGCCTTTACTGAAATCGTATTCCTGCGACATATGCATCATCCCCCATACTGACGGCGTTCGTTTGGCAGTGCCTCGCGCGCCGAAATGATTCTGAGTTTTTTTCCCCGCCACGTGTAGGCAACAACGAGGAGCCGACCCAAGAAGTCTTCTCCCACAGTGACGAATCGAGCTTCCTCATGGCGATCATCGGGGACGGTGATCGCCAGTGGATCCTCGAAGACGCCCACGGCATCTGCAAAGTCGACCTTGTGCTTTCTCAGATTGGCTGAGGCCTTCTGGGGATCCCACTCGTAGCTCACCAACGACAATGTATGTACGAATGTACACTGATGTCAACTGGCGTCGGCACGGAGGAGAGGGAGGCGAAAGGCGTTTATGAGTTTGAGGCCGAGAAGCTCATCCACGGGTACTTCGAGGGTCAGAGCCAAACACACGATCATCTTGTCGTTAAGGTGGATTCTACCGGTCTCATAGGTGGCGATCTGTCTTTGGGAGATTCCCATTTTTTCAGCCAAGGCTTCCTGGCTGAAACTGCGGAGCTTTCTGTAGCGCGCGATTCGCTTACCGAGAGACTGAATACAGACGTTTCACGATATCCCCCTCTTCCCGGGCGTCTTCCCACAGGGTGACAGTCAGGACTACGTGAACCGTCCGTTTTCGGGTAGGTTCTTAAATCCCTGCAACGTAAAGACTGCTATGGGCGATACTGGATTTGAACCAGTGACTTCTACCGTGTGAAGGTAGCACTCTGGGCCGCTGAGTTAATCGCCCGATTCGATCGCAAAACACTCTACAATACGGCTGAGTTTTCTGTCAATCCTCGGGAGTCCTATATGAAAACTAGAGTACCTGGTGTAGGAAAATAGACAATTCATTGGTTTTGACGTGTCGCGATTTGTCTTCTTATTTAATTCATTTCAAGGTAAGAAATTAAAATGAGTCCCTTGCCGGGCGTGTTGGTCTCATATTTGCATTGAATATCATCGGAAAAGATTGGAACATGCAACAAAGCCAGGAACTCGTTCGTCAGGCCCCACAGCGGCTTGCACATAGTACAACGGTCGTTGCCAGAGTTCAAGGGGAGCTGGTCAGGAAGTCGATCCACCTGCTCGTCGCCCTTGTACCGACGCTTGCCTCCGTAAATCTTCCGGGAACCCTCACCTTGCTGGTCGTGGGGACACTCTTCTACGCCTTTTCGGAAGCCGCGCGGCTTTCCGGCGTTGTTGTTCCCGTGGTCACGGATCTCACGCTGCTTGCCTCCCGTGAGGGGGACCGTTACGGCTTCGTGCTCGGGCCAATAACGCTTGCAATCGGCGCCATGCTGTCCCTCCTGCTGTACCCTCTCCCTGCCGCCTCCCTGGCCATCTACGCCCTCGCCTTCGGGGACGGGTTCGCGAGCCTCATCGGCACGATGGTGAGGGGTCCGCGGCTGCCCTTCCTCCGCGGCAAGACGCTTTCGGGAAGCGCGGCCTGCTTTGTAGCGGTTTTCGCGGTCACTCTGCGCATCACGGGCCGGGTCGGTGATTCGGTGATCGTCGCTGTCGTCGCCACGGTGTTGGAGGCCATTCCCGTGGGGAACTTCGACAACATCATCATCCCCTTCGGCGTCGGGCTTCTCGCCGCACGGCTCCCGCTGCTGTAGGTCTGAGCCCGTGCCGGGACTCCGCGACTATCGCGCCTTCATCGATGATCTGGAATCCGAGCTCTCCCGCATAGGGGCCCTCCTTGCGGGGCAAAGCGCGTCAACCACGCCTTGCCGGCAGGGATGCTCCGATTGCTGTCGGCCTCTCAGCGTCCTCCCTCTGGAGGCGTTCGCCATCACAAACAGCTGCGAGCCGCAGGGATCGGACCGGAACGCGCGGGAATGCCTGCCGCGCTCCTGTGCCTTCCTCACAGCCGACCATGTCTGCGCCATTTACCCCGCGCGCCCGTTCCTCTGTCGCACCCGGGGCTTTCCCATCCTTCACATGAACGGGGAAGGAGACTGGGAGAGTGACGCCTGCGCGAAGAGGGGCTTCCCGTCCCTTTCCCAGGGTTCGCCGGGGCTGAAGCTCGAAGCCTGGAACGCGCGTCTGTACAAGCTCAACGAGGAGTTCTGCCGGCAGAACGAGATTCCCGCCCGAAGGGTGCCGATCGCGGATCTCCGCCCCGCTCAGGCGACAGCCACGCTGCCCGTCCTCCGATAGATCACCGACAGAACCCTGAGGAATACCACTATCCCCGCAACGAGCGCCGCCAGGGCCGCGGCGAGCAGGAGCGGGCTTCCCGCGAAGAACAGCAGCTCCCGCGCGGTAAGCAGCAGGAGAAACCCCGCCGCGAACCAGAGGAATCTCGGGTCCCTGCGTGTTGCGGCTGACGTGGCCGCGGTGAGCACGGTGAGGATGCCGATGGAGATGTTCACGAACCAGACGCCCTGTTCGTCTCCGAGCTTCCACGTGAGCTGCGCAAGGTACACCGTCCTGTCGATCGGGATGTAGGCCGCCATGGCGAAGGAAACGAGAAAATCCACGCCGATGAGCACGACGAACTTCCTGTACTTCAGATCGATGCAGTACAGCGAGCTCACGAGCAGGGCCAGCAGACCGACGAACCGTCCCCAGTAGACCACCCGCGTCAGAACGACCCCCGCCGCGATGGAGCTGTCGACTGAATACAGGAGCGCGATGCCCGCCCTGAGGCATTCCAGGCTGAGGGAGAAGAGAAAGACGATGAGGAACGGGATGAGCGGGGAGCCGCCTTTGCGGTAGAGGCTCAGACCGCGGAAGGCGCCAAGAACGGCGATGCATGCGGCGAGCACCGCGGCGCCGATCCTGCAGACCGCGGCGGGCAGGGCACCCGGGACAGGCTCCGTGTAGTGGAACCACCACGAGTTCTCCTGCAACGTGCGCAGCGCGGCGAGCGTGCCGGGCATGACGAGCAGCAGGACGACGATGAGCGCGGCACCGGCACAACAGAGGGCGGTGACCGCAACCGCCACCTTGAAGGCGGCAGCCCCGGCGGGAGTGCGCATGGGGACAGTGTACGACGTTCTTTGCGAAAAGGTCAAAACATCAGCAATTCTAAGTTTGGCACCGTTATGAAGCAGTTCTCAATATGTCCCCTGAAAAATGGGCGAATTTGTAACAAAAGGGACATTGAAAACCCCGGAAGGTCCATATTGAGAACTGCTGTAAAACATAGTAGCTTCACTCATGATCATCATCTTCCGCAACGACGTCACCGAGGACCAGATCCAGAACGCGATCCACAAGATCGAATCCCTGGGATATATCCCCCATCTCAGTCGCGGAGCGGTCCAGACCATCTGCGGAGTCACCGGCGATGACCGCTCCATCTCCGAGTCGGAGTTCGACCAGCTCCCCGGGGTCGAGTCGGTCCTGCGCGTGCTGAAGCCGTACAAGCTCGCTTCCCGCGAGTTCCATCCCGATCCCACGAAGGTCGCGGTGGGGGGAGTGGCCGTCGGGCCGGGGACCTTCACCGTGATCGCCGGGCCCTGCTCGGTGGAGACGGAAGAGCAGGTGGAATCGAGCGCTGCGCTGGTGCAGCGCATGGGTCTGAAGCTCCTCCGCGGCGGGGCGTTCAAGCCGCGCTCGTCGCCCTATTCCTTCCAGGGGCTCGGCGAGCAGGGCCTGCAGATGCTCAGCGGCGCTGCCCGCCGCCACGGGCTCACCATCGTCACCGAGATTATGTCGGAGCACGACGTCGAGCTCGTCGGCCGTTACACCGGCGTTTTCCAGGTCGGCGCGCGCAACATGCAGAACTTCGCGTTGCTGAAGGCGCTCGGGGAGACGAGGACGCCGGTCCTCCTGAAGCGCAGCATGATGGGGACGATCGAAGAGATGCTCCTTTCCGCTGAATACGTCATGAAGGGCGGCAATTCGCACGTCATCCTCTGCGAAAGGGGGATCCGCACGTTCGAAACCCAGACGCGGAATACGCTGGACATCGCTGCGGTTCCCGTCGTGAAGAGGCTCAGCCACCTCCCCATCCTCGTCGACCCCAGCCACGCCATGGGGGATTGGCACTACGTGACCCCGGCCTCTCTGGCAGCGATCGCCGCGGGGGCTGACGGGCTCATCGTCGAGATCCATCCGGAGCCTGCGAATGCCAAGTCCGACGGCAAGCAGAGCCTGAACTTCGCGCATTTCGAGGATCTGATGGCAAAACTGAAGGCGCTGGCGCCCCATCTCGGGGTTACTATCGATTAAGCGGTCGATAGATTCTTCTATAGAAAACCGCGCGCTGTACGATACTATAACCAGGAGCACCTATGGCAAAACGGCTCGCCCTGGTCTGGGCACTGTTCCTCCTGGCAGCGTTTGCCGCTTTCGCTGGCGACGTCGCCCAGTTCGTGAACCTCGGTTTCTCGGCTGACGGAAGGTATTTCATGTTCGGCCAGTACGGCATCGCCGAGAAAGACTCCACACCCTGGGCGGACTCGTTCATCGTGGACGTCCGGGCCAACGATTTCGTCGCCAAGGGGGCCCGGCATTTCGCCGGCACCCAACCGCTGGAGCCCGGGGCCAATGGGCTCGGTGCGCTTCTCGACGTCCTGCGCGACGGGGCGCCCCAGATCAAGCAGTACAAGATCGATCACCTGCTCTCGGGACGGCTCCTCTACATCCTCGTCGACGGTGCCGAGGCCTCCGACACCCTGGAGTTCCGCGACTTCCAATCCGGGCGGGCGTACAAGATCGCCTTGACGCAGAGCGCCGCCCCCGCGGGCGCCGCCGTGAGCTCCTCCTTCAGCATCGCGATCACCACGACGGAGAAGGACGGAACGCTGAAGTCCTTCACGGCAGGCTCCCCGAGCATCAAGCGCAACGGGGTGAAGGCCTACCACTTCAAGCTGATCACCCTCTCCCCGGACTCAAGCTCGATTGTCTTCATCGTGCAGAGGGAAGAGCAGGACACAACCGGGAACAACATCCGCTACATGGTGGAGACCGTCAGAGTGAAATAGGCCGGGCTTCGGCCCGGCATACCTTTTTTCCCTGAAGCCCTTATACAGCCTCCTTGACAGACCGCTTTCTCCCGAATACCCTCTCCAGTAAGTAAGTACTTACTTACTGGAGAGCGGCAATGAGCAAAAAAGCAGACACTCCGACCAGTGTTGCACCGAGCCCGCAATTCGACGACGAATCCACCCAGGGTTTCACTCCGAAACAGCGCGAGCTCCTGGAAGCGGCGCTGCGCGTCATGAATCGCAAGGGGTACGACGGGTGCCGCACGCGGGAGATCGCCGCGGAGGCGGGCGTGTCGGAAGCGACCCTCTTCAAGAACTTCCCCACCAAGCGTCACATCCTCGATGCCCTCTTTCAGCCCTTCATGGTGACGGTGATCAAGCCGACCATGCTCGCCTCGGTGAAAGCGCTGATCATCAAGAACGAGGGCAAGCCGATGGAGGAGATGCTCCGGCAGATCGTGCGGGACCGTCTCGCCCTCTTCCGCAGCAGGCGTGCGCTCATCACGACGCTCGTTCTGGAGGCGATCCGCCACCCCGACCTCATGCAGGTGGTGCGGGAGCACGTGATTCCCGAGATCATCGGGGTCCTCGGCACCGTGCTCGATGAAGCGCGCTCCCACGGGGAAGTGGGCGATATCGACAGGACCGTCTTCATCCGCAGCTTCATGAGCCTCGTGGTCGGACACGTGGCGATCAGCAGCATCCTCCCCGACGAGCTGGGCTCCGACGATGACGAGGCGGCAGCCGACCAGATCGTGAGCCTCTTCATGCAGGGAATCGGGGCGGCCAGGAGTGACAGACATGAATGACATGAGTGTTTCCGTCAGAGGGGTCACGGTCACCTTCGATCACAGTCCAGCGCTCCAGGAGGCGTCCCTGGAGGTCCCGCGGGGAAGCATCGTGGGGATCCTCGGGCCTTCGGGATCGGGGAAGACCACGCTCATCCGCTGCATCGCGGGGCTTCTGCGCCCGGGGGCCGGTGAGGTGTGGATCGCGGGCCGCAAGGTGCCCGACCGGAGCCAGGCCACGCAGATCGGCTACATGGCGCAGGAGGACGGACTGTACCCCGACCTCACCGGCTTCCAGAACCTTCGGTTCTTCACCTCCCTCTACGGCATGCGCGGCGCCGCGGCGCGTGCTGC
>PLNO01000042.1 GCA_003141795.1 Spirochaetaceae bacterium | reverse complement strand
AACGGGATCATCCCGCCCACGAAGAGCTACATGAAGGGGCTGCGCCAGCTCTGCGACGAGAACGGGATCCTCCTCATCATCGACGAGGTGATGTCGGGCTGGGGCCGGGCGGGGAAATGGTTCGCCACCGAGCACTACGACATCGTCCCCGACATCCTCACCACCGCCAAGGGGATCACCTCGGGCTACATCCAGCTCGGCGCCACGATCTGGAGCAAGAAGATCTGGGACTACTTCCAGGAGCGCAAGTTCGTGAGCGGGCTCACCTACACGGGCCACGCGCTGGCCTGCGCCTGCGGTATCGCGAACATCGAGGTGTACAAGAAGGACAAGCTCATCGAGCAATCAGCGTCCAACGGCGCATACCTCGAAAAGAAGCTGAAAGAGCTCGAGGACAAGCACCCCTCGGTGGGGCAGACCCGGTGCAAGGGGCTGTGGGCGTGCATCGAGCTCGTCTCCGACAAGAAATCCAAGACACCGATCGCAGGCTTCAATGACTCCATCCGCAATGTATCGGGTCCGCTGGGAAAGATATTCATGGAGAACGGGCTGTATCTGTACTGCAACTGGGACTACATCTTCATCTCACCGCCGCTCATCATTACACGGCCGCAGATCGACGAGATGATCGCCGTAATCGAGAAAGGTCTTGCGTACACGGACACCCTCGCGACGAGGGGATGATAGAAACAGCGGCGCCCGACGGGGCGCCGCTTCAGTATAATAGAAGAATGGAGGGACGACCGCGATGAGCGCATCGAAGCTGCCTCTTGAAAGCAATCTCACCCGCTTCCCCGACCTGCATCCCCCCCTCGACCGCCAATCAGCCGTGACCGAAGCGAACAGGTGCCTGAGCTGTTTCGACGCTCCCTGCACGGCGGCCTGCCCCACGCACATCGACGTGCCTCGCTTCATCAAGAAGATCGCCAGCGGCAACACCGGCGGCTCAGCCCGGGCCATCCTGGAGGCGAACGTGCTGGGCATGAGCTGCGCGCGCGCGTGTCCCGTGGAGGTGTTGTGCGAGGGCTCCTGCGTGATGCACCGCTACAACAAGAAACCGATAGAGATCGGGCGGCTGCAGCGCTTCGCAATGGACGACTACTACAGCCGGGGGACCTTCCCCGTGCCGACCCCCGTTTCCCACGCCCAGAAAGTCGCGTGCATTGGCGGCGGCCCCGCGTCGCTCGCCTGCGCGGCCGAGCTCCGCCGCAGCGGCTACGCGGTGACGGTGTTCGACGACAGGCCGCTCCCGGGAGGCCTTGCCACCTACGGCGTGGCGGAGTACAAGCTCAGGCCCTCCGACAGCCTGCGCGAGGTGGAGATGATCCGGTCCATGGGGGTGGAGTTCCGCAGGGAGTCGGTGGGCACGGGCATTGCTCTGGAAGTTCTGGAGAAGGAGTTCACGCTCCTCTTTCTCGGCATGGGACTGGGCGCGATGCAGAAGCTCTCCATCCCCGGAGAAGACGCTCACGGCGTGATCGACGCTCTTCACTTCATCGAGCGCTACAAGACGGAGCCGGGCTTTCCCGTCGGCAACCGTGTGGCTGTGATCGGCGGGGGCAATACGGCGATCGACGCCGCGAACGCCGCCGTGCGCCTCGGTGCAGCCGAAGTGCATCTCTTCTACCGCAGATCGGAGAAGGACATGCCGGCGTTCGACTTCGAGCACGACCACGCAATGAGGGAAGGCGTGCAGTTCCACTGGAATGCGCTGCCCCTGGAGATCGTGACGGAGGGCGGCGAGGCCACCGGGGTGAAGTTCGCCGAGGCGCTCGCCGGCGCACCCGATTCCAGGGGCCGCAGCAGCCTCCAGCCGGTGCCCGGCTCCGAGTTCGTTTTCGCATGCGACATGGTGATCCCCGCCCTCGGACAGACGCATTTCCTGGAGCTCCTGAGCAGCACGCGCGGGATCGAGATCGCAGCAGGCGGGGTCGTCGTCGACCGGCCGACGGGAAGGACGAAGAACGCGAAGTTCTACGCGGGCGGGGATTGCGTGAACGGAGGGCGCGAGGTGGTCGACGCGGTGGCCGACGGCAAGCGTGCGGCACGCGCAATGGTCCAATCCCTCACGGAGGTATCCAATGGCTGATCTTTCGACGAAGTTCATGGGTATCCAGACCCCCAACCCCTTCTGGCTCGCATCGGCACCCCCGACGAACTGCGGGGAGCAGATCATGAGGGCTTTCGACGCAGGCTGGGGCGGCGCGGTGTGGAAGACGATCGGGGAGCCGGTGGTCAACGTCGCCTCGCGCTACTCCTCCGTGGATTGGGACGGCAGACGGATGATGGGGCTCAACAACATCGAGCTCATCTCCGACCGGCCCGTGGAGGTCAACCTGCGGGAGATGGCGGAGGTGAAAAAGCGTTACCCGAAACACACGGTGATCGCCTCCCTCATGGTGGAATCAAAGCGCGAGGTGTGGCACGACATCGTCAAGCGCGCGGAGGACGCCGGCGCCGACGGCCTGGAGCTCAACTTCGGCTGCCCCCACGGGATGAGCGAGCGCGGCATGGGCGCCGCGGTGGGCCAGGTGCCCGAGTATTCCTGCCAGATCACCGAATGGGCCAAGGAGGCGGCGCGCACCCCCGTGATGGTGAAGCTCACGCCGAACGTCACGGACATCCGTGCCGTGGCACGCGCGGCAAAACGCGGCGGCGCCGATGCCCTTTCGGCGATCAACACGATCAACTCGATCACGGGGGTGGACCTGGACACCTTCACCCCCCGGCCCGACGTCGGGGGCCTGTCCGCGCACGGCGGCTACTGCGGCCCAGCGGTGAAGCCCATCGCGCTGCACCTCGTGCAGCAGATCGCCTCGGACCCCGACGTCGGGCTTCCGATCTCGGGCATCGGCGGTGTCGCCGGCTGGCGCGAGGCCGCCGAGTTCATCCTGCTGGGAGCGGGCACCGTCCAGGTCTGCACGGCGGTGATGCACTACGGGTATCGCATCGTGGAGGACATGATCGACGGACTTTCCGCCTGGATGGATGAAAAAGGCTTTCGGACGCTTGACGATTTCAGGGGCCTCTCGCTCCCCCGGGTGCGGGAGTGGAAGCACCTGGACCTGAACTACAAGATCGTCGCGCGCATCGACCCGGCAAAGTGCATCGGCTGCGACCTCTGCTACGTCGCCTGCTGGGACGGTGCGCATCAGTGCATCCATCACGACGGCAGCACGGAAGCACCCGCTGCGCGGGAGGCGCGCAGCAGGCAGAGCATCGCCGTCACGCCGATCGCGAAGCTCGACGTGCTGAACGGGGTCCGGCCCGTCACGGCGGCGCGCTCGGCGGCCGATGCCCGCACGCCGCACATCGACGAAGAGGAGTGCGTTGGCTGCAACCTCTGCTCGCTGGTCTGCCCGGTGGAGAGCTGCATCACGATGGTGCAGGTTGACACGGGAAAGCCGAAGCAAAGCTGGGAACAGAGAACCGCTGGCCGGGTGTACAGCACGCCCGGAAATGAATGACCGAGGGGGAGTCATGAGGAAAACGCTGATTCGGGGCGGAACGATAGTAACGGCGAAGGAGACGCTGCGCGCTGACCTCCTCATCGACGGGGAGCGCATCAGCGAGATACGTGCGGGGATCCCCGCGCAGGCCGCGGAGAAGGTGATCGACGCGACGGGGCTGAGCGTCATCCCCGGCGGCATCGATGCGCACACGCATCTGGACATGCCGTTCGGCGGCACGCAGTCTTCGGACGATTTTGCCACCGGCACGCAGGCCGCCGCTTTTGGCGGCACGACGACCATCGTCGATTTCGCCATCCAGGCCCGTGGCACGCGGATGCGCGATGCTCTGGACGCGTGGTGGAAGAAGGCGGAAGGCCGGGCTGTGATCGACTACGGTCTTCACATGATCATCACGGATCTTGGCACCACGGGGCTCGAGGACATGGACGACCTGGTCCGCGAGGGCGTGGCGAGCTTCAAGATGTTCATGGCGTACCCGAACGCGTTCATGGTGGACGATGCCACCATATTCAAGGCCCTTTCGCAGACCGCAAAGAACGGAGCGCTCGTCTGCATGCACGCGGAGAACGGGAGCGTGATCGACGTGATCGTGGCGCGCGCGTTGGCTGAGGGAAAGACGGCGCCCGTGTACCATGCGCTCACACGGCCTCCCCGTGCGGAAGCGGAAGCGGTGCACAGGGCAATCGCCCTTGCGGAAATTGCGGGCGTTCCCGTCTACATCGTGCACCTGTCCTCGGAAGACGCGCTGAACGAGGTCCGTGAAGCCCGTGACCGCGGGGTGCCGGCATTCGCCGAGACCTGCCCGCAGTACCTCCTGCTCTCCATCGACGAGCTTTCGCGCCCCGGCTTCGAAGGGGCGAAGTACGTCTTCACCCCGCCGCTGCGGTCGAAGGAGCATCAACCCAAGCTCTGGGAGGGACTGGCGAAGGATCACCTCCAGGTCGTTTCCACGGATCACTGTCCGTTCTGCTTCAAGGATCAGAAGATCCTCGGCAAGGACGATTTCACGAAGATCCCCAACGGCGGCCCCGGCATCGAGAACCGGCTGCAGCTCATCCACCACCACGGGGTGAACGCCGGCAAGATAACGATGAACAGGTTCGTAGAGCTCACCTCCACGACCCCTGCGCGGATCTTCGGCATGTACCCGCGCAAGGGCGAGCTCGCCCCTGGCAGCGACGCCGACATCGTGCTCTGGGACCCGAAGGCCCCGTACACGATCAGCGCGAAGACGCACCACATGCGGGTGGACTATTCGATGTTCGAGGGCTACGCCGTGCAGGGCAATGCCCGCATGGTCCTCTCCCGGGGCGAGGTGATCGTCGACGGGGAGAAGTTCCTCGGCAAGCCGGGACGCGGGAGATACCTGAAGCGCGCCGCGCGCGGGGGTGCGTGGAAGTAGGACGGTCGCCCCTCATGCTATACTGGGACCGAGAAAAGTTCGGCCCCGGGCCGGCATGAAGAGGTGTCCCGATGCGAATCGTCCGCGCTCTGCTCGTCGCATGTCTGCTCATCCTGGCGGGATGCCAGACCAGCCAGCCCGTCCGCGAGCAGTCCGCGCAATCCGCAGCATCGCAGCCCGCGGCGGTGCAGCCAGCGCAGAGCCACCCGTCCGCGGGATCGCCGTCTCAGGCCACGACCGAACGCACGACGACCGTAAAGGCGTCGGGGACCACGATCGACCTTCTGCGGACCGTCTGGGGGGCAGATGTCGCTGGTTTCGAGAAGCTCCTGGACGCCGGCGTGGACCCCGATGCCCCCTGGAAATCTTCAACCGATACCTCCCCGCGGTACGTCGTGTTCGACATCCTCTGGAGCCAGGATCTCAGTCTGCCTCAGAAGCAGACGCTCCTGGAGGATTTGGAAAAGCACGGTGCGAGCTTCGAAGTCACCACCCATGGGGGGATGACGCCGCTGTACGCGATGGCGGTGGATGCCTACGCGGTGGCGGATCATGCGGCCCTGGCCGAATCCCTGCTGCGCTTCGGGGCCGATCCCAACCACGCGGCAACCGGCTATCGCTACAGGATGGTCGACGGTACGAAGACATGGATCCCCGAGACTCCACTCGTCGGATTGCTCCAGTGCGCAAAGTACACCACGGCGGAAAAGGCCCGGATGATCGGCCTCTTCGCGTCGTTCAAGGCCGGCCTGAGCAGGAGCCCCGAGGTCGGCATGACGCTCCTCCAGTGGGTGTTGAACGGGTCCTCCGGCATCCAGAACAGGGAAATCGTGATACGGGCTCTCTTCGATGCTGGCATTGACGTCAAGGCAGTCACGCCGCAGGGGAGCACCGTCCTGCACACGATGCTGTGGCAGCCCGAGCTCGACGGGTACCTGGACCTGATCACCCGCGCATTGCGCGCAGGGGCCGATCCCCGCGTTCTGGACGGCCAGGGCACTACGGTGTTCCAGAAGGCGTTCTCCGCCCGCGAAAGGCTCGAGCGGCGCGGAATCTCACTCGACCAGGTTTTCGACGTCCTCCTCAAGGCAGGGACTGACGTCAACATGCCTGACAAGGAGGGGGCAACCGTGCTCCTCTCCGCCGCGAGCGAGGGCGAGGCGCAGCTCGTCGAGTGGCTCCTGGGGAAAGGGGCTTCGATCGCTGCCAGGGACACGTCGGGCAATACGGCGCTGCACGCCGTGCTTTCCCGCAGGCCCGATTCGGTGGCGGACGTCGTGCGCCTGCTGGTCGATCGGGGCATCGACGTGAACGTCCGCGGGGAGAATGGCAGCACCGCGCTCGGCATGGCCGCAACCGATGACCGCAACCTGGCGCTTCTCAAGTATCTGGTCTCCAAGGGCGCGGATATCACCATCGGCGATGACGACGGCGTGGCGCCGCTCGGCGCGGCGTTCAACACGGACAGCAAGAAGAACACCGCGTACCTGAAGTCGATTGGCGGCGTGATGTACTCCAGCCAGTTTCCCGCGGGCAACTCGGCGGAGGCCTGCCGTGCGGTCCTCTCGGGCGATCCCGCAGCCGTCGCGTCGATCCCCGTGGAAGCGCTCACGGCGATGGTCGCACGCACGTCGTTCGGCGTTCCGGCAACGCCGCTGCACCTTGCGGCGGAACAGGGAACGATGCCGGTCGTCGAGGCGCTCTGCTCACGGAAGGTGGACTGGAACGTCGCCGATCGCTACGGGAGGAGCCCCCTGCAGTGCGCCGTCGAAGCCGGCCGTGCTGATGTCATCGCCCGGCTCTTGAAGGCGGGGGCCGATCCCAACGCGCAGGATTCGTTCGGCAACACGCCCTTCTCTCGCGCAAGCGGAGCGCACCCCGAGCTTGCGGCGCTGATGCTCGCGCGGGGCTTCTCCCCCAGGGGGGACGCCCCCGCGGGGCAGGCGTTGTGGATGGGGAACCTCCCCCTCATCACGACCTACTTCAAGAGCACGCAATGGGGCGAGGATGCGCTGGATTTTTCCGCGACGATAGGGCAGGAGGAGATAACCCATTATCTGGGAGGCCTCGTCCCGCATGCAACGAAATCCGTGGAAAAGCTCGCACAGGAGGCGAAGGAGAACCGGCAGGCCTTTTCCGCGGCCGATGCAGAGGCCGCGAAGCCGCTCGAGGTTCCCCGGGTGAACACCGGGATCTCCGCGAAGCGCGGCACGTTCACCTATATCGTGGAATCGTGGTCGCCGTGGATGGAGATGAAGGCCGACAAGAAGCTCAAGGACTACCCGGTCGGCGTCTACGTCCCCAAGGGGTACGACGGCTCCAAACCGTACGGCCTGCTCGTGTCGATGATCCATGCGAAATCGGCCAACCAGTTTCCCCGTCCCGACTTCGCGAAAATCCTGGACGAGCGCCGCCTCATCTGGGTCGGCTTCGATCCCTATAACGGAATCTACGAGCCTTTCGCAGACACGCACGAGTGCTTCTCACTGGCGATCGTGTACAACATGCTGAAGCACTTCAGCGTCGATCAGTCGCGCATCTACATGGCCGGCTTCTCATGGGGCGGGAGGCTTACGGGAGAGATCGTGCCGCGACAGCCGCGGGTCTTCAAGGGAGGGATCGCCATCGGCGGATGCTTCACGACACGCACGCGCCTCGTGCCCGCCCTGTACTACGGGCGGGAGCACGTCACCATGGTGATGGCTGCCGGGGACTACGACTTCAATCGGAAGGAAACCTACGCGGGGTACGACACGCTCCTGGGCATGGGCTACAGGTGCTCCTTCATCCAGGAGCCGCTCAAGGGTCACTCGGTATTCTCAGCGGCAAGCTTCGAGAAGGCGATCCGGATCCTGGATGAAGGTGCAGCCCCTGTGGCAGCTCAGGAGATCAGTCGCTGAGGTCCGGCCCCCACCTCTTCATCTCCGCTTCGAGTGCGACGAGCTGTTGCCGCAGGTCGATGATCACGGGGTCCGATTCAGCGGCCTTGGCTTTTTCCCGCCACGCATCCTGCCTTTCCTTCAGCTCGCGGTCCCGCCTCTCATTGAAGAGCTGCAGCTGCTCTTCCGACGGGTTTCCCGATATCAGGTAGATCGTCGGGATGGGATAGTACCCGCAGAGCTCGGTGAGCCGGGCGTCGATCTTGTTCTTGATCGCGCTCCTGACCGTCTCTTTCGTCTTTTCTTCCCGCGGTGCGATCGTGCCGGACTTGCTCTGATTCTCCCCGCCGAAGCTGTCGCGCTCGCGATTGTACGTGTCCGTCTCCAGGGAGATCGCGGTGTAGGTCTGGGCAAGCGCCGATGTCTGCGTGGTCAGCTCGTTCTTTTTCGTCTGCATGCCCGACTTCTGGCTCTGGAGGATCAGCCTCTGCTCGCGCTCGGCGGAAGTCTCCGCGTCGGCGGGGGTGTTCCAGAAGTCGTCGGCTTCGGCCTTCTTCTGCTTTTCCGCCTTCTGAGCTGCCATTGCGGCAAGCCGGTCATCGAGCTTCTTCTCCTGGACGCGGAGATCCGCCGCCTTCTGGTCGAGTGCGGCTTTCCGCTTGTCCGCTTCCTGTTTGGCGATGTCCTGGAGCCAGCTTCGGACGGGGGAGAAGTCGATGGCGACTTTGACGGGCGTGATGGAGCTCAGCCCGGGGATGCCTTTTCTCATGACCAGCTTGGCCGCTTCGCGATCGAGAGCCGCGATCTTCGGGGGAAGGGTGAAGCTCCCTGCGGCGCTGTTCGTGACCCTCATCCTGAAGAGGTCGTTCCAGTTCGGGCTGCCCGGAGAATTGAAGCTGACTTTCTTGCCGCGATCATCAGCGCTCAACGCCTGGTAGGTGCCCGTCAGGTCTTTTTCATTCGTGATGCCGACGAACGGTCTCGTCATGATCCCCGGGTCCAGATACAAGCCGAAATTCGACATGTTGGCCATGTTCGGCTGCGCCCAGAGCAGCACGTCAATGCGAAGCTTTTCCATGACGGCCATAGGGACGGTAAAAATCCCCGAGATCCCCAGCTTTTTCGCGTACACGTCGGAGAGCACCACGGTCGCCCCTGCCGGCAGCCCCCACACTGCCCGATAGTCCTCCACCGGCTCGCCCATCATGCTCCACAGCTTCCACCAGAACTTGAAATAGACGAGCGATGAAAAGGTGAAGTCCCCGTT
Organism: Spirochaetaceae bacterium; assembly: GCA_003141795.1. The sequence goes on along the minus strand of PLNO01000042.1, from coordinate 10,726 downwards.
GTTGCCGAACGCCGACGAGCCGCAATAGACGGTTGTCGTGAACGTGCCGTGGCTCTCCTCCGCGGCGATGCCCGGTGTCACGATGAGCAGCAGCATGAGGAGGGCAAGAGCGGTCTTTGACGGTGTCATGTCTTGATCCTTTTGCGCCGACGGACACCGGTCAGGCTATATCGCGTGATACCAGGCGTCAAGGAGACCCTGCGCCGCGCCGCAGGGGCCCGAAGAGGCGGGAGCGCACCCATGCGGTGGACTTCACCGCGTCCCCTTCGGCTACCAGAGCGCGCATCTCCTTCATTGCCGTTTCGTCCAGGAGGGAGTCGATGCCCATGAGGAACTCGACGCTCCCCTGGAGCGCACCTTTGGCATCCTCCCGATACGGGTACTGGTCCATCGAATACCACCCGTCGTAGCGGATTTCCTTGAGCCAGAACAGATACTCGAGGTACTCCACGAAGTGCACGGACCCGACGATCATGTCGTCGTCCCAGAAGCCGTAGTTGTCGTTGAAATGGAGGTGAAACAGCTTCGTTCCGAAATCGTCGACCATGACCGCGGATTCGGCGAGGTTCTCTCCGCCCTCCATGGCGTGGCCCGAATCGATCGTCACTCCGACATTGGACAGGCCGGTTTCCCGGGCGACCAGCAGGGTGTCGGCGGTTCGCGCCATGAACGAGTGGGTCCGGGGCTCCCGGGGCTTGTACTCGAGGGAGAACTTCAGATCGGGGAATGCTTCCGCGAGCCTCCTCACCGCGTCGATGATCCACCGCCGCGCGCGACGGTAGTCGGCCTGCAGCACGTAGTCGTACCCGTCCTGACCCGGCCACAGGTTGATGAGCGGACATCCCAGCGTGCGGGCGATCTCACCGACCGCCATCGTCTCCTCGAGCGCCTGCTCCCGGATGGAAGGGTCCTTCGACGTGAACGCGCCCCGTCCCCATCGCTTCTGCGAGAAGTGATCGGGGATGATCGACGCGCAGGCAAGCCCGTACTTCGCGAGCAGCCCGCCGACCTCCTCCACGTTTTCTCGCGTGATGTCCCAGCTCCCGACGAGCTCGACGCCTTTGACGCCGGGGATTTCCGAGGCCTGGCGGATCATCGTCTCCTTCGAGGGTTGATCCTTGTAGCCGGTCGACAGGAACCTGTCGCAGGTGTTTCCGAGGTTTCCCAGAACGACGGAGTACTTCAGCATGTGTGGCCTTCCTTCATATCTGGCGCACGCTCTGGCGGACGACCAGCTGCCCGCCGATGAGGACCTTGACGGGTGGCGCCTGGATGTTCGTGCGGATGCGCGTCGCGAGCAGCTGCATCGCCATGCGTCCTATCTGTGCCTTCGAGACCTGGATCGTCGTGAGCGGCGGGTCGACAACGGCGGAGAGGGGCAGATCGTCGAACCCGACGAGGGACACGTCGTCGGGGATGCGCACCCCCTTTTCCTTGAACGCCCTGAGGCAACCGCAGGCAATGATGTCGTTCGCGCAGAAAAGCGCCGTGGGCAGGTCGATCCCGCGGTCGAGCAGCGCCCGCATCCCCTCGTGGGCGCCGTGGAAGGTCTGGTCGACGGCGAAGCTGTGCCTCTTGTCGTTGGCAAGGCCGAGGCGCAGAAGGCTCGACGCAAAGCCGTCCTCGCGGAGCCTGAAGTTGCGCGTTTCCACCGCTCCGCTCACGATGCCGATGTCCCGGTGTCCCTTGTCGTAGAGGTGGGAGAGGAGGGTGAACACGGCGTCGCTGTTGTTCATGTCGACGAAATCGAACTGCATGAACTCGTGGTAGGTATCGAGGAAGACCAGGGGCTTGGGCAGCCGTGAGAAGAACTGTACATCCTCGGCGGAGAGCTCCGTGCCCAGGACAACGAAACCGTCGGCACTGTGGTCCCTTGCCGCGTCGATGACCGTGTCGATCGGCGTCGACTTGAACGTGAGGATTTCAAGACCGAAGCCCTGCTGTCGGGCGCCCTGACCGAGTCCTTCGATGTAATCGGCGATGAAGACGTCATGGTCCCGGTTGACGGTCCGTCCGTGCCGGGAGATGTGGAGGAAGCAGACCGACCGGAGCTTCCCCTCTCTGTCGGCGCTCTTTGCCTGCCGGTATCCCTTGTCCTCGGCAATCTTGCGAATCTTCTCCCGCATGTCGTTGCCGACGCCGGGCTTGTTGTTCAATACGAGGGAAACCGTGGCGGGAGAGACGCCTGCGATTTCCGCAATGTCTTTTATTCGTACTCTCATGCCGACCTGTCTCCCATTGAGTCCGGAAACCGCACGGTAGTACGCTTTTTGCTATTTGTCAATGAAATACTAAACTAACTCATAAACATTAGTAAATAAATGCCAAATTGCGTGTGTCGGTTTTAGCGCCGCTCCAGTCTATGACGGCGCCACTTTCAAAAAGGAGGGAAAAAGGCCGGAGGAGCCGTTGGTACATTCCTTGCCCTAATTCTCTTGTTTATAAATGATTAAGTGCAGGACCTGGCTTACATGCAGACGATGTACTCGCGTGGCACTGTCATAGTCCCCGTGCCCGCGGAATTGTGCGGATGTCCGGCATCTTCGTCTTTTCTTCGCGAGTGAACTAAAATGGAACTTAAGTATTCTTGACAGTGCTACGCGCGCCTATATAATGGCCACCAACCTATTCAATGGATGAAGGAGGATCGAAGGTATGAAGAGAATAGTATCAATGCTCATCGTCACGACCCTTGCGGTCGCGCTCGGAGGGGCACTTTTCGCACAGTCGGCGACCCCGAAGGCGGCAAAGCTCAAGGTCGTCCTCTACATGAACGGAAACCTCGGAGATCGCGCATTCTTCGATTCTGCAAACCGCGGAGTGCTGCGGGCCCAGAAGGAACTGGGGATCACGGTCAAGAGTGTCGAAGGCGGCTACGACAGCGCGAAGTGGGAGCCTGATCTCGAGCAGCTCTGCAATGGCGACTGGGACGTCATCATCGCCGGCACGTGGCAGCTGCAGGAGCTCGTGCAGAAGCTCGCCGGAAAATATCCCGCCAAGAAGTTCATCACCTACGACACGTCGGTCGACTACAGCAAGCCGGGCGTCGGAAACGTGTACTCCATCCTGTACAGCCAGAACGAGGGTTCCTACCTCGCCGGAGCGATGGCAGCCATGCTCACGACCTCCAGCAAGGTCAAATACGTGAACGCGGACAAGAAGATCGGCTTCATCGGCGGCATGGACATCCCCGTCATCAATGACTTCAAGGTCGGCTTCATCCAGGGCGCCAGGGACGTCGATCCCAAGGTGGAAGTCCTCGTCTCCTACGCCGGCAACTTCAACGATCCCGCCAAGGGCAAGGAACTGGCGCTGGCCATGTTCGACCAGGGCGCGGACGTCATCTTCAACGGCGCCGCTCAGACCGGCCTTGGCATCCTCGACGCGGGCAAGGTGAAGAAGCACTACACCATCGGCGTGGATTCCGACCAGTACATCCTCTACAAGGACAACGACCCCGAGATGGCATCCTTCATCGTGAGCTCCATGATGAAGAACGTCGACGAGTCGCTGTTCCGCGCCCTGAAGCTCCACCTCGCCGGCACCCTCCCGTACGGCAAGGTCGAAACCCTCGGCCTCAAGGACAAGGGAATCGCGCTCGCGGTCAACGAGAACTACCTGAAGATCGTCCCTGCCGATATCCAGGCGAAGATCAAGGTCCTGGCCGACAAGATCGCAAAGGGAACTCTCAAGGTCGACACCGCTTTCGGCAACTGATTCCCGATCGTACATCCAGGGTGCGGGGGGCGTGAACGCTTCCCGCACCTTCTGTTTCAAGACCAGCGCCAGCGGGAAGTGCAATGGACACCATTCTCGAGTTGAAGGACATCGCGAAAATCTACCCGAACGGGACCGTGGCCAACAGGTCGATCAACGTCCGCGTGCAGCGTCAGACCGTGCACGCGATCGTCGGGGAGAACGGGGCGGGCAAGTCGACGCTCATGAAGATCATATTCGGGCTCGAGCCCCCCACCTCGGGGTCATTGCTCTTCATGGGGGAAGAGGTTTTCTTTGCCTCCCCGAACGACGCGATCAAGAAGGGCATCGGCATGGTCCACCAGCATTTCATGCTGGCCCCGGACCTCACCGTGGCGGAGAACATCGTGCTGGGCATGGAGCCTCGGAAGGCCGGCCTCTTCCTCGACATGAAGGAAGCGCTCCGCGAAACCGAGCGCATCTCGAAGGAGTACGGCCTGGACGTCCCCGTCAGGGACAAGGTCAAGGATCTGTCCGTCGGTTTGAAGCAGAGGGTGGAGATCCTCAAGGCGCTGTGCCGCAATGCCGCGCTGCTGATACTCGACGAGCCGACCGCGGTGCTCACCCCGCAGGAAACCGCGGTGCTCTTCAAGACCCTCGCCCTGCTCAAAGAGAAGGGCAAGACGATCCTCTTCATCTCCCACAAGCTCAACGAGGTGAAGGCGATCGCCGATTCGATCACCGTCATGAAGGACGGCCGGGTGGTCACCACTGAGGCCGCCGCCGACGTCTCCGAGGAAAAGATCGCAGAGCTGATGGTGGGGCGCGCCCTGGACGCGCGGCGCGCGCCGACCCGGGCCGCTATCGGCGCGGAACACCTCTCCGTGCGGGGGCTCGGCTACCTCAACGCGGACGGCTTCCCCGTTCTTTCAGACGTCTCGTTCAACATCAGGGGGGGAGAGGTGCTCGGCCTCGCCGGTGTCGAAGGCAATGGCCAGTCGGAGCTGATCGCCATCATGACGGGCCTGCTGCGGCCGACGTCCGGGGAAGTGACGCTTGACGGCGCGCCGATCACCCGTCTCAGCCCCCGTCAGATACGGGAGCGCGGCCTCAGCCACATCCCCGAGGACAGGATGGACGACGGCATGGCGGCAGCGATCTCCATCGAGGAGAACCTTATAGCCGACCGCTACTTCAAGCCGGGCTTCTCCCGTGCCGGGTGGATCGACCGCAAGAACGTGCTGCATCACGCGGAGAAGCTGATCCGTGACTTCAAGGTCCTGGCGAGCTCCCCCAAGGTCCCGATGAAATCTCTCTCGGGCGGCAACATCCAGAAGGCCATCGTTGCCCGCGAGCTCTCCTCCGATCATGATTTCATCCTCGCGGCGCAGCCGACGCGCGGCGTCGACGTCGGCTCAGAGGAGATGATCCACGACCTCATACTGAAAGCGCGGGATGCCGGCAAGGCGATCTTTCTCGTCTCCGCTGACCTCGACGAGATCCTGAAGCTGTCCACGAGGATCATCGTCGTCTTCCGCGGGCGGATCGTTGCGCACTTCCCGGACTCGTCGATCATCACCGAAATCGATCTCGGGCCCTACATGCTGGGCGCGAAGGCGGAGGAGGGTGCTCATGGCGAAGTTCCTGCTTAGATACTTCTCCGTCATCAGGACCGCGATCGCGGTGGCCATCGGCATCCTCATCAGCATCGTCCTGATCTATGTCATCTCGAAGACCCCCGCGGAATCGCTGCGCCAGTTCTTCGCGGGCCCGTTCCTCTCCCGCGGACGATTCTTCAGCATCTTCGAGAACGCCTGCCCCATGATCTTCTGCGGGGTCGCCATCTCGATAGCGTTCAAGGCCGCGCAGTTCAATGTCGGTGCGGAAGGCTCGCTGTTTCTCGGCGCGGTGGCAGGCACCGCTTTCGCGATCTCCTTCAACCTTCCCCCCTGGATCGCCATCCCGGCCGCCCTCATCGTCGCCGGGATCGCCGGTGCGCTGTGGGGCGCCATCCCCGGTATCATCAAGGCGAAGTGGAACGCGAACGAGCTCGTCTCCTCCCTGATGATGAACTACGTCGCCTACTACCTCGGGCTGTTCTTCGTGAACTATCTCCTGCGCGACAAGAACGCGGGATTCCTCGCCTCACGGAAGATCCCCGAAGGTACGTGGCTGCCGCAGATCATCGGGGGAACGCGGCTCCACATCGGGATCATCCTGGCGCTCTGCTTCGCGGTGGGAGCGTATCTCTTCCTGTACCGCACCACGTTGGGATTCGAGATCCGCATCGCGGGAGAGAACAAGAAGTTCGCCCGATATGCCGGGATCAGCGTCCGCAAGGTGATCGTTCTTTCGCAGGTGCTTCTGGGACTGGTGGCAGGGGTGGGGGGCATCGTCGAGATCCTCGGCATTCACCATCGCTTCAACTGGCAGGCGACCCCGGGGTACGGCTGGGACGGGGTGATCGTGGCCATCATCGGCAGGAACAATCCGCTTCTGGTCGTCGTGGCCTCCCTTTTCCTTTCCTACCTGCGCGTCGGAGGCCAGACGCTGAACCTCATGGCGGACGTGCCCGCCGAAATGGTGTCGGTCATCCAGTCGGTGATCATCCTCTTGATCACCGCGGAAGCGTTCATGAGCCGCTGGAACTTCAAGCTGACGAGGCGAACCGTGGAGAAGGAGATGAGGGCGCATGAATCCCTTCCTTAAGAACATACTTTCTCCCGAGTTCGTCTACGCGATCTTCAGGGTCACGACCCCGATCCTCTACGCGGCCATGGGGGTTGCCATCTCCGAGCTCGCGGGGGCACAGAACATAGCGCTGGAAGGGATCATGCTCGTCTCCGCCTTCGCCGGTGTCGTGGTGAGCGCGGTCACCGGGAGCCTCTGGCTCGCGCTCGCCGCGGGGATCTTCGCCGGCGTGTTCCTGGCACTTGCACTCGGATACTTCCACCTCAGCCTGAAGGCCGACATCACCCTGTCGGCGATAGCCCTGAACATGTTCGCCTCCGGCATCACTGTGTTCCTCCTGTTCCTCATCACGGGCGACAAGGGCAGCTCGAACTCGCTGAAGAGCCTCGTCTTTCCCGAGATAGCCCTTCCGGTCATCTCCTCCATCCCCGTGCTGGGCAGGATGGTGAGCGGCCACAACATCCTCACCTACGTGGCGTTCCTCCTCGTCCCCGTGTTCTACCTCCTCGTCTACCGCACGCCGCTCGGGCTCAGGATCCGGGCCGTGGGGCAGAACAAGAACGCCGCGGAATCGGTGGGGATCAACGCCAACCGCATCAAGCTCACGACGCTCGTCATCTCGGGGGTGTTCGGTGCGCTGGGCGGGCTGTATCTCTCGATGGGCTACGTCTCCTGGTTCTCGCGCGACATGACCGCGGGTCGGGGGTTCATCGCGATCGCCGCGTCCACCCTCGGGGGGCTCGCGCCGCTGGGGGTCATGCTCTCCTGCCTCCTGTTCGGCTTCGTCAACGCGTTTGCCGTCTATATCGCGGCGCTGAAGATCCCCTCCGAGCTCATCCAGATGATCCCCTATGTCATGACGGTGCTCGCTCTGATAGCGTTCGCTTTGCGCACGCAGCGCGCCGGGGCACGGAACAAGCCCAAAGAGGTGGGAAAATGAGGACGATACTCCACGACTGCGATCCCGGCCACGACGACATGATCGCCATCATGGTGGCCTGCGCCACCGCGGAGGCGAAACTGGTCGGCGTCACGACGGTTGCCGGAAATCAAACGGGCGAAAAGACGAGCCTGAACGCGCGCAAGGTCCTGACGATGATCGGACGCACGGACGTGCCGCTGGCGCGCGGTGCCGACAAGCCGCTGTTCCGGGACCTGGAGACGGCGCCTTTCATCCACGGCGACTCGGGACTCGACGGCGTCACCCTCCCTGAGCCGCGGGTCGAGCCAATGGCGATGTCGGCCGTCGACTTCATAGCAAAGCTGCTCACCGAGTCCCGTGAAAAGGTCACCCTCGTCCCCACGGGCCCTCTCACGAACATCGCCCTCCTCCTCATGAAGGAGCCGGCCCTGAAGAGCAAGATCGAGCGCATCGTGCTCATGGGCGGCGCGGCGCGGGACTCGAACATCACCCCGGGCGCCGAGTTCAACATCTACGTGGATCCCGAGGCGGCGCACGTGGTTTTTTCCAGCGGGCTCCCTATCACCCAGGTGAGCCTCGACGTCTCCAACAAGACTCTTCTCACCTTCGAGGACATCGACCGTATCACGAAGATGAACGGTAAAATCTCGCGGTTCGTCGGTCCGCTTCTGAGATTCTTCGCCGACATGAACAAGAAGGCGTTCGGAATCGAGGGCGCCCCCGTGCACGACGCGCTTGCCATGGCGGTGGCGATCGATCCGACTGTCGCGACGACCCGTCACGTGAACGTGATGGTGGAGACGCGCGGGGACTATACCCGCGGGCAGACCGTCGTCGACCTCTACGGTGTTTCCCGTCGGCAGCCGAACGTCGATTTCACGGTCAAGGTCGACGTGGACAAGGTCAGGAAGATCATGATCGACACGATCATCAAGCTCGACGGGAAGAGGTAGGCGAGGGAGCCGCCCGCTCTCCGCGACGGTCACGGCGCCGCGCACGCCGATCGAGCGCTCAGCCGCCGCGGCCTACGGATCTTCATTCCAACCCCGCCTCGATTCGCCGGCTTCGTGCCGGCCCGCCTCGTTCCCGCTCTCCTTCACGGATGAGATGCGTCCGACGGCTTGACCTTGTCCGATAGAACGGCTATCTTTCCATAAACTACGAATCCGAAATAATCGAAAACGTAATATTCGGGAAAGGACTATCTGCGGATGGAAAGCGAAATCGAGCTGATCGAGCTGCTCGTCCAGATCAACAGGCGGGTGTGGAAGCTGCTCTCCCCCTTTTTCAGGGGAACGGGGCTCTCGCTTACCGAGGTGCTGGTGCTCGTGATCATGAACAAGAGGAAGACCAGCCGGGTGACGAAGCTTGCGACGGTGATCGGGGTTTCCCCCAGCACGCTTACCGGCATTCTCGACAGGCTCGTCGAGCGCCGCTTCCTCCAGCGCCGCCCGGATCCGTCCGATCGGAGGAGTGTGTGCATGACGGCGACGCCGAAGTTGGAGTCGTTCATGCGTGACTGGACCGCTCCCGCAGAGGAGATGATGCGGGAGCGGCTTGCGCCGATGGCGGAATCGAGGAAGAAGAAGCTCATCGTCGACCTGCAGTTCCTGCTTCAGAGCCTTGAGCAGCAGGAGCCGGAGGGTGGGGAGCCCGCGCCCATGCCCAAAAAGGGCGCGCGGCGTGACAGATAAGGTGAACAGGGGGTCGAGAGTTTTCATGCAGTCCTTTCAGAGTCATACACGCGCCCGAATCCTCGCGGCGGGCATTCTGGTTCTCGTGGTCGGTTTCGTTCCCTCGCTCTGGGCGCAGGCCACGCCCCTTTCGGTGAGCGACGCAGTCACGATGGCGTTGGAAAATGATCCCGGCGTCCAGAGCTCGAGCTGGGACTGGCTGACGGCGAGCGCAAAGGCAGACGCCGCAAAGTGGCATCTGCTTCCCGCCGTGTCCCTGGGCGCCGGCTACCAGAAGCTGAGCGATCTTCCCGCCGAGTCTTTGACGATGGCGAACCCGTTCTATCCGCTGGGTCCGACGCAGATCAACTTCGCCTTCCCGGCCTCCCTGACGGACTACTGGGCGCTGACGGCGAACGTTCAATACACGGTTTTCGCGGGCTTCCGGGTCCGCGAAGCTCTTGCTCTGGCGCAGCTCCAGGCCGACAGCAAGCTCGTGGGGATCGAGATGGTGAAGCGGGCGCTCATCTTCGAAGTGCGCCGCGCCTACTGGGAGGCAGCCCGGGCGACCTTCAATCGCCAGACCCTGGAGAAGAACCTGGAGCTCATGAAGGCCGGAAGGGAGCTCACGTCCCGACAGGTCGGCCAGGGAACCGCGACCCGCGCGGATCAGCTTGCCGCGGATGCGCGGCTGAATCAGGCCGACCTCGATCTCGGCGACGCCGTTTCGCTGCAGAATCGGGCGTACCTGACTCTCGCGTCGCTCATCGGAAAGGACGCCGCGGGCCAGAGCCTTGATGCTCAGCCATCCGATGCGCAACAGCCCTTCGCGCTCTCCTCACAGCCGAAGGACCCCGTCGTGGGAGACCTGGGCTCGACCCTCGAGGAGAACGATCTCGTTTCCAAAGCCCTGGCCCGCCGCCCCGAGACCCGCCTGTCGTCGTTGTCCCTGCAGATGGGAGAGCACGCCGTGAAGCAGGCGCAGGGCACTCTGTATCCGACGGTCACGCTGACGGGCAATTACACCTACGCGGATCCCAACCAGCGCGTGCCGTTTCAAACCGATTCGACAGTTTTTACCGGTACCTGGGCGCTCGGCGTCCAGATCGGCTATGACCTCGGGGGGCTGGCGTCGAACATCTCGGAGATCGACGCGCAGGGCCAGGCGCTCAAGAAGACCGAGGCGGATGCGCAGAAACTGCGGAACTCCGTGACGCTGGACGTGCGATCCTGCATGATCAGCCTCGAGCGGGCCCGGCGGGATCTGAGCCTGACCCAGGGAAGCGTGGACCAGGCCAGGGAAAATCTGCGCGTCGCCCAGGAGAAGCTGGCCAACGGCACGGCGAACGACCTGGACGTGCTCACAGCGCAATTCAACCTGCTGAAGGTGGGCTTCGCCGTGACCAACAGGGCCATTGACGTTCAGATCGCGTCCGCCGATCTTGCGCGCGCGTCCGCCGTCGACGAGGTCAAGTAAGGACCGAGCCATGATCAAACTCCTTCGCTATCTGCGGCCCTACGCGATACCCATCGTGGCGGTCATCATCGTGGTATTTATCCAGTGCATGGGCGATCTCTACCTGCCCACGCTGATGTCGGACATCGTCAACACGGGGATCACCAACAGCGACATCGAGTACATCGTGAGGACGGGGCTCCTGATGCTCGCCGTGGCCCTCGGCTCTTCGTTCTGCGCGGTCATGGCGAGCTACCTGTCGGCCCACATATCGATGGGCCTCGGGGA
>PLNO01000032.1 GCA_003141795.1 Spirochaetaceae bacterium | reverse complement strand
GCATCGGCACGAAGCGGATGCTGGAGATCCTCACGCGCATCACCGAGGGAAAGGGCGAGGAGAAGGACGTTGCCCAGCTCGAGGAGCTTGCCGCGAAGATCAAGATCTCCTCACTCTGCGGACTGGGACAGACCGCGCCCAACCCCGTTCTCACCACGCTGCGCTACTTCCGCGCGGAGTACGACGACCACATCCGCAACAAGCGCTGCACGGCGAAGAAGTGCAAGGCCCTCATCAGGTTCAACGTCGTTGCCGACAAGTGCACCGGCTGCATGATGTGCGCCAAGGTCTGCCCGACCAAGGCGGCCCACGGGGAGCGCAAGAAGCCGCACGTCATTGACCAGGCCACCTGCGTGCGCTGCGGGCTCTGCCACGGGGCGTGCAGGTTCGACGCCATCGAAATCACCTCGGGTGCGCAAGCCTTCTCCGACGAGAAGGTCTCCGCCCTGAAGAAGGACTGACCCCATGGCCGATGACACGATAGAGATCACGCTGGACGGGAAGACGCTCGCCGTGAAGCCGGGCTCGACGATCCTCGAGGTCGCCGAAGCCCAGGGCATCAGGATTCCCACGCTCTGCCACGACAGGCGCCTGGAGCCCTACGCCTCGTGCTGGGTCTGCCTTGTGAAGGTTGAAAAGGCGAAAGGCTACGTGCCGAGCTGCAGCACGAAGGTGACGAAGGGGATGGTCATCACGGCCACCTCCCCCGAGATCGAAGCGGCGCGCCGCATGGCCCTTGACCTTCTCCTCTCCAATCACTACGGGGACTGCAAAGCCCCGTGCACCCTCACCTGTCCGTCGAACGTCGACATCCAGGGCTACCTCGGCCTCGTTGCAAACGGGAAGTTCGCCGAAGCCGTGGAGCTCATCAGGCGGGACAACCCCATGCCCGCGGTGATCGGGAGGATTTGCCCCCGACCCTGCGAGGAGAAGTGCCGCAGAAACCTCGTGGAGGAGCCTCTCAACATCAACGGCGTGAAGCGGTTCGTCGCCGATGCCGAGATGCAGGCGGGCAGCATGCCCGCCCGGCCCGCGCCTTCGCGCATCGGGAAAAAGGTAGCCGTCGTCGGCGCCGGCCCCGCGGGGCTTGCCGCCGCGTGGTACCTGTCGGAGAAGGGCGTCGATGTGACCGTACTGGAAGGCATGGAGAAGGCGGGCGGGATGCTCCGCTACGGTATCCCCGACTACCGCCTGCCCCCTGCCGTGCTCGATGCAACGGTCAGCCAGATGCTGAGCATGGGCGCCACTCTTCGCACCGGCGTGCGTCTGGGAAAGGACGCCACCCTCGAAACCCTGCGGCGTGAGAACGACGCCGTGGTTCTTGCCTTCGGCGCATGGAAGGGCCGTGCGTTGCGCATCCCCGGGGAGGATCACCCCTCGGTGCTCTCGGGGATCGATTTCCTGCGCGACGTGAATGCAGGGATTCCGGTGAAAGTGGGTCGCACGGTTGCCATCATCGGCGGCGGCAACACCGCCCTGGATGCCGCGCGCTGCTCGATGCGCTGCGGTGCGTTGAAGGTGACGATGTACTACCGGCGCACACGGGAGGAGATGCCCGCATCGGAGGCCGAGATCGAAGAGGCCATCGAGGAAGGGATCGACATCCAGTACCTCGTGGCGCCCGTCTCCATCCAGGCCGACGGACCGAGCCTGAAGACCCTCACGCTCCTCACCATGGCGCTGGGCGAGCCCGACGCGTCGGGCAGGCGCAGGCCCGTTCCTGTCGACGGCTCGGAGCACGAAGTGCCGGTGGACACCATCATCTCCGCCGTGGGGCAGTACTCCGACACGAAGCTCCTCGCAGGCATCCCCGGGCTTGTGGACGACAAGGGCATGATCAAGGCCGACGTCCTCACCGGACGCACCGAGGTCCCCGGTGTGTTCGTCGCGGGAGACCTGCTCACCGGCACCGACATCGCCATACGGGCTATCGCCGGCGGCAAGCACGCAGCGCGCGCCGCACTCGCCTTCCTCCAGGGCCGCGCGTATCAGAGGCCCAAGGAGTTCCTGAGCAAGAAGGCCGACTTCTTCGAGCCCACCACGGCCGACTACACGGAGACCCCGCGCGCCGCGCGCGCACGGCCGCTCGTCATGGCACCTGAGGCGCGGAAGAAGGGCTTCGCCGAGATCGAATCCACGTTCAGCGCGAATGAAGCGCGCACCGAGGCGGCCCGCTGCCTGGAATGCGGCTGCCAGGACGTGAAGGAGTGCGCGCTGAAGCAGCACGCAACCGAGTACGACGCGGTTGCCAGGCGCTTCCTCGGCGAGGTGGCCCGGCATCCCATCGACGATTCCCATCCCTTCATCAGCCGGGACCCCTCGAAGTGCGTGCTCTGCGGCCGCTGCATCAGGATGTGCCTCGAGGTGCAGGGGGTCGGCGTTTTCGGCTACATGTACCGGGGGTTCACCTCGGTGGTCGCACCCTCCTTCGGCATCCCCTTCGGGGAGGACACGACGTGCATCTCCTGCGGGCAGTGCGTTTCCGCCTGCCCGGTTGGCGCTCTCACCGAGAAACTGCCGGCACGCAAGAACGTGCCGCTGCAGGAGAAAGCGGTGGAAGCGACATGCACGCGCTGCTCCGTGGGCTGCGGCATCGAATACCGCTGGCACGGGAGCCTCTTCACGCGGATCGTCGAGCGCTACGAGGCGCCGAACAACGGGAAGCTCTGCCAGAAGGGCAAGTTCGGGCACGAGTTCCTCAATGAGCCCATCCCGGAGCCTGTGGACCTCGTTGCGGCACGGACCAAGGTCCAGGCGCTCCTGCACGCGGCGCGAAACCCGCTGATGCGCATCTCCCCCTACCTCTGCGGGGAAGCCATCGACGCGTTCCTCGATGCGGCGAAGCGCGCCGGCATCGCCGTGCAGGCGGCGGGCCTCGAGGGGGTGAACCCGCGCTGGTTGCAGCTCGCCACGCTGAAGCCGTCCGGTTGCGTGGACGGAAAGCCACTGATCGTTCTGGTCGGCGACATCGCGGCGTCCAACAACGTCACGTTCACCGAAGCGTACCGCAGGCAGCGCAAGGGCGCCGCTACACTTTGGATCGCGGGTCACGACGACGAGGTCGCCCGCAGGGTCGCAGCGCGCGTGGAGCCCGACGTCGCCCTCGCCCTGAAGGATGCCGCGGCAAGCGGCTCCCCCGTCGAGGTCTGGGTCAATCCTCAGGAGGCGGGGATCGAGGTGCTGGAGTCCATCATTGCCATCCGTGAGAAGGCGCAGATCAACCTGCTCTGGAACTCCCGCAATGCGGGTTACCTCTTCACTCGGCAGTCGCCTTCGACGAACAAGCCCGACCTCATCCTCGACGTCGGAGTCGAGGCGCTCACCAACGGCACGACGAGGATCGTCTGGGGAATGAAGCCGGCGGCAAAGGCGCTGTTCATCCCGCTGTCCCGCGACATGCTCATCCTCGGCAGATCGCATCCCACGGCCATGCCGAGCACGTCGTCGGGTTCTGTTTCCATCGACGAGCTGAAGGCGGTCACGGCGCTGCTTTAGGAGCGCCGCTCCTGTAGATCCTGAATTGGGGGGCAGCCGCCCCCTCCCCTCCTCCATCAGGAGAGCCAGGATCGGAAAACTTGACCGGTCCTATTATCCATGCTTATGATGGATACATGAAAAAGATACAGGTGCTCTTCCCAGAACCGCAGATGGAACGATTGAGGTGGGTCGCAAGGAACGAGGACCGCCCCATCAGCGAGATCATACGACGTGCAACCGAGGATTACCTCGCCAAGACGCCGTCAGCGCCGCTGAGGGATCCCGCGGCTGCGATCCCCGTCTTTGATGGCGGAGAGATCCTCGTCGGACCGGACAAACTCCGCGATCTCGCATATGGGGAACGAACCGGCAAAGTGCCATGAACAGCATCGATACGAACATCCTTTTCTATGCCACCAACGCATCATGTCCTGAACACACGGCGGCTCGCAGCATCCTGGAACGCGCCGCTCGGGAGCCCCTTGAGTGGATCCTTGCCGATCAGGTGCTCATAGAGTACTACCGTCTCGTCCGCAATCCCGCAGTTCTCAAGCATCCGCTCGCGGCGGCAGAAGCCGCGCGCAGGCTCCGTTTCTTCCGCGACGAGCTGGGATGCCGGCACTGCGCTTACGACAGGGGATGCTGGGAAGAAGTTCTCGCCGGGTTTTCGCAAAGGGCATTCCCGGCACGACGCACCTTCGATCTTGTGCTTGCTGTCACGCTTCGCCACAATGGCGTCGATACCTTCTACACGCGCAACGTGTCCGACTTCAAAGGTTTTGGCTGGTTCACGGTCATTGATCCCATCGGTTGAGTCTCACCCACCCCTCTCCTCGACCTTCTCCTGGATCAGGACCGTTGCGGGATCTTGCGAAACGGACGGTGGCCCGTCAATCGTTTGACCCCGGCGTGACTTCCACAAGCCGCGGATGGGGCGTGCATCCTGTCACAAATTGACGGAGGGGATTTCCCGGCATAGAATCCCGACATGAAAAGAAGCGTCATAATGTCACTTCTCCTGTGCGCGGCACTCGTCGGATCCTGGGCGCAGGATGTAAAGAGCGGGTCCGGATTCGGCAGGCTCGACAGCGCGTCGGGCCCCCAGAACATACCGGCGCAGCCGAATGCGGGCCTCTCCTCGTCGAGAATCCAGTATTACGCCCCCGTGCAGCGCCAGTCGCAGGCCGCCACCCCGGGGGCCGCGGCCCCGATCCAGGAGAGCGCGGATCCGTTCACGATCACTGACTTTGCTCCCCAGGGCGAGCTCCCGAAGGAGATGATGAAGCCCACGATCTCCGTGGTCTTCAGCCAGCCCGTCATCCCCCTGGCAAAGCTGGGGGACGTGATCACGAGCTCCCCCCTCATGAAGATCGATCCGCCCCTGAAGGGGGTGTACCGATGGTACGGCACGCGGATGTTCGCCTTCGAGTCATTCGAGATGCCGATGCCCATGACGGAATACACGGTCTCGATCGACCCGAACGTGAAGTCCCTCGGCGGCAAGAGGCTCATCGGGAGCACGTCCTTCACGTTCCACTTCGACTCCCTGCGCCTCGTCTCTCTCAAGCTCGGTGACGGCACAACAAAGCGCGCGGACATCCCGCCCGCCGAAGCGCGCACGGTCACGCTCTTCTTTTCCTATCCCGTGGACATCGCGACCGTTGACGATTCGATTGACGTGCGCTCCGAGCTCAACAACCGCTTCCCCTTCTCGGTGTCACGGCCGCCCGCGGGAGCGAGGCTCGGTGTCGATGAAACGCGGCGCGCTGTGATGCTCACGTTCAAGAACGCGCTTCCCGAGGATACCCGTGTTTCCGTCATCGTGCGTCAGGGTGCGCTCGCGTCAAAGGGGGCATTCCCGACCACCGAGGAGCAGGAGCTGCGCTTCCAGACCCTGCGGACATTCACCTTCGGCGGCGCCGAGCGCTACTCGTGGGACTTCCGTCCCCGCGGCAGCGGCGGGGATTCGAACCCCGTGTACCTCAACTTCTCCCACCCGGTGAAGAAGGAGAGCCTGCTCGGCAGAATCACCATCGACCCGCCGATACCCTTCACGGCCGCGAATATCGAGACGTGGAACAACACGGTGAAGCTGAACAATCTCCCCTTCGAGTACGACACGACCTACAGCTTCACGCTCGACCCGGGCATCGAGGACATTTATGGCCGCAAGCTCCCCGGCCCCGCAACGTTCGACGTGAAGATCGGCAATCCGTTCCGCTACGCGTACTTCCCCAACGAGGGGGTCCGGATGCTCGAGGCCCAGTTCCCGAAAAAGTACGTCTGGGAATCGCAGGACCTCCTGGAAGGGTCGTGGACGATCGGATCCCTCAACGACCCGTACACCTTCAGCTTTCCCGACGAGGCTTTCAAGCCGCTGGACTTCTCCCGGATAGCGCCGCATACAAAGCACTTCGAGACGGTTGACCTCTCCCGCTGGCTCAACCCCGGCGGCACGGGATGGGTCGGTGCGTGGTGGAAGCTCCAGGATCACCGGGAGCGCCAGAAGTACCCCACGACGCACTGGATCAGTCTCCAGGTCACCGACCTCGGCCTGACCGTCCGCTACGGGTCGAACAAGGTTGTCTGCCTCGTGTCGCGCCTGTCCAGCGGCAAGGTCGTTCCCGGGGCGCGGGTGACCCTGACCGATTCGCGCTCCGATATCCGCAGCGTGACCACGGACCCCCGGGGCCTGGCTATCTTCACGTTCCAGCCCGGCGACGTCCTCGGGACATTCTTCGGCCGCTTCTCCGGGGGTGGCGACGACTACAAGCACCTGCGCGTACGGGTGGAATCCGGCGACGACAGGATCCTCTTCGAGCCGAACTCCACGCATAACGCATGGCACAACGGGGTGTGGCTGTCGAGCATCGAGAGGGTGGAATCCACGGTTCCCCAGGTCTTCCTGTTCAGCGACCGCAGGATCTACAAGCCGGGGGAGACCGTCACATTCCGCGGAATCGACAGAAGCCTCACCCTCGGCGCGTACACTTCCTACCGGGGTGGCTACACGCTGCGACTGCGGAACATGGGAAGCGAGGACGAGCCCATCACGCTCACGGGCGGCACAACGGCGTCGGGGGGATTCTATGGAACGATCGCGCTCCCCGATACGGCGAAGCCCGGCGACTACGCCCTGGAGTATTCGCGCGAAGGGCAGGAGAAGCGGATACTCCAGCGTGAGCCCATCGCCGTCTCCTTCTTCCGCCGGCTCCTCTTCACTGCGTCCCTGGCCATGCCCGACCTCACCTATTTCGTCGGTGACACGCTGTCCTTCCGGCTGAAGGCGGAATACCTTTCGGGGGGCAACGTGAACGGAGCCTCGTTCGACGGGTACTGGACCCGCGAGCCCTCGTACTTCCAGCCCGCGGGTACGCGGTGGAGTGCGTACTCGTTCGGTCCCGGCGGCGCCGACGAGGACGAAGCCTATCGGACGACCCTCTCGTCCGTGAAGGGTGCCGTCTCGGCCGCCGGTGAGGTGGAGGTCAAGCAGGTCACCACGAAGGAAGGTGTGGTCGGCCAGGCGTATGCGTACCGGCTCCATGTAAACGTCACCGACACGGCAAGCTCGCAGATGGTCGGCGTCTCCAAGGGCGTGCTCGTGCATCCGGCCGCCTTCTACATCGGCGGCAAGCTGAGCCCCGGGAGCCGTTACTACTCCGTGGTCGAAAAGAACAGCAAGGTCGGTCTGGACGTTGCCCTTGCCCGGCCCGACGGCAGCCCCTTCACCACCACGGGCCAGCAGCCCGTCGACGTCGACGTGCGGCTCATCGAATGGAAGGTGGCGCAGCAGCAGGCGGTCGGCGACGAGGTGAACACCCGCTACGAGAAGGTGCTCACGAAGGTGGCGGGAGCCACGCTGGACGCCGCGGACGGTACGGCGCGGTGGACCTTCACCCCGGCAAAGACCGGCGAGTACACTATCACGTTGAAATCGACGGACTACAGCGGCCGGCAGGCCGTGACGGTCCTGTCCCTGTACGCCACGGGATCCGAGTGGATCCGCTGGTATTCCGAGGGCGCGGAGGACATCAACCTCATCCCCGACAAGCCGATCTATGCCGCCGGGGAAACGGCGAAGGTCATGATGCAGTCACCCGCTCCTGCGGGGACCTACCTCGTGACCATCGAGCGGGAAGGAATCCAGGAGGAGAGGATCATCGAGCTCACCGGCTCGACGCAGGTGATTGAGGTCCCGGTCAAGGAGGAGTACGTCCCCGTCATCTATGTGGCCGTGAGCTCCTGGACCGTGCGGCAGGGACCGCCGACGCACACGTTCTCCACCAAGGACCTCGACAAGCCGAAGGGCCTGTTCGGGGTGACGCCGATCCGCGTGGAATCGAAGACACGGCGGATCGATCTCGAGGTCGTGCCGGCGCGGGAAACGTATCGCCCGGGCAATGACGCGGAGTTCGTCATCCGCGCGAAGAACAAGGACGTGTCGCTCGCCGGCGCGGAGATTACGTTCATGGTCGTGGACCGCGGGGTCGTCGACCTCGTGGACTACCACGTGCCCGACCCCGTGGCATTCTTCTATGCGCCGAACAAGTTCCCGCTGGCGGTACGGGGAGCGGACTCCCGGTCCCTCCTCATCGATCCGGTAACCTACGAGGTGAAGGACCTCCACGGCGGGGACGCGGAGGAGTCCAAGATCGAGGAGCGCAAGGACTTCAATCCCACAGCGTACTTCCAGCCCTATCTCGTCACGGACGGCGGCGGCGAGGTGCGGGTGAGGTTCAAGCTCCCCGACAGCCTCACCACGTACCGTTGCACGGCTGTTGCGGTGAAGGACAACCTGCTCGGCATCTCGGAGAGTGACCTCAAGGTCCAGAACCCCATCAACGTGCGGGCCTACCTCCCCCGCAGGATGCGCATCCGCGACACGGCGACAAGCGGCGTCATCGTGACGAATCTCGACGCGGCGCCGCAGCGCGTGACGATCCAGTGCTCGTCGAACCTCCTGACGGTCGATGGGAACGACTCACGCAGCCTGACGGTCCAGCCGGGCACCACGGTCGAGGTGCCCTTCAGCCTGGCCGCGGAGAAGGCGGGCACGGGGGAGATCGTCTTCACCCTGTCGTCTGCGCTCCTGAAGGAGCGCCTGCGCGAATCCTTTGTCGTCGAGCAGCCGTCACTTTTCGAGACCGTGGCCACGATCGGAAAGGTCGTGTCCGCCCAGCCTGAGAAGGGCGCGGTCGGCAAACTCCTGGACAAGGCGCTGAACCGCAACCAGAATCGGCCGGCGGACCTCACCGAGGAAGGCGTCATCATTCCGTCGGGAACGCCCCAGGGCAAGGGGACGCTGCGCGTCACGGTCGATTCGACCCGCGTATCCACGCTCGGTCGGGCCTTCTCCTGGCTCTTTCGTTACCCCTACGGATGCCTGGAGCAGCGCTCGTCGCGCCTCCTGCCGCTCGTGGCCTTCGGGCCGTACATCGGGACCTTCGGCATCGACACCGAGGTGGTGAACGTCAAGGCAACGGTGGAGAAGGAGCTCGCGTATATCGCCTCCTGCCAGCTCCCCGACGGCGGGTTCCCCCTCTGGCCCAACGAGAGCAGGGCCTGGTACTACGTCTCCCTGCGCGTCGCGCACATCTACGCGCTGGCGCAGGCTGGCGGCTACCGGGTGCCCCGGATGAACCTTGACGGGCTCTTCTCCTATCTCGATACCGCCGCACAGAACTACAAGGACGACCTGTACCTCATGACCTACAAGGCCTACGTCGCATCGCTGTTCAAGCGCGCGGACAAAACGCAGGTCGACGAGCTGGCAAAGAAGGCGAGCCGCCTCGGCTTCTCGGGTTACGGGATGACGGGCCTGACCTATTTCGAGCTCGGCGACAAACGGGGCGCCGGGGCCATGCTCCAGAAGATGAAGAACCTCACCCGGCCCGGTACGCGGTCCATCGACATCACGGAGACTGCGGAAAGCCGGCAGGATTCGTGGGACTCCGACGTGGGCGGGCTCAGCCTCTACCTCATGCTCACGGAGAAGCTCGACCCTCGCAGCGACATGGTCCAGAGGATCGTCACGACCCTCTACAATCACCAGACGGCCGGATACTGGTACAACACGACGGACACGAACTGGGCCCTGCAGGCCCTTGCGCAGGTCATCCGAGCCGAGGAAAAGGAGAAACCGAAGTTTACCGGCCGGGTGCTCCTCAACGGCGCCGAGCTGTATTCACACGACTTTGCCGGAATCGCGGCGGATCGGCAGATCTCGAGCTGGGAGCTCCTGTCGCCGCAGCTCTCGGGCGTGCCACGCGACAGGATCCTGCCCCTTCGCTTCGAGAAGCAGGGACCCGGCAACCTGTACTACGCGGCAGAGCTGCGCTACGCCATCCCGTCGGAGCTCGCCGTGGCCCGGGACGAGGGACTCGGGGTGTACTCGGAGATCCAGACCCTCGAGGGAAAGCCCCTCGACGGCCAGACACTCACGGTGGGACAGGTGTATCGCCTGAAGGCCATCGTCTCCACGTCGAAGAAGCGCACGTTCCTGGCCCTGCGGCTCCCCATCCCTTCGGGATGCGAGGTCCTCGACGCCAACCTGGCCACCTCGGGCACGTATGGAAAACGGGATGGCGGTGACGAGTATTCCGACTACGGGTACTCAGGCTACCACCGGGAAATCCTCGACAACGAGGTGCAGTTCTTCCTCGACGAGCTGTACGGCGGACAGACCGAGGTCAACTTCCTCTTCCGCGCCGTGACCCCGGGCATCTACCCCACACCGCCGGTCACCGCGGAGGGCATGTACGAGCCGGAGGTGTTCGGGCGCGACATCGGCCGGCTCATAACCGTCGTGAAGGCCCCGTGAGCCGGACCTTGAAGGGATGGCCGATCGCACTCGGGTCAGCCGTCCTCCTCGCCCTCTTCTCCTGGCTGCTCCTCGCACTCTGGCCGTACCCCGAGCTCGGCGCGTTCCTCTCCTCGGGGTACAGCACCCGGGTCGTCGATCGGCGCGGGGAGCTCGTCGAGATTGTGCCGCTGCCCGGCGGTGTGCGCCGGGAGCACACCCCGCTGGATCGCATTCCGGCGACCCTGAGGGAGGCATTCGTCGCCGCGGAGGACCGTCACTTCTTCGGCCATCCCGGCGTGGATCCCCTCGCCATCGTCCGCGCCGCGCGCCAGAATCGTGCCGGGCAGCGCACGGTCTCGGGCGCATCCACCATAACGATGCAACTCGCCCGCATGATACGCCGCCGCGGGAACGGCATGCAGGCGAAAATGGGAGAGGCCTGGGATGCGCTGCGCCTGGAGGCCCGCTTCTCCAAGCGGCGGATCCTCGAGCTGTACCTCGACCACATCCCGTTCGGATCGCAGGTCGAGGGAGTCACCTCCGCGGCGCGCCTGTTCTTCGGCAGGCCCCTGTCCGAGCTGCGGCCGGAGGAGGCCATCCTCCTCACCGTGATCCCCCGCCGGCCTGCGCTCTACGACCCGCGGGCAAATCCCGAGCGCGCAACCGAGGCGGGGTTCCGTCTCTCCGAGGAGTCGGGTCTCGGGCAGAGATGGAACCTGCCCCGGACACGGGAGGCCTTTGCCGAGCGGGTGAGAATCGCCTCGTCCGATGACGGGGTGCAGCGCGCCCCGCACTTCGTCCGATTCCTGCTGCGCCGGCATCCCGAGCTCGTCGGAAGGTCGGAGGTCGTCACGACGATGGACCTGCGCCTCCAGGAGAAGCTCGACGTCGAGATACGAAACCAGGTGTGGGCCTACGCGGCGCAGAGGATGACCAACGGCGCCGGCGTGGTGCTCGACAACCGCACCGGGGACCTGCTTGCGTACGTCGGGTCGGCCGACTATGCGGACGTGGAGAACGAGGGACAGAACGACGGCGTGCAGGCCACGAACCAGCCCGGCTCCTGCCTGAAGCCGTTCCTCTATGCCCTGGCCCTCGAGCGCGGATTTTCACCGACAACGATCCTGCCGGACATCGCACAGGACTTCGGCGGCGCGGAAGTCTATGTGCCGGTGAACTTCAACCGCAGGTTCAACGGCCCGGTGCGCCTCCGCGTCGCCCTGGCCTCGAGCCTCAATGTCCCCGCGGTGTACACGCTGCAGCGCCTCGGCGTCCAGGCTTTCGCGGACTTCCTCCTGGCCGCGGGATTCTCGTCGATCGAATCGCAGAGGGAGTCACTCGGCGTTGGTCTTGCCCTCGGCAATGCCGAGGTCTCCCTCTGGGAGCTCGCCCGCGGCTTCGCCATTTTCCCCCGGGGTGGCATCCCGCTTTCCATCCGCATGCTCGACGGGGAACCTGTATCGCGGGGCGCCGAGCGCATCGTGAGCCCTTACACCGCGGCGGAGATCTGCCGCATCCTCTCCGACCAGCCCAGCAGGTTCCTGGGCTTCGGATCGGCGCGGACCATGAACACGGATTACGCGGCCATGTTCAAGACCGGCACGGCCAACCAGTTCCAGCACGTGTGGGCGCTGGGCGCGACACCCGAGTACACGGTGGGCATCTGGATGGGCAACTTCTCGGGCGAGACGATCATCGGAAAGACGGGCAGCGGCATCCCCGCGCGCGTGGCAGCCGACATGCTCGCAGGAATCGCCCATGGTGGCTCTGCGTTTCCGGTTCCACCGGACAGCCGCACCGTCACCGTCTGCGTCCTGTCCGGCGGTCTTGCCACCGACGCGTGTCCCGCCGTGGTCCAGGAGACCGTGCCGTCAACCGCCGAGATCGCCCCCTGCACGTACCACCGGCGCACGGCACGTGGAATCGAAACGGTGTATCCGCCCGAATACGCGGCATGGCTCCGGGACGGCCGCAAGGAGGGGAGCACGGAGGACGAGGCCGTTGACGGGGGCATTGAGGTCCTGCAGCCGGCAAACGACGCGGTGTTCTTCTGGGATCCGTCCATCCCCGCGTCCCAGCAGGCGATCAGCCTCGAGGTGGCAGGTCGGCCGGAGGAAGACCTGGAAATCTGGATCAACGGCCGTCCCTGGGGTCCCCTTCCCCGGTCGGGCTCGGCGATCCTTCCCCTGAGACGCGGCGATTTCGTCGTGGACATCCGGGGCGGCACGCGCATCTGGGGCGAGGTGCGCTTCGAGGTGCGGTAGCGGCGGCGTGATCGCCGATGCTGAACTTCTGCATGCGCCGGCACGGGACAGTGCTCGCCGACATCGGCGTCACGCGGGAGGACCTGCTCTGGCACATGCCCGTCGGGACGCCGGCGCAGGAAGTCGCCGGCTACGTGGCGGACGTGCTGGCCCCTGGGACCGCCGCCGAGGACGTCCTGGAGCGCAAACGCCTGACCTTTCGGAGCATCATCCCCTCTGTCCTGAAGCCCTTTGCCGGTCTCACCGAGGAGCTTTCACTCTGGACGCAGGTCCTGGTCGTCGTCACGACGTCCGGCGCCCGGGCCGAGGCTCTCCTCATGCTCGACATCATCGGACTGCGCGAGCGGCTTTCCCGGCGTCAGGGACCGCAACAGACGAAGTAGCCCTGGGCCCAGGCGTTCCCGGCCCCGAAGGGCAGCGTGCTCAGCTCGCCGTTCTTCCAGCAGCAGGCCGTGGAATCCGAGGCGGTGGCCCCGACTCCGCCCGCGTAGTAGACATTCCCCGCGGCATCCGCTGCTGCACCGAGAGCGCAGCCCGACGTGTTGCCCGTCCCGAGAGGGAGCGGTGAAAGATTCCCGTTCTTCCAGTAGCACGCCGCCTGGGAAGAGGACAACGGAGCGCTGACTTCTCCCGACATGTAGACATTCCCCGCGGAGTCGAAGACAACGCCGTCGACCAGTCCGGTGTCGTTTCCTGTACCGAGATCAAGGGGATGCTGAACGCCGTCACGCCAATAGCAGAGGGTCGACGACATTGAGCCCGTGGATCTCACGAACCCGACAACGTAGAGACTGCCGGCGGAGTCGACTGCCGCCATCCGGACCCCTCCCGTGGTGTTCGTGCCGCCGAGAGGAAGCGTCGTGACGGCTCCGTTCTTCCAGTAGCAGGGAACGCTGTGGGTGGCGTCCGACACGATTCCGTCGATGTAAACGTTGCCGAGTGAGTCGATCACAGGCGTTGATGCGAACCCGCCTGTGAATCCGGTATCTATCGGCAGCGTCTCGAGCGAGCCGTTTTTCCAGAAGCAGGGCATGATGGAAGAAGAGACGCTCGTCCCGACTGCTCCGGCGATGTAGACTGTACCGTCGCTCGCCCGGACCATGTGTTCCGCGTCGCCGTAGGCATTGCCGCTCCCGAGCGGAAGCGCGGTCAGCGAGCCGTTTTTCCAGACGCACGCGATCTGCGAGGTCATCCAGTCGCCCTCGCCGCCGGAAATGGTCTCGTTTCCCGAGGAGTCGGTCACCATACCGATCGCGTAGCCGGCCGACCAGCCGGTGTCGAGGGGAAGGATGTGAAGGACGCCGTCCTTCCAGTAGCAGGGGACGGCGTGCGCGCTGTCCGGACCGGTAACGCCCATGACAAACACGTGCGATTCTGCCGTCACCGGATTGCCTTGTCCTGGATCCGCCGGATTGCAGCTCCCGAGAGCAAGAATCGAAATCACGAGCAGTGCCGCGAGGGCGAACAGGCCATACCGAGTAGACGCTTGCTTGGTCTCGTACATTTGTCACCTCACATTTCGCTCGATGATGGTCCATGCGTCGTGGAGTCACGGCGCACAAAATACTCACATTTGAGCTTTTGACTATAATACCTTTAATTGGAGTATAGCGCGTTTATGCGGAGACAACAACATCGACAAACCTCAAGATCCGTCAGTATTGTCGTAACCATGGAGCGGCGCACCTGCATCGTCACGGGCGGGACATCGGGTGTCGGAAAGGCCATTGCACGCGGGCTGGCACGGGCCGGCCACGAGGTGATCATCGCGGCACGGGATCGGAAGCGCGGGGAGGAGACGGCGGGCGCCCTGCGCGACGCGGCGGAACTGTGGATCGCGGGCCATGACGACGAGCTGAAGGAGGTCACGGCCCTCCTGTAATCCTGAGGGGGGCAGCTGCCCCCCCCATTCCGTCCTAGACCAATTTTACCTATTTCTACCCTACCATTGGTATGGATGGCCTAGTATTCTTGTCACTTGGATCTTCCTCGGCACCGCCAAAACGAAGATCCTTGGAGGCAGGAACATGATAATGGATCTCCACCGGGACGACGCGACACCGCTTTACATCCAGATCAAAAACCATCTTGCAGGCCTCATTGAAGGCGGGCTCCTCCCCGCGGGCGCCCGTCTACCGGCAACGCGCGATCTCGCAGAATCTGTAGGGGTGAATCGCAACACCGTCATTGCAGCCTACCAGGAGCTGGAGGCCACGGGGCTCGTTTCCTCCCACGTCGGACGGGGGACTTCGGTGAGCGCGCACGTCCTGGCGGGCCACGCGGCTGCGGTGCAGACGCGTGAGCCCATGCGTGTGGAGACGCTCCTGTCCGCCACGTGGCGCAATGCGTATCCCCACATGCCGGCGAGCGCCGACCAGATCCTCGAGGCGGCCTCCGACCCGTCCACCATCTCCTTCGCCTCCAATGAGCCCGACCTCTCCCTCTTTCCCGTGGAAGAGTTCGCCGATTGCACGCAGTCGGCTCTACGGAAGTACGGCTCGGACCTCCTGGCATCAGGAGCGCCGGAAGGCTTCCAGCCCCTCCTCTCGTGGATGCCGGGATTCCTCGCGCGGCGGGGGATCCAGTGCACGGACCGCGAGGTCATGATCGTCAACGGGATCCAACAGGGGCTCAGCATCGTCGGACGCCTGTTCATCGACCCTGGTGACACGGTGCTGATGGAAAATCTCAGCTATCCCGGAGCGCTGGGGGTCTTCCACTCTCTGCAGGCGAGCTGCATCGGCATCCCGGTGGACGACGAGGGGGTAAGGGTCGACCTCATGGAGAGCGTGCTCTCCCGCAGGAGCGCGAAGCTCCTCTACACGATGCCCACTTACCACAACCCCACCACCGCGGTGCTCTCCCCCGAGCGCCGGGAGCGGCTCCTCGCGCTCTGCCGGGAACGGGGCGTCATGATCGTGGAGGACGACTACGTGCACGAGCTCAGCTTCGACGGCAGGGAGGTCCTGCCCCTGAAGGCACGCGACACCTCCGACGGGGTGATCTCCATGGGGAGCTTTTCGGAGATCGTCTTCCCCGGCATCCGCCTGAGCTGGATCGTCGCACCCGCCGGGATCATCGAGCGGCTGCGGCTCATCAAGCGGTTCACCGACCAGTACACGAACCGCATGCTCCAGGGCGCACTCCTCGAGTTCTCGCAGAGGGGGCATCTGGAGAAGCTCCTCAAGCGCAAGCAGGTCGCCTACCGCAAGCGCAGGGACGCGCTTGCCGATGCGATGCGGCAGAGCTTTCCCGACGAGGTGCGCTGGCAGAAGCCGCGCGGGGGACTGTTCCAGTGGGTCGACCTCCCCCGCGGCATTGACGCCCTGTCCCTGCTCCTCACGACCAGGGAAAAGGGGGTCGTATTCGCACCCGACAGGATCTTCTCCGTGGAGGAGTGGGAACGGGCCGGGCTGCGGCTCAGCCTTGCGGGACCCGATGAGGAGCGCATGAACCATGGAATACGCGTCATTGGCGACGCGCTGAAGGAATCCCTCGTACGGAGATCCTCGACGTGAAGGAGTGAGAGTGATGGAAGAGTCCACGTTCGCGACAAAGAAGGGCCTTGCACAGATGCTGAAAGGCGGCGTCATCATGGACGTCGTGACGGCCGACCAGGCGCAGATAGCGGAGGCTGCCGGTGCCGTTGCAGTCATGGCGCTGGAGCGCGTGCCCGCGGACATCAGGGCCGCGGGGGGCGTGGCGCGCATGAGCGACCCTGCGCTCATCGAGGCGATCATGAAGGCGGTGACCATTCCCGTCATGGCCAAGGCACGCATCGGACATTTCGTGGAGGCGCAGCTCCTCCAGGCCCTGGGGGTGGATTACGTCGACGAGAGCGAGGTCCTGACACCCGCGGACGACGCCCACCACATCGACAAGCACGCATTCAAGGTGCCTTTCGTCTGCGGGGCGCGCGATCTCGGCGAGGCGCTGCGCAGGGTGTCCGAAGGGGCGGCTATGCTCCGCACCAAGGGTGAGGCGGGAACGGGCGATGTGGTCGAGGCGGTCCGACACATGCGCGCCGTCATGGACGAGGTGCGCCGCCTGCACGCGATGGACAGGACCGAGATCATGGCAACGGCGAAGCTTCTGGGCGCGCCGGTGGAGCTCGTCATGGAAATCGCGGAAACGGGCAGGCTGCCCGTCGTGAACTTCGCCGCAGGGGGAATCGCGACGCCGGCGGATGCCGCGCTCCTCATGCAGCTCGGCGCTGAAGGGATATTCGTCGGCTCGGGCATCTTCAAGTCAGCCGATCCCCCTGCAATGGCGCGGGCCATCGTGGAAGCCACCACCCACTACGAAGACCCGAGCGTCGTGGCGCGCGTCTCCCGCGGTCTGGGCGGTGGAATGCGGGGCATCGCGGCGGCAGGGATCACCGATGGCCAGAAGCTCGCGGTGAGGGGGTGGTGATGAGTATCGGCGTGCTCGCGCTGCAGGGCTCATTTGCCGAGCATGCCGCGACGCTACGCAGGCTCGGACAGAGCGTCGAGCTCGTGCGCACGCCGGCCGGGCTCCAGAGGGTCGACGGGCTCATCATCCCCGGCGGTGAGAGCACGACGATCGGGAAGCTCCTCGTCCTGTCGGGTCTCCTGCAACCGCTGCGCGAGGCGGTGCGGGAAGGAATGCCCGTGTACGGAACGTGCGCCGGGCTCATACTCCTTGCCCGGGACATCGGCGGCCTGGACCAGCCGCTGCTCGGCGTGATGGACATCACCGTGCAGCGCAACGCGTTCGGCCGTCAGATGGAGAGCTTCGAGGAAAGGCTCGCGGTCCCCTGCCTGGGCAGCACACCCTTCCCGGGGATATTCATCCGTGCCCCCCTGATCCTGAAAACAGGCCCGGGGGTCACCGTCCTCTCCCGCCGCTCTGACGGCGCCCTCGTCGCCGCAGAGCAGGGTCCCCTCCTGGTGTCGGCGTTCCACCCAGAGCTCACCTCTGATCTGCGCATGCACGAGTATTTCCTTGAAAAGGTTGCTGCCCGGCGCTCGAGCTGACGTGACCTTCCCCAGGGCGGGGGCGATCCATCGGATCGGCTACCGTGCGCCCAGACGATCCGCAACCGCGGGGAACGATTCCTCGATGACCGTGTTCATGAACTCCATCCAGGCGCGGCGCTGCGCGGGGTCCGTGCGGCGAAGGTCGCGAAGCACATGACATTGCGCGCTCATGCCGCAGCGGCCGAGGATCAGATCGGTCCACAGGCTCTCGAGGACCCCCTTCCCGTCCTTCTGGTCGGAGGTGCAGAACACGAGACCCTTCTTCCCGGTGAGGAGCGGTTTCCAGCTCTTTTCGGAGAAGTCCTCCCCTTCCAGGTCGTAGGCCACCCCCTGGCGAAACACGCGGTCGACCCAGCCCTTCAGGAGCGCGGGAGGCTGGCCCCACCAGTCGGGGTGGAAGATGAGCAGGCCGTCCGCCGCGGCGACGTCCTGGCTGTGGACCTGTACGAGGCCGTCGAGGCTGTAGCTGCGGGCAAGCTCGGGTGCGGCAAGCACGGGGTCGAACCCCTCCTTGTAGAGGTCGTGCAGGATCACCTCGTGGCCGAGCTGCGCGAGCTTCTCCCGGGCGCCCGCTGCGAGCGCGAGGTTGTAGCTTCCTGGCCGTGGATTGCACAGAATCTCGACGATCCTCATCGCATTAATCTTGACTAAATTAGTCAGCATTGTCAACTTATAGGTGAAAGAAGGCGCGAATGGTATCGCAAGAGGAAGTCGTTGAGGTGCTTCGAAACGTCGAAGACCCCGAGCTTGCGTTCAGCATTGTCGACCTGGGGCTCGTTTACAGGATCGCGGTGCGGGAGAACGGAATCGAGGTCGACTTCACGCTGACCTATGCGGGATGCCCGGCGGAAGACATCATCCGCAAGGACATCATCGAGACGCTGCGCGATGCATTCGGCCTCGTCGACGTACAGGCAACGACGGTGTGGTCCCCGCTCTGGGGACCCGAACGGATGAGCGAGGAAGCGCGCGTCGCCCTCGGCTATCCCATTTGAAGGGAGTGACATGGCATATCATCTGCAAGTGAAGAACCTCCAGGCCTCCATCGGCGACAAGCCGATACTGGCGGGGCTGGACCTTGATATCCACGCGGGGGAGATCCACGCGCTGATGGGTCCCAACGGTTCGGGCAAGAGCACGCTGGCAAACGTCCTCATGGGCCACCCCTCCTACACGGTGACCGGGGGCAGCGTGACGCTCGACGGGGAGGACTACCTTGCCCTCACGACGAGCGAGCGCGCCTTGAAGGGCGTGTTTCTCGCCTTCCAGTACCCCGTGGAGATCGCGGGTGTCACGGTGGGCAAGTTCCTCAAACGCGCCATCGAGCTGCGCGGCGACGGAAAGGGCATGAACGTCACCGCCTACATCAAGCAGCTGCGGGAGGCGATGACGTTCATGGAGATGGACCAGGACTTCATCAACCGCTACCTCAACCAGGGCTTCTCCGGCGGTGAGAAGAAGCGCATGGAGGTGCTGCAGATGCTCATGCTGAAGCCCTCCCTCGCGGTCCTCGACGAGACGGACTCGGGCCTGGACATCGACGCACTGAAGATCGTCTCGCGCGGGGTGAACAGGCTTCGCAGCCCCGACTTCGGCGCTCTCATCATCACGCATTACCAGAGGATCCTCACGCAGATCGTGCCGGACTTCGTGCACATCATGTACAAGGGGAGGATCGTGACGTCGGGCGGCAAGGAGCTGGTCGAGACCCTGGAGAGCAGAGGGTACGACTGGATCAAAGAGCAGTACGGGATCGAGGAGGAAGCCAATGAAGGCGCAGTCGCCCGTCGTTGACCCCTCGCGGCCGCAGGCCGCGGGCGGCGAGCTGGTCGGCGAGTATCAGCACGGATATCATTTCCCCGACGAGTCGGTCTTCAAGACACGCAGGGGTCTGGACGAGGACATCGTCAACGCCATATCGCACCGCAAGGGAGAGCCCGAGTGGATGCGGCAGTACCGTCTGCGCGCGCTTGCCGCCTTCCGCAAGAAATCGATGCCGAACTGGGGAGCCGATCTCTCGGCCCTGGACTTCGACAATCTCTACTATTATGCGCGGCCCCAGGAGCAGCAGTCACGCACCTG
Organism: Spirochaetaceae bacterium; assembly: GCA_003141795.1. The sequence goes on along the minus strand of PLNO01000032.1, from coordinate 9,331 downwards.
GGAGGACGTGCCGGCGAACATCAAGGAGACCTTCGAGCGCATCGGCATCCCCGAGGCGGAGAGGAAGTTCCTCGCCGGCGTCGGGGCCCAGTACGACTCGGAGATGGTCTACCACAGCATCAAAGAGGAGCTGACGAAGCAGGGGGTGATCTTCACCGATCCCGAAACCGCGGTGCGGGAACACCCGGACCTCGTGAAGCAGTATTTCGGCACCGTGATCCCCTATCTGGACAACAAGTTCGCGGCGCTGAACAGCGCGGTCTGGTCGGGCGGGAGCTTCGTCTACGTGCCCAAGGGGGTCAAGGTCGAGGTGCCATTGCAGGCCTACTTCCGCATCAACGCCAAGAGCTTCGGCCAGTTCGAGCGCACGCTCATCATCGCCGACGAGGGAAGCTTCGTGCACTACATCGAGGGCTGCACCGCCCCCGTGTACGCCACTGAGTCCCTCCACAGCGCCGTCGTGGAGATCATCGCCCTGAAGGGCGCGCGTGTCCGCTACACGACGATCCAGAACTGGTCCAACGACGTGTACAATCTCGTCACGAAGCGCGCCGTGGCGCACGAGGACGCCATCGTCGAATGGGTGGACGGAAACATCGGAGCGAAGCGGACCATGAAGTACCCCTCCATCTACCTGGTGGGTGAGCACGCGCACGGCGAGGTCCTCTCCATCGCGTTTGCAAGCAAGGGGCAGGAGCAGGACACGGGCGCAAAGGCAGTCCATGCGGCGAGCCACACCTCCTCCGTCATCACCGCCAAGTCCATCAGCCGGGGCGGGGGGATATCGACGTACCGCGGCCTTCTCAAGGTGAACGAAGGGCTGCACGACGTGCGCTCCCGCGTGGTATGCGACGCGTTGATCCTCGACGAGCACTCGCGGAGCAACACCTTCCCCTACATGGAGATCGATTCCGACGACGTGTCCATCGAGCACGAGGCGCGGGTGAGCCGCATCAGCGAGGAACAGCTCTTCTACCTCATGAGCCGGGGCATGAGCGAGGCGGAGGCCTCCCTCATGATCGTGAGCGGCTTCCTCGATCCGCTGGTGAAGCAGCTCCCCATGGAGTACGCGGTGGAGCTCAACCGGCTCATCGAGCTCGAGATGGAAGGCACGGTGGGATGATGTCGAGGACAGCAGAGCCCCTGTGGATGAAAAGCTTACGCGCGGAAGCCCAGAAGCGTTTTGCCGCCATGGCGTGGCCGACGACCTCCGAAGAGGAGTGGCGCCGCACCGACGTGAGCCGTCTCGGCCTGGATTCCTTCGCCGCTGTCGAGCCGGCAAAGCCGGCGTGCCCCCGGGAGGGGGACCCGGGAACCACAGCAGGATTCATCAGATTCGACGCCACGCGCTGCACGGAAGCGGCAATCGCCCCGGAATGGGGTGCGCAAGGCGTCCGGCTCGTCCCCATGGATCTGGCTCTGGAAGAGTTCGAGACGCAACTGCACGAGATGTTCAAGAACGCGCTGGACAGTGCCGACAACCGCTTTCTCGCCTGGCACTATGCGACCTGGAGCCACGGGGCACTTCTCTGGGTGCCTGCGGGGGTCGAAGTGCGGGAGCCTTTCCTCATCGATATGGACGAGCACGGCCAGGGGAGCATGAGCGCACCGCACATCGCGGTGATCCTCGGCCAGGGCGCGCACGCCTCGGTGGTCCAGCGCACGACCTCCTCGGGCGATGCGGCAGGAGACGGCCTGCTCAGTAATGCCGTGGTGGACCTGCGTCTGGGCGACGCCGCAGGGCTCATCTACCACGAGGTGCAGGAGCTGGGTAGCCGATCCCTCTCTTTCCGCCACACACGGGCCGAGGTGGGTCGGGACGCTTCCCTGCGCCACTGCGCCGCGGAGTTCGGCTCGCGCCTGGTCAAGACACGTACCGAGTGCAACCTCGTCGGCCCGGGCGCCGAGGCGTTTCTTGACGGTATCTACTACTGCACGAAGGGACAGCACATGGACCTCCGCACGGTTCAGAACCACCGCTCGCCGAAAGCGACCAGCCGCGCGTACTACAAGGGCGCCGTGGCCGGAGGCGGAAGGACGGTGTTTCAGGGACTGATCGAGGTGGCCGAAGGGGCATCGGGAACCGATGCGTACCTCACCAACAGGAACCTCATCCTCGGCGAGGCCGCCCGTTCGGACAGCATCCCCACCCTGCGCATCGGCAACAATGACGTGAAGTGCAGCCACGGCTCGACGACGGGCAAGCTCAACGCGGAAGAGCTCTTCTACCTGGAGAGCCGCGGCTATTCAGCCGCCGACGCGCGTGAGATGCTCGTCGTGGGATACTTCGAGGACCTGCTCACCACGGCTCCCGAGAGCTACCGGGAGGACGCGCTCACTTCGATCCGCGATCGATTGCGCGGGGCCGCGTAGCCCCATGGGGGAATGGGTCCGGGTGGGGTCGGAAGCGGACCTGGTCACCTCATTGAGCGTCACCGTCGGCGACTCCCTTGTCGCGGTCTTTCGCACCGACGAGGGGATCTTCGCCCTGGACGACATCTGCTCCCACGAGTACTCGAAACTCTCTGAGGGCGATGTATGGGCCGGAGAGGTATATTGTCAGAAGCACGGGTCCCGGTTCAACCTGCGCACCGGGGCTGTCACGGGATTGCCCGCGACCCTGCCCGTGAAGACGTGGGACGTGAAGGTGGAGAAGGGCGAGATATGGATCGCACAGCGTTCGGAAAAGCCCAGATGATCGGCACGAGGACCGTGGAGGACGTGAGAGCGGACTTCCCGATCCTGGATCGAAGCATCGGGAACAAGCCTCTCGCCTACCTGGACAATGCCGCCACGTCGCAGAAGCCACACGCGGTGCTGGACGCGATCAAGGTCTATTACGAGCACGGCAACGCGAACGTTCACAGGGCCCTGCACACCCTCGGTGAGGAGGCAACGGCGGCCTTCGAGGAGTCCCGGCGCAAGACGCAGCGCCTCCTGAACGCGGCCCGGCCGACGGAGATCGTTTTCACCCGCGGCACCACCGAATCGATCAACCTCGTCGCATCGGCGTGGGGGGAAAGCCGGCTCGGTGAAGGGGACGTGGTGCTCCTCACCGACATGGAGCACCACAGCAACATCGTGCCCTGGCAGCTCATCTGCGCCCGACAGGGCTGCAGGCTCTCCTACGTGCCCGTGCAGGACGACGGGACGCTCGACCTCGCCGAAGTGGAGAGGACATGGGATCCCCGCACGAGGATCGTCGCCGTGACGCACGTCTCCAATGTCCTGGGCACAGTCAACGACGTCAGGGAAATCGCTCGGATCGCCCACGCGCACGACGCGCTCGTGCTCGTCGACGGCGCACAGTCCGTCCCCCACCTGAAGGTCGACGTCCAGGCGCTGGACTGCGACTTTCTCGCCTTCTCCGGCCACAAGATGTACGGGCCCATGGGGATCGGCATCCTCTACGGCAAGGAGAGCATCCTCGAGGCGATGCCGCCCTGGATGGGCGGCGGGGAGATGATCAGGGCGGTGCACGCCGACTCATCGACGTGGAACGACCTGCCGTGGAAGTTCGAGGCGGGAACGCCGAACGTCGAAGGCGCCGTGGGGCTCGGCGCTGCGATCGATTACCTTCACGGCCTGCGCCTTTCCGCGGTCGCCGCACGGGAGGAAGAGCTCGCCCGCTACGCCATGGAGCGCCTGCGCGGGATCGACGGCCTCACCCTGTACGGGAACGCGCCGCAGCGCGGCCCGGTCTTCGCGTTCACCCTCGGAGGCATCCACGCGCACGACGTGGCCCAGTTCCTCGATCGCGAGGGCGTGGCTGTGCGGGCAGGGCATCACTGCGCCCAGCCTCTGGCACGGAGGCTCGGGGTGCAGGCGACGGCGCGCGCGAGCCTCTCCTTCTACAACACCTTCGCCGAGATCGACAGGCTCGCCGCCGGGCTGGACGGAGCGTCGAGGTTCTACGCATGAGCGCATTCGACGACATGTACCAGGAGATCATCATGGACCACTACCGGACCCCGCGCGGCGCTGCCCGGCTGGACGACGTGCCGCAGTCCATGGTGCACGAGAACCCCACCTGTGGAGACTCCATCAAGCTCTCCGTCGAGGTGGGAAGCGACAACCACATCGAACGCGTGCGTTTCGAGGGCAAGGGCTGTGCGATCAGCACCGCCTCAGCTTCCCTGATGACCGAGTCCCTGAAGGGGCTTTCGGTTGCCGAGGCGCGGGAGCGCGCCGACACATTCATCAAAGCGCTTCGCGGGGAGCTCCCCGCTGACGTCCTGGACGGCATGGGCGACCTCGCGGCCTTCAAAGGCATCGCCAGCTTCCCCGTCCGGGTCAAGTGCGCAACACTCGCCTGGCACGCAGTTCTGGTTTCCCTGCCGGGCGCCTGAGGAGGCCTGATGTTCGAAAACTACGATCCCCGGGAAGGACGGCTCCTGTCCCTCCTGGACGAGTCGGGGAAGCTTGCCCGGGCGCCCGCCGGCATGGAGATCATGAGCGACGAGCAGGCGCTCGCCGCCCACAGGACGATGGTCATGTCCCGGCAGGTTGACGAGTGGGCGGTGAGCCTCAACCGGCAGGGGCGGATGCCAACCTACGTGCTCAACAAGGGACAGGAGGCGAACGCAGTGGGCGCGCTCATGGCGGTGCGGCCCGATGACTGGTTCGTGCCTGCCTTCCGTGAGCTGGGCGGCATGCTCGCGCGGGGCATCAGCCTGAAGCAGTACTATCTCTACTGGTACGGCAACGAGTGGGCGAACCACATGCCGGTGGAGCAGTTCCACATGACGCCCATCTCCGTCCCCGTCGGCAGCCAGATGCTCCATGCGGTGGGGCTGGCCTGGGCCGAGCATTACAAGGGCAGCGACCGCATCGCCCTGTCCTTCATGGGCGAAGGGGCGAGCTCGGAAGGCGACTTCCACGAGGCATGCAACCTCGCCGGCGTGTGGAAGGCACCCGTGGTGATCTACGCGCAGAACAACCACTGGTCGATCTCACTCCCCTGGGCGAAGCAGAGCGCGAGCGCGACGCTCGCCGAGAAGGCGTTCGCCTATGGCTTCCCCGGCATCCGCGTGGACGGCAACGACGTGTTCGCCGTGTACGCGGCGGTGCGCATGGCAGCCGACTGGGCCCGGGCCGGCAAGGGCCCCGCGCTCATCGAAGGGCTCACCTACCGCCTCGGCGCGCACACCACCTCCGACGACCCGACGAAGTACAGGACCGACGCGGAGGTGAAGACGTGGGAAGCCCGTGATCCCCTGGTGCGTCTCGAGCGCTACCTCATCGCGAAGAAGCTCATCACCGATGAGGAGATCGCGAAGCTCCGTGAGAGCTCGCTCGCCTGTGCGCAATCCGCCTTCGAAGAGGTCGAGCAGGCCGAGGACACGACGCTGGAGGATACGTTCTCCCACCTCTTCGCGGAGATGCCCCCGATCATGGAGGCACAGCTCGAGAGGAGGAAGGCATGAAGGTGCTCACCCTCATCGAGGCGATCACCGACGCCCTGCGCACGGAGATGGCCGCTGACCGATCCGTCATCGTGTTCGGCGAGGACGTGGGGCTTGAAGGCGGCGTGTTCCGCGCAACGGCCGGGCTGCAGCGCGATTTCGGGGAGCAGAGGTGCTTCGACACGCCGATCTCCGAGTCCGGCATCGTCGGTGCAGCCGTGGGCATGGCAGTGGCAGGGCTGCGACCGGTCGTGGAGATCCAGTTCTCGGGTTTCGCCTTCCCCGCGTTCAACCAGATCGCGAGCCACGTGTCGCGGATGAGGAACAGGACCCGGGGCGCGCTCACCGCGCCCATGGNNGGGGCATCCGCGCACCCGAGCATCACTCTGAAAGCCTCGAAGCGCTTTTCGGCCACATCCCCGGGCTCAAGGTCGTCATCCCCTCCACCCCGCACGACGCCAAAGGGCTTCTCATCGCCGCCATCAGGGACCCGGATCCCGTCATGTACCTGGAGCCTGCGCGCGCCTACCGCGCCGTTCGCCAGGAGGTGCCCGAGGAGGCCTACACCGTCCCGATCGGGAAGGCGCGCATCGAAGCGGAAGGCGATGACCTCACCGTCGTATCCTACGGCGCGCAGATGATGGAAGCCCGGCAGGCCTGCGCGGTTCTGCGTAAGGAAGGGCACTCGGTTGAGCTCATCGACCTCCGTACGATCTACCCCTTCGATGCCGAGACGATCGTCGCATCGGTGCGGAAAACCGGACGCCTCCTCGCCATCCACGAAGGCCCGCAGAGCTTCGGGGTGGGCTCGGAAATCATCACGACGGTGATGGAATACGCCTTCGACCGTCTGGAGGCTCCCCCCTCCCGGCTCACCGGTCCCGACACGATCTACCCCATGCCGCGCGGGGAGCGGCACTACCTGCTCACCACGGAGCATGTGCTCGCTGAAGCACGAAAGGTGTTGACGTATGAGCCGTGACGCAGCGCTGTTCGAGTTCAGGTTTCCCGACATCGGGGAAGGGCTCACCGAAGGCACGATCGTCGAGGTGAAGGTCACCCCCGGCCAGCACGTGAAGCCGGGTGACGCCCTTGCCATCGTGGAGACGGATAAGGTCGTCACCGACATGCCGTCACCCGTCGAAGGCGTGGTGACGGAGATCTCCCTGACAAAAGGCCAGGTCGTGAAGGTGGGAGAGATCGTCGCACGGATCAGGACCGATGCTGCCCCGAAGCCGAGCGCCGCATCCGCCCACGCCGAGCCTGCGCCCACTTACGCCGAGGAAGGCACCGTGGTCGGCAAGCTCGATACGGGCTCCGGCGGTGTGCTCCCCCCGAGCACCGAAATCTCTCCTCCCCCGCGCGCCGGCGGGAACGGGGCTGCCGTGACGGGCGCCGCGGCGACGGTCGCAGCCGGCAACGGAAGCCCCCGATCGACGAAGGTGCGCGCATCGCCCGTGGCGCGAAAGCTCGCCGCCGATGCCGGCATCGACCTCTCCCGGGTCAACGGCACGGGTCCCGGCGGCAGAATCCTCAAGAAGGACCTCTCCGGTGCTGAGGACGCGCCGCCCCGGCACGCCAGCCATCGGTCACCAGCGTCCCCGCGGGCGGCGCACAGAAGCTCTCCACGCTGCGACTTGCCATCGCCACGGCCATGGAGAAGAGCCAGGCCATCCCCGCGGCGGCGGTCCACGATTACACGCTCGTCGACGAGCTCCTCCAGCTCCGCCGCGACATGAACGAGGCGAGCAAGGACAAGGTGGGGCTGCTCGCCTTTTTCGTGAAGGCCACGGCGCTGGCACTCAAGGACTACGCGCTTCTGAGCTCCACCTACTCCCCCGAACGCCGTGAATACCAGAACTACCCGGCCCCCAATATCGGAGTAGCCGTGGACACCGAGGAGGGCCTCGTCGTGCCCGTCGTCAGGAACGCGGCGGCGCTCTCGGTTCCCCGCATCCACGCGGAGATCGTTCGGCTCACGGAAAAGGCCAGGGCGCGCACGCTGCTCCTGGAGGAGATCAGGGGCGGCAGCTTCACGATCTCCAACTTCGGTTCCTTCTCCGGCGTGTACGGCAATCCGATGATCCTGCCGCCGCAGGTGGGCATCCTCGGCATCGGCAGGGTGCACCAGGAGCCGGTGGTGAAGAACGGCGGGATAGTGCCCGCCTCGATCCTCCCGCTGTCCCTCGTCGTGGATCACCGCTTGATCGACGGCGTGTACGCGTGCAAGTTTCTCGCCCGGTTCATGACGCTCGTATCCAAGCCGCTCCTGCTGCTGATGCCCTGAGACGGGGGCAGCCCCGCGCGCCGTCGCGACATCCCGCGGTGCGCCCGCAGAGCACGGCAGCAAACGCTGCGCGCCGCCCAGGGCGCCGGGGGTAGCCGATAGTCGTAGCGGCGATAGTTGTTGTCCTCACTGGTGATCGCGACGTAGAGGTCCACTAGCGCAGAAGTTCGCCGCACACATCAGTATTTTGGAATGTTCATTCCAAATCTCAGGCTCGCTCTCGGAAAAGACAAAGGAACGAACGGCCCGTGCAGCGGCGCGGCCGCGGGCCCTCATTTCCTTTGCCTATACCTGATCAAATTACTAATATTTAAGCATCGACCATCTAGGAGGTGTTTGATGCCTTTTACATTGCCTGACCTTCCCTACGCGTTCAACGCGCTGGAACCCCACATCGATGCCAAGACCATGGAGATCCATCACGACAAGCACCATGGGACATACGTCGCGAAGCTGAACGCGGCCCTCGAAAAGGCTCCTTCCTTCCAGAACAAGCCCATCGAGGAAATCCTGCGGTCACTCGACTCCCTGCCCGCGGACATCCGCACCGCGGTGCGCAACCACGGGGGCGGTCACCTCAACCACAGCCTGTTCTGGAAGCTGCTCTCCCCCAAGGGCGGAGGGAAGCCGTCGGGGGCGCTTGCGGGCGCGATCGACAAGAGCTTCGGCAGCTTCGACGCGTTCAAGGAGCAGTTCGGCACGGCAGCGACGAACCTGTTCGGAAGCGGATGGGCATGGCTGTGCGCAGACACCGCGGGCAAGCTCGTCATCGCGGGCCTTCCCAACCAGGACAGCCCCGTGTCGCAGGGCATGAAGCCGCTGCTCGGGCTGGACGTCTGGGAGCACGCGTACTACCTGAAGTACCAGAACCGGAGACCCGAGTACATCACCGCATTCTGGAACCTCGTATCCTGGGAACAGGTGGCGGCGAACCTCGACGCACGCTGAAGCCCGCGGGGACGGCGCGGCCTCCGGGCAATCGACATAGGTTGACCCTCACGGGTTTTCCCTGTCACGCCACCGTACATGCGGGTCCGCATCGGCGGTTCGGCAAGATTGAGCGCTCACGTGGAAAGTGAGGGGAGTCCGCGGGAGTCGAAGAAAGCATTCGGCAGCGCACGGGCCAGTGCGGGGCTGTTACTCGGCCTCCATGGTCCGTGTGCACTTCCTGCCGTCTTGGCGGCAAGCTCCGTGCCGATTCCCCGAGCCACCAGTTCCTTGAAGCGAACCTTACCGCGCTTCCACTGTTTCCATATCACGCAGCGTAAACGCCTTCGGGTCCATCCTTCCAAGTCCATGAGTGTGCTGGGGGTTTGGCAGAATCCAAAGTAGCCCCGCCATCCGATCATGTATCTGCGAAGCTCTTCGATCATCCGCTCGATGCTGATTCCGCGTGTGCGCCGTGTCAGTTCTCGAATTCGTTCCTTGAAGCGGTCAATGGCCTTGGGCGCGATGCGCCTTTTGATCACCTCTCCGCTGGTGAAGCTGAACCCGAGAAACTTCCGATCCTTTGGCCGCGCAACCGCGCTCTTCGATTCGTTTACTTTGAGCTTGAGCTTACGGGTGAGAAAGTGTTTCACCCCTTCCATCACCCGCTGACCCGCACGCTCGCTTTTCACGTAGATATTGCAGTCATCCG
>PLNO01000354.1 GCA_003141795.1 Spirochaetaceae bacterium | reverse complement strand
GGTTGGGCTGAAAGATGGCCTGATCAGCGGGCGGCTGTTGCAGGCGGGAGACGGCGATGTTGCCGTGGCCGACCGTCACTTTGCGGCGCTCTTCAGCATCAAACCGGGCGATGCGGTAAGGGTGGGCGACAAAGAATACCGCGTCGTCGGCATCGCGGAACAGAAACAGAGCAGCCAGGCAGGAGTCGCAAATCTCTACGTGTCGCTGCCCAACGCCGAAGCGCTCGCAGGTGTCCCCGAGGGTGAGGTCAACCAGGTATACGCGCGCCTCTCCGACGCCAGTCGCACCGAGGAAGTGGTCACGTCACTCTCGGCGAAGTTGGGAAAGATCAGCGCGATGAGCCAGCAGAGCATTCTGCAGGTCATGGGAGGAGTGTCACGCGTAACAGCCCGGTTCTCGGCTGCCGCGGGTCTTCTCGGTGCGATTGGCGGTGTTGCCCTTGCCTGGGCGGCGCTATCAGGGCTCATGGCCGAGCGGAGGCGTGAGATCGGCGTGATGAAGGCCGTTGGTTGGCGCCGCCGTGACATCGTCCGTACATTCCTGTCCGAGTCTGCCATCCTCAGCATCTGCGGTGGTGTCGTCGGAACGGCGATCGGCCTTCTTCTTGCCCTCCTGCTTGCGGGCCTTCCCACACCTGTTCCGTTGCTCCAGCAACCGCTACCGGGACTCGCCGCTGCGCCGATCCAGGCTGGGTCCATGACCCTGCCGATCCAGGTCTCGCCGGCACTGCTGGGCCTTGCGCTGGCCATTTCAGTCGCAGGCGGCACCCTTACCGGTTGGCTCGGGACGCGAAGAGCCGCTGGGGTAAGAACGGCACAGGTATTGAGAAACGACTGACATGGATCGGACGGAGACAAAGAGCACGGGAGCGGGGGCCGCTGGAGTCTCTGCCCCTTCGAGACCTGTTTTGCGTTCGTGGTCTGTTCCTCCGTGGCGGCCGATATGCTTTGACTCATCTCACTGACGCTGCCCAGGGACTTCGACAGTTCCTTAAACGCTTCCACTTGCACCGCCGGCGCATGGACCCGGCCGACACCACGGAAAGGCGTACCTCGGGCGGTGTGCCAGAAAGACTCATCGACACCCCCGGCGATCTCCGTCAACGCTGAGAAGCCTTCTGAACAGAGAAACCGTACGCATTCTTTCCCGAGGCTTTTATCGCGTACATGGCTTCGTCGGCAAGCTTGATCAACTGGTCGATGTCTTCGCTGTCACTCGGAAACATCGAAATACCGATGCTCACTCCGACCGACAAAGGTATTCCCTTGAAGAGAAAGGGTGCAGCCAGAGTATGCAGGACCTTTTCCGCAGTCGCCGCGATACTTTCCGGATATTGCATATCCGTTATGACAAGAAGGAACTCGTCCCCGCCGCTGCGCGCGACAGTATCCGTTTGTCGCACCGAAGCGTGGAGACGTTTCGAGACTTCCCTGAGAAGCGCGTCGCCGGCATCGTGCCCGTAATTGTCGTTCACCGCCTTGAATCCGTCGAGGTCGAGGAACATCACGGCAGCCGCCGTCTTGTTCCTTCGGGACAAGCTCATGGCCATCGAAAGCCGGTCGCGGAACAGGCGCACAGTTGGCAGGTCAGTCAAGCCATCGTGAGTAGCCATATGCCGAATCGTCTCTTCGGCCCTCTTTCGATCGGTTATGTCGTTGATCACGCTGATACTGTGGGCCTGATCGTGAATTGTAAGCACTCGCCCGGATATGGAGCCGACAAACTGGCTGCCGTCCTTTCGTTTGAAGACCGTCTCCTTTTTTTCGGCGATTCCCGTGCCGGCCAATTCAGCCATGAAGCTTACCCTCTCCTCCGTAGAGTCCCAGAGACCAATGTCCGTGATGGAGCTCCCGATTATTTCGTGATGCGTGTGGCCCGTCATAGCCAGAAAACCGGGATTGACATCGACAAAGAGACCGTCACTCATGCGTGTGATCAGTTTCGCGTCAGGACTCATGTCGAAAATCAGTCGAAGCTTCTGCTTTTCTTCCAGGTTCTCCGCATTGAGCCGCTGATTGACCATGATGATGAATCCGAAGGTCCATAAAATGCTGCCGACCATCGGGATGATGAAGGGGATGGTCCGGAGCGGTATTTTGAAAACGTCATCATAAGAGCTGAGACGAGGCAAGAGAATGGCGATGAAAATCGAAGCGGTCTCGAGCAGGCCGTATGCAAGAAAAATACTGGCGGTAAATCGTGCGGAGCTGGAAAAATGCTTTTCCTTGCCGCGAAGCAGCCTGTATGCTATCAAGAACGAAATGACTGCTGACGCCACGTACACGACTATCGAACGTCCGAAGATGTCATTCTTGATGAAGATAAAGAATGCATATGACACGACATAGACCGCGTATAAAGAAATAAAAGCCCAGCGGCTTTCCTTTCTGCCAAGGAATCTCATGACACCTATGGCGAGAAATATCTGTCCCAAAAACACCAGAGGGTTTGCGAGTATTGACAACATCATGAGGGATGGATTAGTGAGTGCGAGCATTAACAAAAAGCCTGAAGCCTGTACGATGGCCCCCATGAGCCACCATCCAAGACCACTATAGGTTTTGTTCACTCTGTACTGCACAAAAACAGCGACAGTCTGCGTTGCGAAGATCAAGCCAGTGACAAACACAACCGTCGAAATATCGAGCTTCATGGACGCCCTTGCCTTTCGCGCTATCCTTCAAGCCCCATTTTGGGCACGATCATCAATCACACCTCGTCGCCACCGTCAACGTTTCTTTGCGTTTGCCATGGCATTACGTCGTTGTATTTTAGTAAGACTCGTGGTGCCTGCGGTAGATAACTAATATATCCATTATCATGGATAGGTTCAACGATTTACGCTTTCCTATCAGAAACCAGTGGGGGGATGCAGTGAGAGGAAATCGCGAAAAAAAGCCCCGCACGCTTTCGCGTGCGAGGCCTTTTATTGCATCCGACCAATTACCGTTTCGAAAGCGCGTCTTCGACAGCGGCCATGACGGCCTTGCTCGTAACGCTCGCCCCCGACAGCGCATCCACCTTTGTATTCTGGGATGCAACGATGGCCTTGGGAACCTCGAGAAGCGCCTTGTTGGAAATGCCGTCAGTTTCGTGGTTGCTGACAACTTCAACAGAGACGATCTTCTTCCCGTCAAACGTCACCTTGACCACGAGCTTTCCGCCCATGCCGGTGCCGACGCCGTAGTACACGCCTTTTGCCGGGTTCGAGGCAGGGATCTGGTCCACGTTTGCTGAAACAGCAGAGGCGCCCTTGAAAAGCGAATCAGATGCAACGTCACTCTTGGGAGCCGCGGCATTTTTCCCCGCGATGCGGCCGAAGAAGAGACACTCGGAGAGGTTGCCGCCGCCGTTGTAGATGTCGGCGTAGACCGATCCGAGCTCACCCGCTTCGTAAAGGTGCGGGATCGCATTTCCGTCAACGTCGAGGATCTCCGCCTTCACGTCGCGCCGCGGTCCTCCCTGCGTGTTGGTAAACGAGGGGGAGAGCTCGATCGCGTAGAAGGGTCCGGTCTTCAGCGGCTTCAGGAACTTCGGGTCGCGTCCGAAGGCGGGGTCCAGCTTGTTTTCGCACGACGTGTTGTACGTCGCGACCTGCGCCTCGAGTGCAGCAGCCGGCACCTTGATCATTGCCGCGAGCTTCGCGATCGTGTCGGCCTTGACGATCCAGCCCTTGGCGATTTCGTCGGAGCTGTCCTTGCTCCACGAGGGGTACAGAGGTCCGGCAAGACGCGCGGTCTCGTCGAAAATCATGTACGCGGGCGTGGGAATGGGCATTGAAATCCACGTGCCGTGGTTGTTGATATGTCCATGGCGGGGGAAGACGGACTCGTTGACGAACCGCGTCCCGTCGGAGCCAACCATGATCACGCTGCGGGAGGTGACACCGCTGAAGAACGTGGATTTATCGGGGTTCTGGATGCCGTATCCGAAGGCGATCGGAAGGTCTGCTGCCTTGAAGTTCACATCGGGGCCGGACAGCGTGCTCATGTGCCAGAGGTCGGCGCCCACGCGCATCGCCATCTTTATCCCATCTCCCGTGTTGTACTTTGCGCCCTTCGAATAGGCGTACGGCATCTGCGCGTAGTTCTGGATCATGTCGATGTTGTTTTCAAATCCGCCGCTGGCAAGAACAACCCCGTTCTTCGCGCGGATGTTCAGCGTCTTTCCGTTCACCGCGACCTTGACGCCGTGAATGATCTTCGTGGCCGGGTCCTGGATCAGCGCCGTTGCCGGGGAGCTGTACCAGACGTCGATCTTGGCCGAGCGGGCTTCGACGTTGTCGTGGAGCAGGTTCCACAGCTTCGCGGTCCACAATTCGCCGTCGATCACGACGGTGCTGATTCCGTCCGCGCCCGGAAGCTCGGGGTATTCGATCAGGGGAAAATCGACGAGCTTCTTCGCGCCGAGGGACATGAGCCAGCTTCGATTCTCCATGGCTCCGTCGACGATGACCTCGATCATCTTGTCGCTCTGATTGGTGTAGCCGCCGCGCATCGCTTTGAAATAGGTGATGGCTTTCGCCCTGTCCTTGGGAGCAAGGACGATCTGGGCCGCGTAGCGGGTGTTCCCGCCCTCTTCGCCCTTGGCGGCCTTCTCGAGGAGAAGGACCTTCGCCCCGGCATCGGCGGCCGCGATGCTTGTTGCAGCACCGGCGCCTCCGAAGCCGACCACGACGACGTCATACTCGCCGTCCCACGCTATTCCACGCTCAAAGGAGCTTGCCGGAGCGCTCCACGCGAGAGCGGGCATCGCCGTTACGGTCGCCAAAGCGAGCGAACCGACGACGAGCAGTCGAGAAAGGAACCGAGATTTCATAGTACCTCCAGGGTGTAGTGATCGGTGTCCTGTTTGAGCCTGAGAATCGATAACGATGGACTTTTCGTGGCAAGTGTTGGTATCGTTTCTTGAAGCTCAACCGTGCACGCTGCCTCAAGGATACTACCGGAGGCAGCTCTGTCAAGGGCGGGCGTGAGCGCAGGGTTGATGCAGAGGAAGGGGCGGTTATGGGCACAGTCCTCGTCAGGCTCGGACACGTGACTTGACGCTTCACTTCCGTTGCTGCACCTTTATGGTGATGCTAACGACGTTGTCGATGCTCTACGCCACCAGCGGTCGGAAATGCCTGCCCTTTACCATATGACGTTCCAGATACGAAGCGAACTTTTCGTTTACAGCCGTTCTGAGCGGTGCTATCATGGCGCCATGGGCCAGGAGTCACGGGAGTGAGTCGACAAATACTTTCGATGCGAAAAATCGACAAGCGGTTCACCGGCGTTCATGCATTGCGTCAGGTGGATTTCGACCTGGACGAGGGGGAGATCCACGCGCTGGTCGGTGAGAACGGCGCGGGTAAGTCGACGCTGATGAAGGTCCTCATCGGCATCGTTCCCCGTGATACCGGTGAGATCCGCTATCTCGACCATCAGTTCAATCCGCGCAACCCGAAACACGCGCTGGAGATGGGCATCGGCATCATCCATCAGGAATTGAACATGATGGATCATCTCACCGTTGCACAGAACATCTTCATCGGCCGGGAATCCACGCAGCTCGGAGGCATGCTCCTGGACAAGCGCGGGCAAACCAAACGCGCGGAGGAGCTGTTCAAGCGCCTGAACATGAACATCGATCCGGGCGAATCCCTGGGGCGGCTGACGGTCGGCAAACAGCAGATGGTGGAAATCGCAAAAGCCGTGTCGCACAGCCTGCGGATCCTGATCCTCGACGAACCGACAGCGGCGTTGACAGACGTCGAGATCGACGAGCTCTTCGCGATCATGCGCGACCTCGCGTCCAAGGGCGTGGGCATGATCCACATCTCCCACAGGCTCGACGAGATCCACCGGATTGCGGACCGTGTCACCGTCCTGCGGGACGGTGAACGTGTTGACACGAAGAAAACAGCCGAGGTGACGAAGCAGCAGATCATCAACATGATGGTCGGTCGTGTCATCTACGAGCAGCCCAAGACCAAAGCCACCGTGGCCCCTGACGCTCCCGTCGTTCTGCGTGTGAACAAGCTGAACGCGGGGAAGCTCGTGCGTGACGTCAGCTTCACCCTTCGCAAGGGGGAGATCCTGGGTATCGCGGGGCTCATGGGCTCAGGACGGACGGAGACCGCACGCGCGATTTTCGGAGCGGACGAGATCCAGAGCGGCTCGATCGAGATCCGTGGACGGCGCATCGCCATTCGCTCCCCTGAGGACGCGGTGGCCAACGGGATCGGCTACCTGTCCGAGGACCGCAAGCGCTACGGCCTGGCGGTCAACCTGAGCGTACGGGACAACTTGGCGCTTGCAACCTACGACCGGTTCCAGCTGGGGATTCTCATCCAGGCCCGCAAGGTCCGCCAGGTCACGGGAGACTACGTTCAGAGGCTGAACATCCGCACTCCCTCCCTCGATCAGCTTCTTCGCAACCTCTCCGGAGGAAACCAGCAGAAGGTCGTCATCGCCAAGTGGCTGATCCGCAATTGCGACATCCTGATCTTCGACGAGCCGACCCGCGGCATCGACGTGGGGGCAAAGAGCGAAATCTACACGCTGATGAACGAGCTGACCCGTGAGGGCAAGTCGATCATCATGATCTCATCGGAGCTTCCCGAGATCCTTCGCATGAGCGACCGCATCATCGTCATGTGCGAAGGACGGCTGACCGGGGAGCTGAACATCGAAGAGGCAAGCCAGGAAGCCATCATGGAGTTTGCAACCATGGGGCACCAGCAAGTTCTCACCAGGAGCTGAAGCATGGCGGATATGTCACTCGAAACGGGTCGCATGCAGCGTTTCCGCGAGCGTGGTTTGAAGTGGGTGCTCGCCCCGGGGGCACTCGTCATCCTCTACCTTTTCTTCGGGATCTTCGGGCGCAACTATTTCTCCTACCCCACCCTCGTGAACATCATCGACGCCGCCTACTACATCGGATTCATCTCGATCGGCGTGACATTCGTCATCATCAGCGGCGGGATCGATCTGTCCATCGGAACGGTCATGATGTGCTCTGCAATCATCGGCGGCACGGCGCTCAAGCACGGGTTCCCGATGGTCCCCTCCCTTCTGCTGATCATCGTCGTCGGGCTCGCCTTCGGCTTCCTCAACGGCGTCCTCGTCTCCCGGCTGAAAATGCCGCCCTTCATCGTGACGCTCGGCACGATGATGATCTCCATGGGAGTCGGCTCGATCGTCTCCAACGTGCAAAGCGCTACGTTCCCCATCCGTGGCACCGCGGGCGGATGGTTCAAGGACATCTTCCTCTACCTCGGTTCAAATGGCGGAGGGGCAATCCCCACCGGCGCGCTGCTACTGGCGTTCGTGGCGGTCTTGTGCCACTTGCTCCTGTCCAACACGAAGCTGGGCCGCTACACGTACGCCATCGGCAGCAACATCGAGGCCGCCCGGCTCTCCGGCGTCGACGTGAAGAAGTGGCAGCTGCTCGTGTACGTCATCGCGGGCGGAACGGCAGGCATCGGAGGGATCTCCTATGCCGCCATCTATACCACCGTTCTCCCTGCCCAGGGCCAGGGCTTCGAGCTGTACGCCATCGCCGCAGCGGTTATCGGGGGGACGTCCCTCGCGGGAGGCATCGGCACGATCTGGGGCACCATCATCGGCGTATTCATCATGTCGGTGCTTGCCACGGGCCTGCCCGCGCTGAACCTCGAGGCGCACTACCAGACCTTCTTTACGGGCCTCATCGTCATCGGCGCGGTGCTCCTGGACATGTACCGCAACAAGAAAGCGGCAGAGGTCAGAATCGAGACGCCGGCTGACGCGTACAAGGCCTCGATGCTGGAGAAAATCGCGGCGTTGAAGCAGGAGGCGGCCGTGCGTGCGGCGGCCGGCGATGCTCAACAGTCGGCAAAGATCAGAGAGCAGCTCAGCGCGGCCCATGCAGAGCTCAAGACCACGTTCGCCAGAATGCGAACGGAAGAGAAAGCGGAGAAGGCCCGCATCCGCGCGGAAGAGAAGGCGGCCGATCACGAGTTCGCGGAAATGGTCAAACGCCACGAGCTCGCTCAACAGGATAAAACGGAACGTCATGTATGATCACGCCTTGAGCGCATGCTCAGGGCAGAAACGCAGAGGAGGTACCTGTATGTCCCTACGAAAAGGTGTGCTGCTCGTCGCAGCAGCCGCGCTTCTCGTTGCCTTCGCCATCCCGGCGTTCGCCAGCGGCACGGGAGAAAAGTCGGCAGCGCAGGGCGGGAAGATCTACATTCCCGTCATTTCCAAGGGGTTCCAGCACCAGTTCTGGCAGACGGTGAAGAAGGGCGCTGAAGCTGCGGCCAAGCAGTACGGCGTCGACATCACCTTCGAAGGCCCCCCCACCGAAGCCGACATCCAGCCCCAGGTGCAGATGCTCGTGAACGACATGGCAAAGAACCCCGCGGCAATCTGTCTCGCGGCTCTCGATACGAACTCCGTCATGGATCAGCTCAACCAGGCCATCCAGAGGAAGATCCCCATCATCGGGTTCGACTCCGGCGTCAAGAACGCGCCCAAGGGCGCGATCTACGCGACCGCGGCAACCAACAGCTACGCGGCGGCGGGACTGGCGGCTGACAAGATGTTCGCCTCGATCAAGGACAAGATCGCCGCGGCTTCCAACGCGAGCCCTGTCACCATCGTCGACTTCAACCAGGATGCCACAAGCCAGTCGGTGACCGACCGCGGCAAGGGTTTCCGTGACGAGATGATCAAGCTCATCACCACGCAGACCAGCCACTCCAAAGCCGACATCGCGGTAACGGGCAATCCGGCCTACATCGCCAGTGACACGCCGACCAGCGGGAAGGCGATCATCATCGACGTGCAGGTCCCGGCATCGCCCAAGGACACGGACGCAACCAACACGGCCCAGGCCATCCTGAACCGCGTGCAGTCCAGCAATGTGCTCGGCATCTTCTGCTCGAACGAAGGGACCGCGCGGGCTGTGCTTGCCGCCACCAATGACGGCAGCGCACTCCCCTCGCAGTACCCCGGCGTCGTCGTCATCGGCTTCGATGCAGGCAAGGCTCAGAAGGCGGCAATCCGCGCCAAGTACTTCTTCGGCGCGATCACGCAGGACCCCTACCAGATCGGCTTCAAGGCTGTCGAGCTCGCCGTTCAGGCCGTCAAGGGGCAGGCGGTCGCGGACGTGGACACCGGTGCCAAGTTCTACGACTCCACGAACATTGACGACCCCGATATCGCGCAGCTCGTCTACGACTGAGAGCAGATCGAATCTCATCGCATGGGCCCGCCATCCGGCGGGCCCTTTTTCGATTCAGGCCCCACTCTTCCAACGCGGCACTTGCACTGACCTGTGCTATTTTGATACTGTAAAGGCATAGACAGTCTTAGTACTAAGGCTGCCGAGAGGTGCTGCGTTGAAGAGACTTCTTGCCTACGTGATGGTGCATCGCTCAGCGAAAAAGGACGTTGATCTCTCGCGGCTCGAAGAGCGCCAGACGCCCACGGGCTCGTCTTTTTTCAACGACAGCTTCTACTTCTGCGGGCGGGACGCTTCGGGCACCTCCCTCGTGTTTCGCCTCGGCCTCAGGCCGCAACAACGGACAGAGCTCTGGTGCGACCTCATCGTTCCCGGTCTCGGGCGCTTCCGTGCGCTTTCCGTCGAAGCAACCGATGCGGGACGCATCGCCCATGCAGGGCTCGCGTTCGAATGCGTGGAACCCGGGCGCGTATGGAAGATCACCTATGCGGGCAGCATGGAGACTCCGGAGCGCGCAGCAAAAGTCGATTTCGAGCTCCTCTTTCAAGCCGACGCACCGATCGTCGATTTCGGGGTCCACGGCGATTCCTGGAGCCTCGCCGGCTATCTGGCAGGCCAGAAATGGACCCGCGCCTGGTTCGAGAAATTGAAGGACCTCAGCCAGGTCCATTACGAGCAGGGCGGAACGCTCAACGGCATCATTCGGGTGGAGGGAAAGACCCGAGAAGTGTCGCTTCCCGCCGTTCGGGACCATTCCTTCGGCCCCCGCAATTGGAAGGCGATGCGGCGTCACGTCTGGCTCATGGCGCTTCTCGAAGACGGCAGCCATGTCAATCTGAGCCTGGTCAGCTACGATTTCCTCCCCTACATGCACTCGGGATATCGGATCGCGAAGGATCGCATCGAGCCGGTCACACGAGCCCCCCGATTCGAAGACCTCCCCGCTAAAAACACTCAGGGCAGCTCGTTCGACTGCAGCTTCCGCGTCGGCAAGAGTGAGACGCTCATCCTGCGCTGCCGGGTGGATGACCTGCTCGAATACACCATGGACGGTGCGTACGACTTCTTCGAAGGCCTTGCCACGTTCAGTCTCGGCTCGTTGAAAGGAACCGGTATCTGTGAGTTTGGACATGCACACGATGAAAACGTCATCCATCATTCCGCTCGATGACGCCGGCGCTCTGAGCGCCGGTGGAAAAGCGAAAGGCCTCCACCTCCTCCTCCGCGCCGGCGCACGCGTTCCCGAAGGGGTCGTCGTCACCGACGAGCGCTCGCCCCGCCTCGAGGAGGAGTTGCGCGCCGCCCTTCAAGGGGGCTTCGACCTGGACGTCACCGACTTCGCAGTCCGTTCTTCGAGTCTCGACGAGGACGGTGCGCAGGCCTCATTTGCAGGGCAGTACGACACCATCCTCCATGTGCACGGCTTCGATGCGATCCTTGCCGCGCTACGCGCATGCGTCAGCTCCGCCTCGAGCCTGCGCGTAAAAGAATATGCCGCACACCGCGCCCGTGGCGCGGGCTCCCGGATCCCCGTCATCATCCAGAGAATGGTAAAGGCGCGCAGCGCGGGGGTCGTGTTCACGGCGGACCCCGTGGGCAACCGGCGCGATCGCCTGCTCATCAACGCGGTTTCAGGCATCGGTGAAAGCCTCGTGGGAGGCCGATCCTCCGGCGAGCTCTACACGTTCTCTCGCAGCGGCCAGGAGCTCGCCTATGCAAGCGAGTACTCCGAACGGCTCCTCTCCCGCGACCAGCTTGCGACGATGAGAAAGGAAAGCCTTCGGATCCAGGAGGCGTGCGGTTTCCCCGCCGATCTCGAGTGGGCCATCGACGAGCACGGCGACCTGTACTGGCTGCAGCTTCGGCCCATCACCACGCTCTCCCCCGTCCATGTGAACGAGCTGGACTGTTCGCCTCCCCACCCTGAGAGGCACCTTCTCACCCGGTGCAATGTCGGTGAAATGATGCCCGGACCTGTGACCCCGTTGACGTGGAGCGTGTTCGGCCGGGGCATCGACGTCGGGCTCCAGGACTTCCTCGTGCATCTGCGCGTTCAGGACCGCATTCGGGAAGAGAACCGCTTCATCTTCATGTTCTACAACCATCTCTTCATCGACATGATGCCCCTGTACGACATCCCCAGGAAGGTCGCCCTCACTACGAAGGAGGACGTCGAAAACAGCATCTGCGGTCATACCGTGGACAGTCCTGAGATCTCCTACGCGCGGCCTCTTCCCGTTCGGGTCCGCAACTTCCGCTTCTACATCGGATACTTCCTGAGCGCAGAGCGCCGCCTCCGCGCTCTTGAGAAGCTCACCTCGGGGTTCGCGCTCCCCCTCGGCACCGACTGCCACGCGATGTACCAGGCAATCGATGCACGCCTCCCGCGCGTCTTCGAGGCGTGGGCCCATCACTACGCCACCTCGGCCAAGTCGGGATCGCTCAACAGCGCACTGCTCCGCATCTTCGAGAGCGACGGAGCGGGGACCATGCAGGACCATCTCGGGGCGCTCAATGGCCTCCTGACGGAGCTCGGGGGGATCAACGGCGCGCTGGCCCTGAAAGAGCTCGAGGCGATCAGGAAGGCCATCGCGGGAAACCTTCGTGTGCACGAGGTCTTCCTCCGTGAAACGAGCGCGAGATGCCTGAGCTTCCTTCGCACCTCCGAGTCCGGGGAAGCCGGCCTTCTCTTTCGCAGGTTCCTCCGCAACCACGGGCATCGCTGCGTGCGGGAAGCCGAGCTTCGCGAGAGCGACTGGGAGAGCGACCCGGAGTCCCTCATCCGCTTGCTCCAGAGGAGCGCCGCGCTCAGCGGAAAGGCGGCAGAGCCGGCTTCCCGGACAAATCAGCACGATGATGCGGGAAGTCTTCTCTCCCGATACTCCGCAAAGACACGGTTCATCGTCTGCCGCGTGCTTCCCTCCGTTCGGCGCTGCGTCGTAGCCCGTGAGAACTCGAAATCGCTCTGCATCCGCCTGCAGTACCAGTTCAAAAGAGCCTACCTGCACCTCGGGAAGCTCCTGAGCGATCAAGGTCTGCTCGACGATCCTGATCAGGTTTTCTTCCTCACCCATCAGGAGCTGGGCACGCTCATCGAGGAACCGGGAGCCTGGGGACGGGAAACGGCTCAAAAGAGGCGGGAGCTGTTCCCGTCCATGTTCGATTTCCAGTTCGACGATTTCACGTGGGGAATACCTGAACCGATGGGGAGCGCCGTCGAAACAGCGGAACGAGGTGGCACCCTGCAGGGCATCCCCGTCAGCGCAGGAGTGGTCACCGGCAGGGCGCACGTCATCAACAGCCTTTCCGACGCGGAACAGCTCGCCCCCGGGGAGATCATGATCGCCTCCTACACCGACATCGGCTGGACGCCCTATTTCAGCACCATCGCCGGACTGATCACGGAGATAGGGAGCACGCTCTCCCACGGTGCGGTCGTTGCGCGCGAGTACGGAATACCCGCCGTCGTGAGCGTCCGCGGGGCGAAAAGCCACATCCGTACCGGGGACACCCTCACCATGGACGGAAAGAGAGGAGTCATCGAGCTGCACGGCGGTGATTGACACTCCAGCTGTTTGGGTTTAGTCCAGTGCGTACTGGAGGAAGTTGCATATGAAAGCAGTCATGAAGATTTCTGGAGTCGCGCTCGTCCTCGCCCTCGTTGGCGGCATCTCCGCATGGGCTCAGACGAGCGGGTACGTGGATGCCTACTCTTCTGCTTCGGAAACCAAAGCTACGTTGTCCGGCGCCTCGTTCGACGCCGTCGCCAAGGCGCTTGAAGCCGGGTCTTCCGACCTGGCGAACGCGGCAAAGGCCAAGACCGCCGGGTACGTGGCCCCGAAGAGCTTCATCGGAAACGTCATGTCCACGAACCCGGATGGGAGCGTCGGCATCTCGACGATCTCTCAGTGGGCGTACGCCGTGAAGGGCGGCAAGAGCACCCTCACGCTCCAGCTCACCTACGGTCAGAACGCGCTGAACATCGCTGAAGTCGGTCACAGGGGCACCCTGTACGTGCCCGGGGTTCCCGTGAACGGGAAGAGCGGCAAGTACTTCATCCATTTCAAGGTCGCGAACGTCGACATCATGAAGTACAGCGACGACGCTTTTGCTGCCGGGAAGTTCAACTCGTACTATTCAGGAAAAGCCGGCAAGAAGAGCCAGTACACGCTCACGTGCGACGTGCTGGCAATCGAAGAGGTTTCCGATTCCGTAAAACTGTCGGTGGTGTTTCCATAGTAGTGAGAAGCTCGGGGTCTTTCAGAGGCGATAAGCTTCTGAGAGACCCCTCGATCATCCGTTCGGGGCAGCGCTCACGGCGGTGTCGGTGGCGTATGCCATGATGGTATGTTCGTCCAATTCTGCGTGGCTGAGAATTTTCGTGACGCGGCCTTCATGCATGATGACGGCCCTGTCGGCCATGGCGATCACCTCAGGGAGCTCGGAGGAGATGAGGGCGATTGCGATCCCGGACCTTGCAAGGCCCCGGATCAAGTCGTACACGTCGGCCTTCGCGCCGATATCGATGCCGTGCGTGGGCTCGTCCAGGATGAGGATCTTCGGCTTCAGCGCGAGCCATCGCGCAAGCACGGTCTTCTGCTGATTTCCACCGGAGAGGTTGCGGACGGGCTCGTCGGGGGATCGCAGCTTGATGCCCATGCTGTCTATGTAGGATTCCACGGTGGATTTGATCAGCTTGCGGTCGATCGCAAGCCCCCTCTTCATGTTGGGCAGACCGGCCAACGCGACGTTGAACCAGATCGGCATGTTCATGAAAAGGGAAAGCTTCTTCCTGTCCTCCGGTACCATCGCAAAGCCACCGGCGATGGCCTGGTAGGGTGCGACGTACGAAACAGGGAGTCCATTCAGAAGCACCTCTCCCGAATGCCGCCGCTGCNNCGCTGCGCCCCGAAAATCGTCCGCCATGCCTCGCTGCGCCCGGATCCCACCAATCCCGCGAAGCAGAGGATCTCCCCGGCGTGCAGGTCGAAGGACACGTCGGAAAAACCGTCCCCCGAAAGCCCCTTCACGCCCAAAACCACGGGCCCGATCTTCTCATGCGGAACATAGGTGCGGTTGAGCTCTCGTCCGACCATCATGCGGATGACGGAGGCCGCGGTGGCATCGGCACGGTCGACGGTCCCCACGAGCGTGCCGTCGCGCAGTACGGTGATACGGTCAGAGATCCGCAGCACCTCGTCGATCTTGTGGGACACGTAGATGACGGAGACGCCCCGTTCCTTCAGCGTGGCGATGACGGAAAAAAGCCGCTCCGATTCGGTTTCGCTGAGGGAGGAGTTCGGCTCGTCCATGATGATGAGGCGGGCATTTATCGACAGCGCCCTCGCGATCTCCACAAGCTGTCTCTGGGAGATGCTCAGGCTGCTCATGAGGAGATGCGGGTCGACTTCAAGGCCGACTTCTGCGAGAGCTGACCGGCTCTGAGCCTCCAGGTCCTTCCACAGGACCTTTCCCCACCGCGAGGGCATGCGGCCCATGTAGAGATTCTCTATGACGCTCAGCGTGGGGAGCACTGAGAGCTCCTGGTGGATGATGGCGATTCCTGCCGCGATCGATTCCCGCGGGGAAGCGAAAGCGACCTCTTTCCCACTGAGCTCCGTCCGTCCCGCGTCACGCGGCATGATGCCCGCCAGGATGTTCATGAGCGTGGATT
>PLNO01000116.1 GCA_003141795.1 Spirochaetaceae bacterium | reverse complement strand
GCTGAAAGCATCTAAGTGGGAAACCCGCCTCAAGATGAGGCAACCCTGGGGATTCAATCCCCCTGAAGGTACCTGGGAGATAACCAGGTTGATAGGCTGGAAGTATACGTGCGGTAACGCATTCAGCTGACCAGTACTAATTTACCGTGAGGCTTGACCATATTTTCCCCTGCACTTGCGCGAAGCGGAAGTGCAGTAGGATCAGTGCGGCAGCAGACCCGAAGGGGCTGCGGGGAGCACTGATCCGCCAGTATCTCTCTCCTCGTTCCTTCCCGTCGCGGTAATCCGCGACAAGGTGCGGCAGCTGGCTCGTAGGCGAGACAGCGGTAGCACTGATCCCAAGAGGCATATTTTGCCTGGTGACTATGGCGCAGGGGTTCCACCCGTTCCCATCCCGAACACGGAAGTTAAGCCCTGCCGCGCCGATGGTACTGCTGCTTGACAGTGGGAGAGTAGGTCGTTGCCAGGCTTTTTTTTCGCCCAAAATATTCCACGAACCTCCCCCAGCACCACCCCTCAGATTTGGAATGATCGTTCCAATTTTGTGATTTGCGCCGTGATCGTCCGCGCCTGTCCGGTCCAGCGGCGCCCGCCACGGAGATGAGCGAGCGCATCGGTACCATGGTTGCCTTCTTCCGCAAGCTGGCAATGCAGGTCGTGACCGCCGTGCCGACGGAGAAGATCGAATCCATCGCACCCTGCGTGGATCGGACGAATCTCGTGGTTCGACGCAATTACCAGCGCCTCCTACAAGGGCGGGCGCGATCTACGGGGCCGTGACCGCCGCGGTCATACTATTCAGCATCGGGAGCCTCGCGCTCACGTCGTCATCGTCGTTGTACTTCGTCTACAACCTCACCACGGGCGCCGTGTGGCAGGAAACCTCGGGCACGTCGAATATCGATCTGCAGTATTCTCTCAACATCGGGACGGAGGTTTTTGTGACGCGCAACGTCTTTGTCGGCGTGAAGGCCCAGGAAGGACGCTTTGGCTGGGATACCCGCTCAGACGGAACCCTGACCTCAAACGGAGCGACGACCACCGGAGGTTCGGGCACCTATTCCGACTCGCGCAATTGCCGCTATAACGGCTCATTCGATGTGATGCTGTTCTGCGCCGTGACGTTGTAGCGGTGCCCGAAGTCGCGTGCCCACGGATCGGTTATCGGCCCGCCGCGGAGGAGGTCGCCGGGGAGGCCATGTTAGCGTAGGGGAAGCTGCCGACGACGCGGGTGCGACGCCACGCTGCGCACAATCGTCGGCTACGTGCCGGTCACCCAGCGGCATGTAACGACACATCAGATCGAATACAGCTCCGTGGCGTTTTGATGGAGTATTCGCATCGCGATTTCCTCCGCGTCCCGGGCGGTGATCTGCCCGTCTGTGAGAAGTCGGTCGAGCGCTGTTCCGAGGCTCTCCTTTGCATGGCGCGCCGGCCACCAGAAGAGCTCGGGGCACCCCAGTCCGTCCGACCCGTAGAGGAGCTTGTCAATGGGAACCATGGAGAGCAGCTCCACGAGGACTGACGGCAAGCCCGTCCCCACGTACTGGGTCACCTGGGAGATGTCCACGAAGACGTTCGGATAGTTGTTCGCGATGTACCCGGTCTCGCGGACAAAGGGATAGCCCGCGTGGAGCAGGACGATGGGCACCTTCCTGCACGTCTCATCGGAGAGCAGCTCGAAGAGGAGCGAGGGGTTTGCGACGGCGAGGTCCAGCAGGGGCTCATTGCCGAAACCCGTGTGGACCTGGACCGGCAGCCCGTGGCGCGCGGCAATGTCGAACAGGCGGAAGACCATCGTGTGGAGCAGGGGCTGAGCCGGTCCAAGGTTGCGGGGGTCAACGCGGTAGGCCTCGTAGGACCGCGCAACGGCCGCCTTGTCGTGCTTGCGTATTCCCAGGCCTCCGAAATAGGCGATGGCCGTTTTTAGGGCCACCACGTCGTACGCCGAGATTTTTTTCTCCACGGCCGCGTCGAACGCATCAAGAAAGGCGGGATACTCCAGCCCCTGGCCGATGAGCTCCATGATGATCGGTTCCATGCGTACGATCACCTTGACCGAGGAAGGGAGCAGGTCCGCGAGGGCGGAAGGATCCACGTCGTACCCCGAGATGATCTTCGTCGGGTACCCGATGTCGACGAAGACCGAGCTGATACGCGCGTCAGAGAACAGCCGGGCGACATAGGCGCGTCGATCCGCGCTGTAGAGAGCGGCGCGCTTACTCCACGTGGCCGCGGTGTCCTCACCCGGCCCGGCCCCGACCATGGGCCGCAGGAGCTCCATCATCCGCCGGAAGACCAGGAGGTTCGGCGTGTGCCGGACGGTCTCCGGCAGGAGCGAGGTCGTCCAGTACGACAGCGGGTCCGGGCTCTCCCGTTCGGGGAGAAAAGGGTGGGAATGATCGTCGATGATCGACAGATGGGAAAGGTCCACGGCAACGCCCCCTTTTTCTCTTTCCTCTATTCCTTTTCCTTTGCAAGCTCGCGCAGATAGCGCAGCAGCTTCTCTCTGTTCTTCAGACCCGGAATGACCTTGGACCTAATCGCCTCAAGCCCTTCCTTGAAATTCGCAACGACGAGCTGGTTCTCCGTCGTGAACCCTGCGATATGATCCAGCCCGTCGCGCGGCGAGCCATGTGGCGCGCGGCCCATGAAGAGGAGCTTCTCTGCGCCATCCGCCGCGTCACGCGGGATCGATACTGTGAACGTGAACCGCGAGCACGAGTCGCAGACGAAGAGGCGGAAGTTCTTGAAGTTCGCCACGTACCAGATCAGCTGCTCGACGTGCTTCCTGCGCCACACGCTCTCTACCGGATCGTCGCACCCGCGGACGTATTCCTCGAGGCACCGGCGGCATATGTAGTGCTCCACCGTCGAGTCCGCGAGCTTGCGCGTCAGATTCCCCGTGCGCTCCCTTCCCACGGCCTCGATGAGGTCACCGTAGATGGGATGGCTCTTCAGCAGCTTCCTGTCCACGTACGAGCGGAAGCCTTCGGGTGTAAGCGCGGCGGTCGGCCTGTCGTTCACGATGATGAGGCTGCCACGGGTCCGCTCCACGATCATGATGTGCAGCTCGTAGGAGTACCAGTCGTGGAGGGGAAGCATCGCCTTGGATATCTTGCGGCGCCCCGGGTACGCGATGAACAGGGGGATGTCCTCCCGCGACAGAGCGGGCAGGCCGAAGACGACGAGAAGCTTGTCGATCTCCCCGAGATCGAGCCCGACACCGACGCCGAATGCGACGAGCTTGTCCCTGCTCGCGTTTGCAATATGCCCCTTCTCCAGGTGGCAGATATACGTATTGGAAAGTCCCGAGAGGGATGCAATCTGGTTGCGGGGTGCCTGTGTGCCGCCGATGACCTTGCGAAAGTATGCGGCGGCGGCCTTCTGTCGTTCACGCTGTTTATCAGTGATAGCCACATCGTGTCCTTGAGCTCGGCACGGAGTGTAGTATGGACCCGTCGACATGTAAACAAGTATTAAAACGAAACACATTGCTGGTTCTTGATCCACGGCATGCATAAAATGGCACCGTAGGTCCGTCCGGATAGAGGGGGCGCGGCGAGAGAAATCGGAAAAAGTCAATAAAAAATGGGAATTCTGGTGATAAGTGTAGGTACAGGCGCACTCGGGACGCAGGCCCGGCTTGGCCCGATTATTGCGTTTCTATACAAACATGTTAATGACTATTAAAATAAAAGATTGACAGAAGGCCTTCCCCTCCTTACACTGCGGCAAAACTCAGCCCGAAAGGAGATTTCAGATGAGAGGTCGTAGAGTGCGCGGCTTTTCAGTGCGAGGTCGGAGGTTCCTGGGTGTAGCGGCAGTCGTAATCGCGATCGTTGCGTTCGCGGCTCCCGCCACCTTCGCCGCTCCCAACGCGAAGACGATCAAGATCGGGGTGCTGGCGCCCATCACCGGGCCCGCGAGCGCCGACGGCGAGGAGTTCGTCCGTGGCGCGCAGCTGGCGGTGAACGAGATCAACAAGGCCGGGGGCGTGATCGGGTACAAGTTTGAAGTCGTCTCAGGCGACACGAAGGACATGAAACCCGACTCCGTGCTCTCAGCGGTCAACAAGCTGGTGTCGGACAAGGACGTGGGTATCGTGCTGACCGGCTACTGCTCGAACTCGAACTTCGAGGTGAAGAACATGGCGGACGCGGGCATGCCCTACCTGATCGCGGGCTATCCGGCGCAGACGGCGGAGATCATATCCCCGAATCCCGACAAGTTCCCCACGGTCTGGAGCTACAGCTGCCTGTTTACCGGCTACGAGACCGATCTCCCCGTCGTCGTAGNNTCGTAGAGGGATGGGCCAAGGACGGCAAGATGACGCTCAGGGACAAGAGCGTCGCCATTATCGCCTCGGACAACCCGTACAGCATGACGATCTACAACGGGCTGAAGGCGACATTCAAGAAGATGGGCTGGACGATCACTCTCGACGAGAAGGTGCCCTTCGCCGAGGTCCTGGACTGGCGCGTCATCCTCGGGAAGATCCGCGGCAAGGTGCCCGACCTCATCGTCAACACCGACTACCTGCCGGCAAACGGGGCGACCTTCGTCCAGCAGTTCATGGAGCAGCCGACGAACTCGCTTGTGTTCATCCAGTACGGTCCCTCCGTGCCTGAGTTCCTCGAGCTCACGAAGGAGCAGTCCACCGGCGTGTTCTACAACTACATCACGGCCCCGCTGCCCACCGATCGCACGAAGAAGATCAAGGACGCGTACGTCGGCGCGTACGGCTCCGAGCCGGGCGGCTACGGGTACACGCTGTATGAGATGGTCTACCTCTACGCGGACGTGTTGAAGAAGGTCGGGGACCCGTCGAAGAAGCTCGCCGTGGGGAAGGCGATCGGCGCCCTCGATGTGAAGCTCAGCGCAGGGCGTCTG
>PLNO01000281.1 GCA_003141795.1 Spirochaetaceae bacterium | reverse complement strand
CCAGGACCTTGTCGACCTCCTCGTCGCGCGCAGTCACCATGAGGATCGGAAGGGCCCGACCTTCTTCCCGAAGGGCCCGACAGACGTCTAACCCGCTCATGTCCGGGAGGCGTATGTCCAGCAGCATGAGGTGCGGCGCGGGCCGCTCCCGCGAGCCACGGGCGATCTGCAGGGCGCTCGCTCCGTCGTTGGCAACGAGCACGGTGAAGCCTTCCGCTGAAAGCCCGTACGAAAGCCCGCGCGCTACCGCGGGCTCGTCTTCCACGACAAGGATCGTTTCACCTGGCATCAGTTGCACTGTACCACGCGCCCGCCTCTGGGAGAAGCGCAGGGGCCGCGAGCGCCGTGGGGACGCCCGAAAGTGCGGCGCCCTCCGCGCGGGCCGTCGGCGCCGCCGTGGAGCCCCCGAAGCTGTCGAACCCCGTGAAGAGGTACACGCGCAGGTCAGTGGAAGGAGCGAAGGAGGAGGGAGATGCGGTGTCGAGCGCCGCTGCGACCCCGATTCCGACGGGAAAGCTGAAAGTGTTGAAGACGAACCGCAGCGTCAGGTCCCCGCCGATGTAGAGCACCGGGCTCACGGTGAACGTGCCCGCTGTCCCGCCGAAATCGGCGAGCGCCTCGGCGTGCACGGAGACCCCGGCACCGGTGAGCGCGAACCCGAGGAAGAGGGGCTGGTCGAGGAGCGCGATGGGCGCCATGTAGTCGATGCTCCCCAGCATGCCGCCCGCCGATGCGCGGAGCCTGGTTTCCGGAAAGCCGCGGGGGAGGGTGAATGCGTCGTTCCAGGTGGCGTACGGGGCGCCGATGTCCTGTTCGGCTTTCATCCCGATCTTGAAGGATTGATGGGGGATCGGGGAGGGGACGGTGAAAGCCGCGAACAGGTCCATCACCTCTAACGGCTCTGCAAGGGAGAGCAGGGGGAGGTACGTTGTCGCCTGGAGCCACGCGTCCATCCCGAGCACCGGGGTGAACTCCAGGCGGCTGCCGGCGCGCTGCCATTGGAAACGCGCGGCGAGAGGAACGGAGAGCGTGGTGAACCATGCGCCCGTCGGGGCTGCCAGCGCATCGGAAAAGGTGAAGGGCCCCGATCCTATCAGGGNNTAACCAGGGATGATGACTGGCGGATCCCGGAGAGAAGGAGGAGGCCGCGTACGGAATCCAGGGACGCTTCGTTGAACACGGTCCACTCTGCGGTAAAGCTGTTGACCAGGGAATCGGTCCATGACCCCGCGTACGCGTATGAGAAGGAGCTTTCCAGGTCGAGTGTGAGCTGGCCGAGTGCCGAGGAGAAGGAGGCGGTGAACGCGGGCTGGCCTGACCCGACGAGCCACCCGGCGCCGATGGACCAGCGTGTCGCGCCCAGAAGGGAGCTGCCCACGAGCGTTGCACCGAACCCGATATCGATGTCCGACGGCCCGGTCTGCGCTGCGGTGACCTGCGGGAGCCACAGGAGCGGCGCGGGGAGGTCGACGTACGGCCGCGAAGGCACGGCGGTTGCGGTCCACGCGACGCCGGCGGGATACGGGGAATCGAGGCTCGAAGAGAGGTCAAGAGGCTGGGTTGAAAGATCACGAAGCGGGACTCTTTTGAGGCAATAGCCCGCCGAGGCGTAGCTTGCGTAGACGAGCGAGTCGCCAAGTGCAACACCCGAGATCGCTGCCACGGGGTCCTCCTGCACGCGCGCCACGGCGCCCGTCGTGAGGTCGGCAGTGTACAGGGCGAGTGACCCGGTGCGATCAGAGGAAAAGAGAAGCCTGTCTTTGTCGATGAACGAGGGGAAGTATTCGCCGAAGGGATCGGGTCCGAGGACAGCCCGAGGGAGGCCCACGTTCACATCGGACACAGGTGCATCGGGGGCGGGGAGGGGCAGGGCTCCTCGCAGGAGGCCGGGCAGATCGGCCACGTACACGTCCTGCACGCCGCGAAGGTTGAACGTGAAAGCCACCCTGGTGCCGTCAGGGGACAGCACGGGGGTGTACACGTTGCCTTCGCTCCGGGAAAAAAGGACGCGAAGCGCACCCGTGCGCGTGTCCACGAGAACGAGCCGGGTGTACGGTCCGGCGCCCTGAACGGCGACAAGCGTGGCGCCGTCCGACGAGACGGCGGGATGCCAGAGGTGCGCATTCCTCGTGACCTGACGCGTCGTGCGCGTGTCGAGGTCGACGGTGAACAGATCGGCGACGGTGCGCTCCTCTGCCTGCCGGCTTTCATCGTCGAACAGGCTGGAGAACCAGATCGTCCTTCCATCCGAGGTCGCGCTGAAGGACGCCGAATCGGTGAGGCGCGCGTTCGCGAGGATCGTCTCCGTGCCGAGTGACGGGTCGAAGCGCACAATGGCGGGGAAGGCATCCGGCTGCGTACGATACACGTACAGCCCGCGCGCCGTGGCCTGGGGGTGCTCCCAGCTTCCGATCCTCTGCGGCGTTATCCGTTTCCCGCCCGGCAGGGCCGCATCGGAGGCGTATTTCCGCATCAGGGAGCCCTGCATGTCGGCAAAGATGCCCGCTGCATCCCTGCCGGTGACCGATGAGATCGCCTCCCACGGCCCAAAAAACGGGAAGTCCAGGTAGGCGGTCATGATGCGCCGCAGGGTGTCGTCCCCGTATGTCTGCTGGAGCCAGTCGACGAGCGCGTCACCGGCAACGTAGATCCGCGAGGGCGGGGGGAAAGCCGAGGTGTATCCCGCCTGCCCGAGGCTGAACGACCGTGCCTCCTCTATCGCCGCCTTGAGGTACATCTCGAACAGCGGATTGCGGCCCCTGCCTCCGAGGGAGAAGCGGGTCTCGTCGTAGACGGCCGGGCCTTCAACCGCCCATCCCGGCAGGAAGGCGAGGCTCTCAGCTGAGAGGTCGGCGCCGAACGCAAGGGAGAGGGCGTGGAAGAGCCCCGTGTCCATCGACTGGTGTACGAAGTGGGTGAGCTCGTGCGTAAGGAGAAGGCGCAGCCAGCTCTCCGAACGCGCCCCGAGGAAGTTTTCTGNNTGAGGTACAGATCGATCCGCGCCGGAAGGGACATGGTGACGCCGTTCGGATCGTCACGGTGTCCACGGATGATCACAGGCACCTTTCGCGGGAAAGACCCGAAGAATCCGGTGACAGAGCCGTACACGTCCTCACAGAAAGTGAGAAGCTCGTCCACCGAGGCCCTGTCACGGGGCTCGAAGATGAAGAGGAAATGTGCGGTTTCCGCCTGCTGCCAGGCCTGCGCCGCTGCGGCGAGGGGAACCAGCGCGAGCGCCAGCACGAGCACGGACACCCGCACCGTTCTCACCGGATGCTCCGCTCGTAGTCGACGAATCGGTGGGGAGGCGCTTCCGCGCCCGCCTCCCCTGGCGCCTCTGCAGTGACCTTCCACTCCTCCCAGGAGACGACGGGGAAGAGGGTGTCACCTTCGACCTCACGGTCTATCCACGTTATGTACATCCTCGAAGCGACGGGGAGGAAGAGCGCATACAGTGAGGCGCCGCCGATGATGAAGACCTCTTCGTTTCCGCTTCCAGCAAGCGCCTCATCACGGCTGTGCACGACCCGGCAGCCCTCCACACGAAGCTCCGTGTCGCGTGAGAGCACGACATTGCGCCGCTGCTTCAGAGC